>DDRC01000028.1:6928-10136 GCA_002342985.1 Flavobacteriales bacterium UBA2426
CCACGGCGTGCTTGCACAAGCGGTCGCACGGAACGAAGGAACCAAGCGGCACGAAGGGCCGCCCGCTTCGGTTGCCGTGGCACCCCCCTCGGTGGGAATCGACCGGTCCATCGCCTGTGCGGTCCATGCCGTACACTGCACGCTTCTCCGGAGTCCGTGCAGACTTCGCCGCAGGCGGGCGAATCCGCCTCACATGAACGAAGTGGCCAGGGCCAGCGCTGCAACCGCCAGGTACACGGCGAGGGTGACCCAGGCGTAACCGTCCCTGATGGTGCTGGTGCGTGGCATGGCGGAGGTTCTACTGGAGCGAAAGTGCGACCGGCCACGTTCCCCGAGCGTTTCGAGCAGGTCAAATCGGCACGGCTTGCGAACATCGCGCTGTGCGTTGCTGTTGTTACGAGCGGCCGACCGGAGGTACCGACGGGACAGATTCCGTTGCACCCCTGGATACTTTTGGCGCCCCGTAAACGCATGCCCTACCATCGCGTCCTCCTGTTCGCTGCGGTCCTGTTCCAGGCTCTCGCGGCCTTTGCGCAGCGCTCTGCCACCATCAGCGGCTACGTGAAGGACGCCTCCAGCGGCGAGACGCTGATCGGCGCCAACGTCTACATCAAGGAGACCATGCGCGGAGCCGCCACGAACGTGGCCGGCTATTACGTCCTCAACGTGGAGCCCGGCACCTGGACCGTGGCGATGAGCTATATCGGCTTCGAGGAGTTCACCAAGAAGGTGACGATCACCGGCGACCTCAAGCTCAACATCGACGCCCGCCCGAAGGCCATCATGGCGAAGGAGGTGGAGGTGGTAGGCGAACGCAAGCAGGACAACACGGAGGACACGCGCATGAGTACCGTCGACCTGGATGTGCAGCGGCTGCAGACCCTGCCTGTCCTGCTGGGCGAGGTGGACATCCTCAAGACCATCCAATTCCTGCCCGGCGTGAAGAGCAACGGCGAGGGGAACAGCGGCTTTTATGTGCGCGGGGGCGGTCCCGACCAGAACCTGATCCTGCTCGACAACGCCACGGTGTACAACGCCTCCCACCTCTTCGGCTTCTTCAGCGTGTTCAACGCCGATGCGGTGAAGAACATCGAGCTCATCAAAGGGGGCATGCCGGCGAACTACGGCGGCCGCATCTCCTCGGTGCTCGACATCAACATGAAGGAGGGCAACGAGAAAGCCTTCCACGGCCAGGGCGGCATCGGCCTAATCGCCTCCCGCCTCACCCTGGAGGGGCCGATCGTCAAGGACAAGGGCTCCTTCATCGTATCGGGCCGGCGCACCTACATCGATGTGCTCACCAAGCCCTTCATCAGCGATACGGCGGCCTTCGCCGGCTCGGGCTACTACTTCTACGACCTCAATGCCAAGGCCAACTACCGCCTGGGCGAGAAGGACCGGGTCTACCTGAGCGGCTACTTCGGCCGGGACGTCTTCAGCTTCCAAGGACAGGGCTCCAACGGGCCCAACTTCCGGATCCCCTGGGGGAATACCACCCTGAGCGCGCGGTGGAACCACGTCTTCGGCCCCAAGCTGTTCCTCAATGCCACGGCCACCTTCAGCGATTACAGCTTCGAGTTCGCCGCCAAGCAGGACCAGTTCGCCTTCAGCCTCTTCAGCGGCATCAAGGACTACGGGCTGAAGGTGGACCTCTCGCACTACCCCAACGCCCGGCACCAGCTGAAATACGGGGGGCAGTACATCTATCACATCTACACCACCAGCACGGTGAACGTGAGCAGCGGCGACACCGAATTCAACATCGACGCTCCGCCGAAGCTGCACGCGCACGAAACGGCGCTCTACGTGATGGATGACTTCGATGTGACCGATGCGCTCCGCATCAACGCCGGGGTGCGCTTCACCCGCTTCGACCATGTGGGGCCCTACACGGACTACATCCAGGACGACCGCGGCCGGACCGTACGCAAGGACGAGATCTCACCGGGCCGCCCCATCGCGAGCTACATGGCGCTCGAGCCGCGGCTGAGCATGCGCTACCGCACAGGCCCCAACAGCAGCATCAAGGCCTCCTTCAACCGGGGGCAGCAGTACGTGCACCTGGCCAGCTTCAGCTCCGTGGCCCTGCCCACCGATGTGTGGATCCCCAGCGGCACCCGCGTGAAGCCCCAGATCGGCACCCAGTACGCGGCGGGCTACTTCCGCGACCTGTTCGAGGACGTGGTGGAGGCCTCCATCGAGGTCTATTACAAGGACTTCGACAACCTCATCGAGTACGCCGAAGGCGCGCAGCCGCAGGAGAACGGGAACGCCAACTACGACAACCAGCTCGTGTTCGGCGACGGCTACAGCTATGGCGCGGAGCTCTTCCTGAAGAAGCGAACCGGCAAGTTCACCGGCTGGTTGGGCTACACCTGGAGCAAGACCATGCGGCGCTTCCCGGACATCAACGAAGGCCGTGAGTTCCCCAGCCGATGGGACCGGCGGCACGACCTCAGCGTGGTGGCCTCGTACGACCTCAACAAGCGCTGGTCCTTCGGCGCGGCCTTCGTGTACGCCACGGGGCAGGCCGTCACCATCCCCGTGAACCGCTACTTCATCGAAGGGCGCCTGGTGAGCGAATACACCGAGCGGAACGGCTACCGCATGGCCCCCTACCACCGCCTCGACCTGAGCGCCACGCTCAACGGCCGCGACACCCGCGAGGTGAAGGACCCCGCCACAGGCGAGGTGCAGCAGGTGCCCAAGCGCTTCACCAGCAGCTGGACCTTCGGCGTTTACAACGCCTACAACCGGATGAACCCCTACTTCATCTACTTCGATGCGGTGGGCAATCCGGCCGAAGGCAACTTCCAAGTGGTGGCCAAGCAGGTGTCCCTCTTCGCCATCCTCCCATCCGTCACCTGGAACTTCAAGTTCTGACCATGCGCCGCCACCTGCCCATCGCCCTGCTCAGCGCCGCCATCCTGCTGGCCGGCTGCGAAAAGGAGATCACCGTAGAGCTGCCCGACACCGGCGCCAAGGTGGTGGTGGAGGGCAGCATCGAGAACGGCCAGCGGCCGATCGTGCTGCTCACCCGCACCCAGAGCTACTTCGCCCCTACCAACCTGGCAGCCATCGCCGCGGTCTTCATCAGCGATGCCGATACGGTGACCGTCGATGACGGAACCACCGTGCACGGACTGGACCGCATCTGCAGCGCAGGCCTCCCGGATTCCGTGCTGGTCCTGGCTTCGGCGGCCACGGG
>DDRC01000028.1:10416-19645 GCA_002342985.1 Flavobacteriales bacterium UBA2426
AGCCTCGGCTTCATCTGGGGCCGCCTTTCCGACCCGGACACCATCGGCAACGCCTACCGCTGGTTCGCCCGGCGAATCAACCTTGGGAGCAATGGCCGCCCGAAGGACGACCGCTTCATCTCCCCGTTGTTCGGCGCGTTCGAGGACCGCTATGTGAACGGATTGACCTTCGACTTCGATTACAACCGCGGCAACGTCGCCTTCAGCGGCGCGGAGGATGACAACAACGAGGAGAGCGGCTACTTCAAGCGCGGGGACACCGTGGTGGTCAAATTCGCCAGCATCGGCCAGGCGGAGTACCGCTTCTTCAACAGCTACTCCATCAACGTCACCTCGCAGGGCGATGCATTCAGCAACCCCTCGAACGTACGCTCCAACATCAACGGCGGACTGGGCATCTGGGTGGGCTACGCCTCGTGGCTCGACACCGTGGTGTGCGCACCGTGACGGCGGTCACGCGCAATGGCCGGGTCGCGGTTAGCTTTGCCGCCCCTGAACCATGAGCACACCTGAGCACGTCCACTGCCTGATCATCGGGAGCGGCCCCGCCGGCTACTCCGCTGCCATCTACGCCGCCCGCGCAGACCTGAAGCCCGTGCTGTACGAGGGCCCGCTGCCCGGAGGCCAGCTCACGCAGACCACCGAGGTGGACAACTACCCCGGCTACCCGGATGGCCGCACAGGCCCTGAGCTCATGGAGGACCTGAAGAAACAGGCGCTGCGCTTCCAGACCGACGTGCGCCACGGATGGGTGACCAAGGTGGATTTCTCCGGCCCCGTGCACAAGGTCTGGGTGGATGACACCAAGGAGATCCACGCCGACGCGGTGATCATCAGCACGGGCGCCAGCGCCAAATGGCTCGGGCTGCCCAATGAGATCCGCCTGCGCGACATCGGCGGCGGTGTCACCGCCTGCGCCGTGTGCGACGGCTTCTTCTACCGCGGCCAGACCGTGGCCCTGGTGGGCGCCGGAGACAGCGCCTGCGAAGAGGCCACCTACCTGGCCAAGCTCTGCCCCAAGGTGCACATGCTCGTGCGCAGCGACCGGTTCCGCGCCTCCAAGGCCATGCAGCACCGGGTGGAGAACACGCCCAACATCGAGGTGCATTTCAACACCGAGGTGAAGGACGTGCACGGGGCCGACCGCGTGGAAGGCCTGACCATCGTGAACAACAAGACCGGCGCCGAGGGCCGCCTGGATGTGACGGGCCTCTTCCTCGCCATCGGCCACACGCCGGCAACGCAGATCTTCAAGGGCTGGCTCGACATGGATGAGCAGGGCTACATCAAGCATGCACCGGACAGCACGCGGACGAACGTGCCGGGCGTGTTCGTGGCGGGCGATGCCGCGGACAAGGTGTACCGCCAGGCCATCACCAGCGCAGGCACCGGCTGCATGGCAGCCCTTGATGCCGAGCGCTACCTCGCCGCCCGGGGCCATTGAGCGGCGCCGTTCGAGCGGCCTGCACGGGGGCGGCGTTCCGACGTCTCAGGGCACAGCCTGCCATTCTCCGTACTCCAGCCAGAAGCGGACCAGTTCCCGCTGCTTGAAGGGAATGTCCCAGTCGCCGTCGTAGTCGACGCGCACCGGTACCAAGGCATCACCGATGCGCACGTTGCGCACATGGATCGTGATGTCGAAATCGAGGAACACCGACGCATGCGCGATGCGGTAGCTGCGCGCGAGCACATCACCTGTAGCCTGGTCGAACCAGGTATCCATGGTCTTGATCACCGTGCGGCCGTCGCGGAAGCCGGGCTTGGCCTGGGCGCTGAAGACCCAGCAGGGGCGCCCGCCCCGCTCATCGGCCCAGATGCGGAAGTCGTAGAGCGGCGCCATCTCCGGGCTGAAGAGCGCGAGCTTGTCGCCGATGAAGGGCACGCTGGCGATCTCGGTGCCCGGGTCGAACATGAACTTCTTCAGCTCGCCCTTGTACTTCTCGAAGCGGTTCCCGCGCTCCACCTCCAGCCTCCTGCCGGCCACGGTGTTGTCGGCGGTGAAGGCGCCCTTCGGGAAGAAGACATCATCGTACATCTCCACGGTGAGATAGCGGTACTCCCCCTTGCGGTCGCGCAAGCGGCCCGTCTCGCGCACCGAGTCCACCCGCTGCTCGGCCCGCCGGCCATCGCGCACGAGTCGCGCCCTCCGGTACATCGTCGCCGTCTCCCGATCGCCCTTGGCGCGCACGCGCACCTCGGAGTGCAGGAGGTGCGGATGATGGCGCGTGTTGAGGAAGGCCTTGTGGAAGGTGGTGTCCGTGCGCACGCGCCGGACAAAGGCCGCCACATCGAAGCCCTCTGCCTGGGCGGAGATCACCACCTCGTCCAATGCGATGTGCCGCAGCAGCGTGTCGGGCTGCGCCCTGAGCCCATGCGCCGCTGGCAGCACCGCCAGCAGGGCAATCAACGCCCGAACAAGGCAGCGCGGGCGGATGGCCTGGGTGCTCGACACGGCGTTCAGTGCCTGCGCGTTGGGCCGAGGCTGCCGTAGAGCTCGTACTTCTTCTTCACGTAGAGCAGGAACTCGTACTGCGTAAGCCCCTTGATCACCTCGTCCGGCACGGCGCAGAAGTCGATGAAGTCATCGAAGGCCTCATCACTGAGGTTGATGATGTCGTACTCCACGTACTTCTGCAGCAGCTCGCGGAGCAGCTCCCGCTTGCGGTCCTCATTGCGCATCTGGGCCACGAGCCGCTTGCTGCGCTCGCGGCGGCTGAACTCCTGGTAGAGGAAGGTGATCGGGCTCTGCAGGGCGTCGACCTGGCTGATGCGGTAGTCGCTGTCGCGGTAGCCGAGCTTCTCGATGTCCTTCTGGATCTGCTCCAAGGTGCGCGGGCTGAGCACCTCCACCTCCGGCAGGCGGACCACCAGCGGCAGCAGGCGCACCAGCACGCGGTACTCGGGCTTGGGCACGCTGTCGGCCATGGTGATCATGGCCGTGCGGTGCCCCACCGACCCGATCAGCAGCGTATCGGTGCGCAGTGCCTGCACCACGAAGCTGCCATCGGGATTGCCGAACGCCCCTGTGCGCGAGCGCTTGTTCACGATCATCAGGTCGTAGTACGCGCGGTCATTGGCCGATGAGGTCACCTGGCCTCTGATGGTGACGAGGTCCTGCGCCCAGGCCGCGGTGGGCAGCAGGGCCAGCAGCAGGACGAGGCGGACATGGCGGATCACGACGGCCAAAGGTACCGGGCCGCACGGGCCAACATCGGGCCAAGCGCGGTCGACCCGTGAAAAAAGGTGAAGGGCCCCCGCACTGGCCGTCGCCGTGCAGGAGCCCCTCATGAAGGCCTGTGCATCTGTAAGCCGGGTCCTGTATCCCGCTCGCACGGGACCCCCACCATCTATCTGGGACCGCGCTCACGCGCGGCCTCGATCGACCTACCCTCCGGGATCGGACGGGCCGCCCTTATCCGCCTTGCGGCGAAGCCCCGGTATACATGGTCTTTCAGCCCGTGGGGTTTACCAAGCCGCCGATGTCGCCACCGGCGCTGGTGGTCTCTTACACCACCTTTTCACCCTTGCCTGCCTTGCGGCCGGCGGTTTCCCTTTCTGCGGCACTTTCCGTGGCGCCGCTGTTCCCAGCGGCACCCCTTCCCGTTAGGAAGCACGGTGCCCTACGCTGCCCGGACTTTCCTCCGGCCCGCTTGCGCAGACCGGCGGTGGAGCGATGCACAGGATGCCAAGGAACGGAATGCGCCTAGCGATGGCGCAGGATGATCACCTCCGTGGCGCCCGATCCGTAGCGCCGCATGTCGGCGTCGTGGAACTGGACGCCATCGTAATACTGAAGCACCTTCCGCACCTCCTCGCGCAGCACCCCCTCCCCCACCCCGTGGATGACGATGAGCTTGCGCTTGCCGTTGCGGATGGCGCTCTCCAGCGCGCGCTCGAAATAGCGCATCTGGAACTCCAGCTTCTCCCCGTCGCTCAGCCGCCGCTCGTCGTCCACCAGCTCGTGCAGGTGCAGGTCCACTTCCGCCACGCTGTTGTCCTCGGGCTTCTTCGGCGTCTTGCCCGGCCTGATGGACGGGCGCTTCCCGCGCTTCTCCTCAAGGATGTCATTCGCCACCCGCATGCCCACGGCATGGTCCGACACCCGGAGATGCGCCTTGCGCTGCTCCTCCTGCACCGCCACCAAGCGCCGCTCGGGCTGCTCCAATTCGAAGCCGTCGTCCGTGCGCAGCACCACATGCCCGGGGCGGCCGGGCCGGAGCACCACCCCACCGCCCACCTCATCGATGTAGGTGACACGGTCTCCCGGCCTCAACTTTGCAGCGGACATGCCGCAAAAATACCGAACCCCAGCTCCATGACCCGTGCCCTGCCCTTCCTGCTGCTCGCTGCGGCGAGCCTCGCCGCCCATGCCCAGACGGAGGGCACCTGCATGGCCACCGGCGGAAAGGCAGCGCTCGACAAGCTGTTCGAGCAGGAGCTGCACTATCCGGCCGTGGCCCTGGAGGCCGGCATCAAGGGCGAGGTGGTCGTCACCGCACGCCTGGCCCCCAACGGGGAGGTGCGGTCGCTCCGGGTGGGCAAGGCGCTCTCGCCGGAGTGCGATGCCGAAGCGCTCCGCGTGGCGCGCATGGTGCTGTGGCGGCCGGCTACCGCCGGTGAGCTCTGCTCGGGGCAGGAGCAGCATCTCGCCATCCCCTTTGAACCGGGCCGCCATAAGCGCTGGGCCAAGGAACGCAAGGTCCGCACAGGCGAGCGCTTCACCCTTCCGGCGGACACGTCCCGCTCGGTGCATGCGCCCAAGCAGGTCGACTCCCAGGTGCAGCCCGCCATCCCCAATGGCATGAGCGGGCTGCCTTCCTACATCGCACGCGAGATGCGGTACCCGGCCGAGGCCATGCGCTACAGCCTGGACGGCACTGTGAAGGCCGAGTTCGTGGTGGAGCCCACCGGCAGCGTGACCAACATGCATGTGCTTCAGGATGTGGGAGGCGGCTGCACGGACGAGGCGCTGCGCCTGCTCTACCGCATCCCGTGGGAGCCGGGCATCAAGGACGGCCAACGCGTGCGCAGCAGCATCCAGGTCAGCATCCGGTTCGACCTGCCGAAGGAGCGCCGCTGAGGTGCCGCCTATCATGCCGCCATGGAGGAGCGCGGCCCTTGGAAGACCCTCAAGGTGTAGGAATGCTCCGCCGATATTGGCAGAGATGGGACTTGCATGATTCAACAGGACTTCTACCTTCGGTTTCAATTCATTTGGAGAATGCAACAGCCCGACAGCCCGACAGCCCGACAGCTCGACCGCAGGCGCTTATTGCTGCTCTCTCCTCTGCATGCTCAGCAAGGAGTATCCACCAATCCTCCAGTCTGGTTCGTAGCGCCTTCAGCGCTTTAAGCTGGCGGCTGCTGATCTCCTTCTTCCTTGTCGGAATCTGTCTATTTGGCACGAATACCTCTAACGGCCAGTTCTATGTGAACAGGGATTGGGTGCAAGCGAATGGCCAACCCGCCGAATTGAATTGGGCGGCGAGCGTCAAGGATGGACAAGGGCACCTGGCGGTGGTGAGCAACACCACCGTAGCGCCCGGAGACGTTGATATCCTGGTCACGAAATACGGGCCTGCTGGCGATGTAATCTGGCAGCAGACATATGGAAGCCCAGGTGGCGGGCTGGATTACGGCATTGCAGCGACCGCGACAGAAACAGGCGGATTCGTGGTCACCGGAGTTGTTAGCCTGGCGAACAGCGCGCAGGATATTGTGGTCATGATGCTCTCAGGCAACGGTGATGTTGAATGGACTGCCCATTGGAACAGCCCGTACAACGGAGCAGACATTCCCGGCGCGATCCTGCGCACCAGTGATGGCAGCATCTACGTGGGCGGAGCAACTGCCGTGAGCCTGAGCAATAGCGACTTCCTATTGCTCAAGTACGCTCCGAACGGCACGCTACTCTGGTCGGCCACCTATGACTACAGCGGCTTCCACGATGGGGGAGTCGGATTGGCCAACGATGCCGATGGGAACCCCATCATCACCGGTGCATCGGCCAGCGACCCGTTGAATTGGGACTACGCAACGGTGAAGTACCATCGGCTCACGGGTGCCCAGATTGATGAGGCCCGGGTGAACATCCCCGGATTGGGGCTTGACCAAGTGCTCGCGTTCGACCAGGACGCGCAAGGTTCCGTCTACATCACCGGCTTCAGGGAGGTGAACGGGCAGAAGGACGCACAAACCGTGAAGATATCGAGCTCGTTCGAAGTGGACTGGGTCGTGAACTTCGACGGCGGAGGGCTTGATGATGCCGGCAAGGCCGTGAAGGGAGATGACCAAGGGAATGTCTATGTGGCCGGTTACACCCGGAAGAGCAACGGCGGCACGGACATCATGGTGATCAAGTATGATGGCTCCGGTACGGCCCTTGGGGAGAAGCGCTATTCCGCCTTGGACCCCACCCATGCCTGCGAAGCACAACGAATGGCGGTGACCAATGACGGAGGCGTCATCGTGGTCGGAATCGCGAACAATGGCGTCAACGACAATTTCCTGACGCTCATGTTCGGCGGAGACGGAGCGCTGCAATGGGATAAGGAGTACGATGGCCTTGCAGGCGATGACCGCGCGCTCGACCTCTTGGTAGAGGGCAACCACGTCTACGTATGCGGCCCTTCCCAGACCATCACGGGGCCGATGATGGCCACCTTGAAGTACACAGCCACGTTGAAGCCTGATGGCTGGCTATATGATACCGAAGGCACTCCCCTTTGCGTAGCTGAAGAGGTCGTGGTGAAGTACAATCGAAGCGTGATCAATTTGGATGCTGTTGATGACCCTCAATGGGAATTCGGAACCTTGGACAAAATCGTGTCGGACAGTCTCGCCGGTGCCATCGGGGAGAAGCTCGGCATAGGCGCTACAGCAGGACGAAGACTCCCTGTTTACAAAGTCTTCCGCTGGATGACCTCAGCGGACAGCATCACCATCACCCGGCTCGGTGAGGAAGAACCCGTGCCCGATTTCTGGACAACCTTCCTTCTCGGCATCGGCCCTGCGCTCGATGTGCAGGTTGCTATCGACAGCTTGAGCACCATGCCCGAGGCGATCTTCTATGCATGCGCCAATACGGTGTATGAGCCGACGAACCTGCCGAACGACCCCTTGCTGTCCAGGCAATACAGCATCGTGCCCATGGAGCCCTATCCGGATGCCAGCATCAACATGGAACCGGCATGGGGAATCAATACCGGCAACCCGGCTATCAAGGTCGGCGTGGTCGATCACACCACGTATGGAGACCATGAGGATCTCTCCGGGGTGGTCATTGGCGGGTTCGACTGGATGAGCAACACGCCCTATGAGCCGGGCTCAGTGGGCCAAACCGAACACGGCACCGCCTGCGCAGGCATCATCGCGGCCAAACGGAATAACGGAATCGGAATAGCCGGAATCGCGGGCGGCGATCACGACGGCACCGTTTCGCCCGGCTGCTCGCTCGTAAGCCTAGGCACCAATTATGAGAGCACGAATGCCGCAGTGGCCATCATTCACGGTTCGGGTGCTGTGCCAGGCAACTATTACCCAGGCTACGTGCCCGGCCAATTCCCATGGTACGGCGTGCATGTGCTCAACAATAGTTACGGTTGCTACTTGAACACCATCTTCTGCTACAACCCGCTCATGCGTGATGCCGTGCAGTTCGCCTACCGGAACAAAACGGTGTTCGCTGCCGCCCGTGGCAACTCGGGAACCACGGTAGGCTTCCTCCCCGCAACGCTGGGCGGCAACAACCTCAATGACCATGCTGTGCTCAGCGTGGGTGCAAGCGGAACCGATGGAGCTTACATGTCCACAGTCAACGGCGATGTACTGAACAGCAGCTTTAGCCAAGGCATGGACCTGATTGCACCGGGCACAGTTCGCCTGGTCACCTCCACAGCCGATGCGCCCTTCAACTTCGCGCAGTGCATACCGGCACCGACAGGCTACGATTGCTTCCGTGGCACATCGGCCGCCGCGCCGCACGCGGCCGGGGTTGCGGCACTTATGCACAGTGAGCATAACACCATCAGCAATGCCTACATGAACAACCTGGCACCGGAGGACATCGAGCGCATCTTGGAGAAGAATGCCTATGACGTTGTTGGTGATCCCTTCAGCGGATGGACAATCGGCTACGATGCGTACAACGGCCATGGCCTATTGGATGCGGGAGCCGCGATGGAGCAGGTGGCCTATCCGTACTACGTGTACCACAACCAGCCTCCCGCCAGCTCCTCCTTCGTGCAGTTCCCGGACCAGCTGGTTTACCTGAGCGGCAATGCGGCTGGGCAGCCCAATGGGTACTACTATGCCACGCGTGTGGATGCCACGCACACCTATGTTGATGCGTTCCCGACCACTGATTTCATCATCGGCCATTGGCCGCGCGAGAGCAGCACCACAGGCTCCTTTCCGGAGAATAGCATCAGCAGCAGCTACGGCAGCACTTACGAGGCGGTGGTCACCGACCACACGGCCCAGATCACCATGACCACCACGGGCTGGTACATCATCGCCAGCAGCTCGGGTCAGGCGGTGTCCGCCTGGTGGCCCAGCAATCCCTTCCAGGCCAAGACCGCGTATTCGCTGCACTTGCACAAACAGCTCTCCGTAGGCGAATCGGAAGCGGAGGAAGGAGCTTCCGAGGCCACGCGCTTATGGCCTAATCCGGCCACGGATCGTGTGCAGATCGACTTCAACCACACGACTGCTTCGCCCGTGGATATCCTCGTGGTTGACGCTATGGGCCGGTTGGTGAAGCGACATCGCGTACCTGCCGGCGCAGACCGTGATGCAATCAGCCTGCATGGCTTGGCTCGCGGTGCTTATGCTGCGCGCTTCACCTGGGACGGTGAGATCAGTAACCATTCCTTCATCATCTACTAGTCCGGCCATGAGAACCCGAGCGTCCCTCTACTTGCTCCTCTTGGCCGCTGCCGCGTGCCGCAAACCTGAGCCTGTGCCACCTTGCCCAGCGAATGGCGACGCACCCGGCCCCTGTGGGTCGCATACGCCTTGCACCCCATTGCCCCAGCCTCCTTTAGGCGGCGATTGGACCTTGCAGATACAAGAGGATTTCGTGAAGCACGCAGTATTCAATCCGGCCAATGGTGACGAAATCCTGGTGCAACGTGATCCCAATGGTGGTGGGTGGGCGAATTCACAGTTCTATCGCTTGAACCTGAGCACAGGCACATTTCAACTCGTGCATGAGGGCGCATTCACATAC
>DDRC01000122.1:0-3642 GCA_002342985.1 Flavobacteriales bacterium UBA2426
CATGGGGGCAGGGGTGGGGGCAGGCGCGAACTGCGGCGGCGCGCTACTTTGGAGCGGTCATGGGCCTGGACCGTCCCCGCCTCACCTTGCGGATCGCCTTTGCGGGCAACATCGCGCTACCGGAGCCGCCGGACGGCATGCGCCGGGCGTTGCGACAGGTACTGAGCGCCGCGGTGGAGCAACTGCTGGAGCTTGCCAAGGCCTACCGCGACAGCGCGGCAAGGCCGGTCTCCAGCGCGTACGCCGACCAGCGGCCGCTGCTGGTGCTTACCACTGGACTGGCCGAGGGTGCGGACACCGAGGCCGCGGAGCTCTGGCTTGCGCTGAAGGAGGAAATGAAGGAACGCGCGGAGCTCCGGCTGAACGCGGTGCTTGGCTGCAGTGTGGCACAGTACCGTGAGAGCCGCCCGCCCGCGCATCATGCGGCTTTCGATAGGCACCTGGCGGAGTGCGACCATGTGCTGGTGCTGGATGGGCGCTACCTGAAGGAGAAGCCGCCGGAGAAGGGGGCCGACAGCGCCTTGGGCAAGCCCTGGGTGGATCGCGGCAAGCCGATGCGAAGCCGCATGTACCGGGCGCAATCGGTGTATCTGCTGCGGCAGTGCGACCTCTTGCTGGCCGTGGCGGATCCGGCGGCGGAAGGGGGAGCTGGCGGCACCATGGAGACGGTGCGCAATGCGCAGCAGCTGGGCCTGCCCGTGACGCTGGTGCACACCGGTACCGGTGCGGTGCAGTACGTGCCGCCCTGGCAGGACCTGATGGCCCTCTCCGCGACGGACCTGGAGCAGGAGCAGGAGATGCAGCTGTCATCGCCACTGCCGCTCCGTGAGTGGATCGAGCGCATCACCGGCGACCCCGACATGCCGGACCCCGGTGCGGCCGCCCGCGCGGACCATGAGCATGGCGCACGGCTGCTGCGGATCTACTTCAGCGGTGAAGTGCGCGATAGGCCTTCCTGGCGGGGCCGTCTTTATGGTCGCTTCGAACGGCTTTTCGTCCAGGGCAGTGCCACGGCGAAGGACAGCGAGTTGCCGGGCTACCGGCCCTACCGCCAGCGTGCGGCTCAGCTGGGCCGCTATTACACCGGGCTCTACCGGGGCGCCTTCCTCATGAACTATGCATTGGCCGTGCTGGCGGTGCTGTGCGCGGCCTTGAGCATGCTCATCATCGGCAAGACGCACACCGAGTTGGGCGAGGGCGTCGGGGTGATGTTCCGGGTTCAGGAGGAGATCTCGGTGCGGCCGGAGCGCATGGGCTTCGGCGCAGCGGAAGCGTTGGCGCTGCTGGCACTGGGCGCGCTGAAGCTCTTCTGCCTGGCCGCCATCATCTGGAATACCTGGAGTGCCAACCGCAACAGCTGGAATGCCTTGGCCGTTGACTTCCGTTACCTGGCCGAGCGGCTCCGCACCATGCACTACCTGCCGCGCCTGGGCGCCCTGCGTCCACCAGCGGCCAGTGCGCCGCAGTACGCCAGTCGCGTACTTCACCAGAGCGCCACGGTGTGGCTGGCGGAAGCGCTGGTCCGCTCCATCGACCCCTTCGGGCCTGGCGGAGCGCTGCCACTGGCAGGCCCGCGCACCAACGCCCCGGATGTGCCGGCGGTCATCGGCCTGATGCGCGACCATTGGCTGCGCGTACAACTCGATTACCATGCGCGCAACCGCGATGCCATGGGGCGCATGCACCGCTCCCTGGAACGGCTGGCCATCTGGCTGCGGCGCGCGGTGGTGGCCCTGCTGGCGGTTGACCTGGTGATCATCGCCCTGTACCTGCTGCGTATGCTTGACGGTTCCGCTCTGCTGGCCATCAACGGTGCCATGCCCCTGCTGGTGGGCATGGCGGCCTTTCTTCCTGTGCTGCTCGCCAGCGTGGGCGGCATTCAGTACCAGAGCGAGTGCGAGCGCCTCCACGAGCGCTCGCGCATCATGCACTTGGTGCTGGGCCAGCGCGACAAGGAGGCGGCGGAGCTCAGGGCGCGCATGGCACGCGCGGGGGAAACGGACACCGATAATGGCGCCTGGTGCCTCGAGGCGCTGCGGATCGGCGAGGCCATTGCGCGCGACCTGGTGCATGAAGTGACCGAATGGAGCGTGCTCTACACCAAGGAGGTGGATGAGGCGTGAAATGACCTGCTCCGGCACAAAGGGCTTGCTGGCGAGAGCTGGACGCCTTTCTTTGCTAGGAGCATGCCCGGGGCCATGAACAGAGCGCAGTACTTCATCTCATGCGTGAGCACGGAGTTCAGGAGCTACCGGGGCCAGTTGAAGGATCGGCTCACCACGAATGAACGCATCGTGAAGGTGCAGGAGGACCTGCCCGACGATGGCTTCAAGTTGCTCGATCGACTGGTCCGCTACATCAGGACATCGGAGGGGGTCGTCCATATCGTGGGCCTCAGCGCGGGCAAATGCCCCACAGGCTCGGAGGTGCATCAGTTGCTCACGGATCATCCGGGCCTCGCAGAGGCCTTGCGGATCGAGGATCGCATAACGGGCGGTACGGCCGGGGAGCTCGACGCCTGCACGATCAGCTACACCCAATGGGAGGCCTTGCTGGCCATCTACTTCCGCCGGCCCTTGTTCGTCTACTACGCGCCCGAGCTCGCCTCCGCTCCCGATGCATCAACGCCGGTGAACCCGGCCGTTGAGCGGGAGCCGGCATGGAGCTTCGATGCGGAGCAGGCCCAGCGGCAGTACGCCCACATCCAGCATATCCGGCGGCTGGGCCATGGCCGCAATCTCCTGCCCATCGTCGACTACCGCGACCTGGCCATCCATTTCCTGAATGGTGTCGGCGCCGGGCCCGCAGCCGCTGGTGAGTCGCCGGCGGTGAAGTGGCCGGTTCGCCCCGCCGAGCTCAACTATCGGCTGGCCGACCGGGAGGAGGAGGTGGCGCACTTCCTCGATCTGGTGACCGGGGCCACCGAGAACCGGATATTCCTGTTGCACGCCCGCTCCGATTCGGGCAAGACAGTGCTTCTCAACACGTTCGAGGACATCGCCTTCAACCGGCTGCAGGGCCTGCAGGTGGGCAAAGCCGACCTCAAGCAGGAGTCCCCCATCGAGAAGGTGCTGCACGACCTGCGCGCCGGCCTGCATGGCATCGGGTTCCAGCGCTTCATGCGCGAGCACGAGCGTAATTCGGTGGGCATGATGCGGACCATGTTCCTCGAGGACCTCAAGGAGTCCACCGAGCCGGTGCTCATCCTGCTGGACACGTATGAGCAGGCGCATGCCGAGGTGAAGCAGTGGGTGTGCACACAGCTGCTCAACCACGCCGGGCTGAATGAGCGCCTCCGTGTGGTGGTGGTGGGTCAGTCCGTGCCGGATCCGGATGAGCATCCCCGCTGGGGCGGCAGGCTCGCGCGCAAGCAGGTGCTCGCACCCATCATGGAGCCACAGCACTGGTGCCGTTATTCGGAGCACGTGCTGGGCAAGCCGGTCGATGCCAACATCATCCGGCAGGTGCTGGTGATGGCCAATGGTGCGCCCCGCTATGTGCATGAGCTGCTCAAGTTGAACGCCAGCCAGCCCGCGCCGTGAACATCGAGGAACAGCTCAAGCTGCTTCAGGAGGCCCAAGGCGACCCTGGCAAGCTGGCGCTGGTCTCCATGGACCTCGTCCTCTCGGGCCGTCCCCAGGA
>DDRC01000122.1:3777-8475 GCA_002342985.1 Flavobacteriales bacterium UBA2426
GTCCCCAGGAGATGCGGAGGGCACTGGAGGCTGCCGCCGTTCCGCATTGGTTCGACCAGCAGCTGCTCGCCTCCTTGTTGGATGGCGGAATGGAGCAGCGCTCCGAGGCGATGTATCAGGCATTGATCGCACTGCCCATGGTGGAGTCCTTTGCCTCACGGTCAGGCTACAACGTGCATGAGGCCACGCGCCTGGCGCTTCGCGAGCGACTGCAGCAGCAGGATCCGGATAGGCTGAAGGAATTGAGCAGCAAGGTGGCGGATGCCCTCCAGGGCGGCGAGGAGCATGTGCGGGCAGAGCGAGCTTACCACCTGCTGCTCTCCGACCCGGGTTCCGGAGGCAGGGCCATCTGGGCCCTGGCCGAGGAGCTGCGCACACGGAGCCTGAGCGCTGAATCCGCGAGCACCTCGCTTTCGGGCGGCGTGCATCCGGAGATGGAGCGCTTGGGTCGCATGCTCAACGAGTACCGCAGCGCGGCATGGCCGGCCCAAGTGCGCGGCTGGGCCCATATGCTGGGTGCGAACATCGACCCGGACATGCAGGCCAGGCGCCGTGACGGAGCTATGGCTGCGCAGCTTTTCGAGGAGGCCGACGACCGGTGGATGGAATGCCTGGCCAAGGTGAACGCTGGCCATGTGGAAGAGCGCATGGGTGATTTCACGAAGGCGCTCTCGCTATACACCGAGGCGGCGGAGCTTCTGGCGGGCTTCCGTGCTGCGAACCCCGATGACCTGGATCTGAAGCTGCGCGATGCGAACCTCCGGATGGACCTCGGCGACGCTTGTCTCGGGCTCGGCCGGGCATCGCGCACCATGGAGCATTACAGGGCTGCGCTGGAGCTATACCGCGAGCTCCATGCCGGCGGCGCAAGCGACCTCCGGCTCCTGCAGGCCCAAGTGCGCCCGTTGCACAAGCTGGCGGAGATCCACCAGAACCGGAGGAACCCGGACGAGGCCATCGCATGCTTGTCAGAGGCCAGGGAGGTGGTGAGCCGGCTCCAGGAGGCGAAGCCGGAGGGCACGCAGTGGCACATGGAACTGGCGCACATCCACCTGAAGCTCGGTGAATCCCACGAGTCCAAGGGAGACATCCGGGGCGCCCGAAGCCAGTATGAAGCGCACCATGCGATCGTCAGCGGCTTGCTCGAGCAGGACCCCGCATCCCATTCGCTCCAAGTGTCCTTGAGCGTTGTCCAGAACAAGCTCGGACGGCTTGCGCTGCAAGCAAGGCGCCTCGAGGAAGCTGCCGTGTGGTTTGATCGAAGCCTTTCCATCCGCGATGCGCACTATCGCCAGGACCCCCGCAGCACCGAGGTCATGCGCAGGCTGCGGTTCTCGTTCAACAACATGGGCCTGCTCGCGCAGGGGAAGGGGAATCGCTCGGAAGCGGCCGATTGGTACCGCAAGGAGGCCATGCTCGCACAGCAGCTCGCCGACCGTGATCCATCCAACGAACTCTGGCAGAGCGAATATGCCGGCGCCCTGGTTCAGCTGGGCGATCTCCTGGAGAGCGGGCATGCCCTGGAGGAAGCGCTTTCCTATTTCCAGAAGGCCCATGAGGTGACCCTGTACCTCTCAGAACGACGACCGGATACGGCCCGCTGGGCCCACCAGCGCTGGGAGAGCCATGTGCGCCTGGGAGACCTGTACCGCGCGATGGGGAACCTGACGAGCGCCTACGACCAATACACGGAAGCCATCAAGCACGCGCAGCGGCTTGCTGACCTGGATCCCCGGAACCTGCGGTGGAAGGACGACCTGATGAACGCACTGAACAAGGCCGGCTTGGTGGCCAAGAAGCAGGGCAGGGTGGAAGACGCGCTCCAGGTCTTCCGTTCGGCACAGGAGATCGCCGCCCGGTATGCCGGAGATGAAGGTGCAGGCCTGCTCTGGAAGGAAGATTACATGCGCTCGCTGTGCAACCTGGCCTCTTTGTACCTGGATACCGGTGACCATGCCGCCGCGAGAAGGGACTACGAGCGCGCCCTGGAGATTGCCCGTGCCATTGCGGAAGCCAGCCCCGACAGGGATGACAAGGCACGCTTGCCGGTCTATCGCCTTTGGGAGCTTGGCAACGTCTGCTCGGTGGCGGATGATGCGGACGCCATGCTCAACTACTACGAGCAGGCCCTGCGCACAGGCCCTCAGGAAGCGAACAGCCCCCAGAATGCCGAGGCGATCATATTGTCGCTGCGGAAGGCCGCCTTCGCGCATCGGCGCGTTGGCGATCTCTCAACGGCTCTGCAGTATTTGAATCGCGCCGCTCAATTGATCGAGGAGCAGGTGGCCATCACCTCACCTGCCATGTGGTACTCGGAAAGGGTGGGGGTATGGAAGGAGGAGGGGCGTGCCTACATGGCGGCGACCGATTTCGACCGGGCTGCGGAATGCTTCGGCCGTGTCGTAGCGCTTGTAGAGGCGGCCACGAAGGAGCGCTCCGAAACGCCGCAGGGAAAGGCGGAACTCGCGGAGGTGTATGGCCAACTCGGCAGGTGCGAGGCTGCGCGTCGGAACCTGCGCGCCGCAGTCAATCTGCTGGAGCGGCAGGTGAAGCTTTGCGAGGACCTGGTGGCCAAGGATCCGTCGAACCTTGAATGGAGGAATGAGCTCCTGAGCGCCTACGAGCAGCTCATCAACACATTCGCGACGGCAGGGATGCAGGGGCGCATCTTCGCGCTCACGGATAAGTATATCGCGCTGGCAGAGACCCTTTCCGAGGAGCACGCGATGAGTGCCGAAGCCAAGGATCATCTCAGGCACCTGCGATCCGCCCAGCGGCTCGGCTTCATCATGACGGGTGCCTTGCTCGCAATCGGCGCCATCACCTGGTACTTCACGAAATGGTGGATCGCCCTGCTCGTGGTTGCCGGGTTTGTTGTTCTGGCGAAGCTCTTGGGCCCTCGGATCAGTCACTACAGGACCGTTAGAGGCCTGAAGCGCACGATCAAGCGAAAGCAAGGCCGTCCCTCTGCGTGAGCCCGGCAGGACTCCTTGGCGCTTGGTTCACGGGAATCAGGCGAGCTCGGCGGTAGGTGTTCCAGCCAACTCAATTATGGGCTTGCTCACCCGCTGGCCTCCGTCTCCGCTAGTGTGCAGGCCGCCTTTCGGCTGGCACCCACCACGGCACGCCCCCCTGATCCACGTCAGCGCCGCGTACGCCACGCCCGACTACCTTTCGGAAAATCGCCACCATGCGGAACTTGACCCTGCTCGCTTCCGCTGTGCTCAGCGCCGCCGCGCTCCACGCCCAGCCCACCCTCACCCAGGCCACCAACAGCTTCACCATCGGCCAGAGCCTCACCTTGAACTACAGCCCCTACACGGACCCGGGCTCCGCGGGGCCCAACCAGACCTGGGACTTCACCGCGCTGGCCGTTGACAGCACCACCACCGTGCAATGGGTGGACCCCGCCACCACCGCCAGCGGCGCGCTCTTCCCGCAGGCCACCATCGCGGAGCTGTGGGACGTGACCTCCTTCAGCGATCAGGACGCCACGGGCCTCTATGTGCAGGGCACCGATGAGCAGGGCACCATCGTGGCGCTCACCGACACCCGCCGTGCGCTGATGTGGCCGCTCACCTACGACGACAGCTGGACCGACACCTATGCGGGCGCCTACAACGTGGCCGGCTTCGATGTCACGCGCACCGGCACCTACAACGGCGAGGCCGATGCCTACGGCACCCTGGAGATGCCCTGGGGCACGGTGGCGAATGCGCTGCGCGTGCACATCACCGCCGCGCAGAGCGATGCCTCGCCCTTCGCCACCCTCGAGCAGGACATCGATTCCTACCAATGGTTCGTGGTGGGCGAGCCCTGGCCGGTGCTGGAGGTGGTGACCAATACGATCAGCAGCCCGCTCGGCCCCTTCACCACCACCTACAGCCTGTGGCAGGCCGATGCCGTTACCGGTACGCCCGAGCGCACGGCGCCGGCGGCCGAGCTGCGGGGCTGGCTGCTGCCCGGCGGCGCGGCCTTTGCGCTCAACCGCCCGGCCACCGGCGTACTGCTCGATGCCGCCGGCCGCGTGGCCGGCACGCTGACACGCCAGGCGCTGATCGGCCTGGCCGGCCTGGCACCGGGCCTCTACATCGTGCGCGGTGACGATGGCGCCACGGCGCGCTTCGTGCGCGAGTAGCGGAGGGGCGAGGGCCAGCGACAGCCGTCCCTTCACGGTCGGCCTGGCTACGCTGAAGCGTCGATGGTGCGCGCCGGCTCATTGGCACGCACCGGGTCGATGGGAAGGGTCTATGTTCGCGCCCGCCATGATGAAACGACTCCTTCCCCTGCTGCTGGCCACCGCCGCCGTCGCCCCGGCCGCGGCCCAGGGCTACCGCACCGAGCTGATCTCGCACACCACGCTGGACCTGGTGGTGACCGATCTGGACGAGGACGGCGACCTCGACCTGGTGACCGGTGGCCTGCGCAACGTGGTGTGGTACGAGAACGAGGGGAGCGCGCTGTTCACCAAGCACACCATCAGCCACGATGCCCAGGAAGCGCAGCAGGTGCTGGTGCTCGACCTGGACCAGGACGGCCACAAGGACCTGGTGGTGGCCGATATGGCCGCCAACCGCATCCTGTACTACCGCAACAACGGCGACCTCACCTTCGACCGCACCTTCCTCTACACCGGCACCGGCGGAGTGAGCGGCATCGGGGTAGCCGACATGGATGGCGATGGCGACCTGGACATCG
>DDRC01000122.1:8615-8808 GCA_002342985.1 Flavobacteriales bacterium UBA2426
ATGGCGATGGCGACCTGGACATCGCCTGCGCGGCCTTCACCACCAACAAGGTCTACTGGCTGCGCAATGAGGGCGGCTTCGCCTTCACCCCCATCGACATCGCCACGGGCATGACCGGTGCAGCCCGCATCCTGCTCCACGACGCGGATGGCGATGGCGATGCCGATGTGATCGCCGCCATGCAGACCGCCGG
>DDRC01000166.1:0-2716 GCA_002342985.1 Flavobacteriales bacterium UBA2426
ATCGACCTGATCGACGAGGCCGCCAGCAAGCTGCGCATGGAGATCAACTCCAAGCCCGAGGAGCTCGACGAGATCGACCGCCGCATCATGCAGCTGGAGATCGAGCGCGAGGCCATCAAGCGCGAGAACGACGAGGCCAAGCTCGCCGAGCTGAACAAGGAGCTCGCGGAACTGAGCGGTCAGCGCGACGGCTTCAAGGCCCGCTGGGAGAGCGAGCGCCAGCTGGTGGAGCGCATCAACAGCGCCAAGGACAAGATCGAGGAGCTGAAGCACCAGGCGCAGCAGTACGAGCGCGAGGGCGACTTCGGCAAGGTGGCCGAGATCCGCTACGGCCGCATCCAGGAGACCGAGAAGGAACTGGCGGCCGCCAAGGACGAACTGCTATTGCTCCAGAGCGAGAGCAAGATGATCAAGGAGGAGGTGGACGTGGAGGAGATCGCTGCCGTGGTGAGCCGCTGGACGGGCATCCCCGTCACCCGCATGCTGGAGGCCGAGCGCACCAAGCTTCTCAAGCTCGAGGACGAACTGCACAAGCGCGTGATCGGTCAGGACGAGGCCGTACGCGCCGTGGCCGACGCCGTGCGCCGCAGCCGCGCCGGCATGGGCGATGAGCGCCGCCCCATCGGCAGCTTCATCTTCCTGGGCACCACCGGCGTGGGCAAGACCGAACTGGCCAAGGCGCTCAGCGAGATCCTCTTCAACGACGAGCACGCCATGACGCGCATCGACATGAGCGAGTATCAGGAGCGCCACAGCGTCTCCCGACTCGTGGGCGCGCCCCCCGGCTACGTGGGCTACGACGAGGGCGGGGCGCTGACCGAGGCCGTGCGCCGCAAGCCCTACAGCGTGCTGCTGCTCGACGAGGTCGAGAAGGCGCACCCGGACGTCTTCAACGTGCTGCTCCAGGTGCTCGACGACGGCCGCCTCACCGACAACAAGGGCCGGGTGGTCAACTTCAAGAACACCATCATCATCATGACGAGCAACATCGGCTCGCACATCATCCAGGAGAACTTCGAGAACCTGGAGCGCAAGGATGTGGACGCCGTGGTGGAGAAGACCCAGCGCGAGGTGATGGAGCTGCTGCGCAAGACCGTGCGCCCCGAGTTCCTCAACCGCGTGGACGAGCTGATCATGTTCCGTCCGCTGAGCCAGGGCGATGTAAGGGAGATCGTGAAGCTGCAACTGCACCAGTTGCTCGCCAAGCTCGAAGAGAAAGGCTACCAGCTGATCCCGAGCGAAGAGCTGATCGAGCACATCGGCTCAGCCGGCTTCGACCCGCAGTTCGGTGCACGTCCGGTGAAGCGCCTGATCCAGAAAGAGCTGCTGAACGAGATGAGCCGGCAGATCATCGCCGGCACCTTGGAGCCCGGCGTGGAGCAGGTGATCGATGTCTTTGATGGGAAGATCGTTGTGCGGAAGCCGATCGCGGAGAAAGAGAAGAATGGGAATGGGAAGGCGAAGAAGTCGAAAGCCGAAGTGTGAATGAGTGGGGCGTGTCCCAGCCCTCAGACATACCAACAACGAGCTGCGCCCGGTTTCGCTTCTCGGAAGAGGGCGGGGCCGGGTGCTTCGCTTTAGCGCCCTTGGCTCAGCGGGTGTTGCTGCGGCTGCGGTGGCTTCCTCCGGTCGCCTCCTCGCTCGGGCAACACCAGCGCTTCGCCTTCGGTCGGCTGCCGCTGCGCCCCCTCACGCTATGCCGATGACTGTTTCTACTTTGTAGCCCTGATGTCTGCCAAGTTTTTCACCAACGCCGACGAGAACACCCTGCTGAAGAAGATCGAGGGCATCTTCCAGCATATGCAGGTGTACCATTTCGACGCGCTCGTCGGGTACTTCCGCGCATCTGGGTACTTCCGTATCCAAGACTTCGTGAGCAAGGCCGAGCAGGTGCGGATCCTTGTTGGTATAGACATCGACAAGCATACGGCCGATGCGGTCAGGCGTGGGATCCAGTTCGGGCTCCATCACACCTCGGTCGCCGAGGAGGCACTGAAGGCGCTGAAGCTCGATATTCAGAAGGCAGCGTATGCGCGCGACATTGAAGAGGGCATGTTGCGGTTCGTGCAGGACATTGTAAGCGGACGGGTCGAGTTGCGTGCACATCCAAGCAAGAACATCCACGCCAAGGTGTACATCTTCCGGCAGGAAAAGGAGCATGAGCATGCGGGCTGGGGCAGCGTGATCACCGGCAGCAGCAACCTCACTGAAAGCGGACTCGAACGGAACTTCGAGTTCAACGTGGAATTGCGCGACCATGATGATGTCAAGTTCGCATTGGACACGTTCGAGTCGCTTTGGGAAGAAGGGGTGGCCATCACCCCGCAGAGTGTGGAGGAGGTAAAGAAGGACACCTACCTGCACGATGGCTTCCTGCCATTCGAGGTGTACATGAAGTTCCTGATCACCTGCTTCGGCAAGTCGATCGATTGGGATATCGATGGTGGGGACGACTTGCGGAAGGCGGGATTGGTCCCTCTAACCTACCAGCTGGACGCCGTGAAGGACGGCTTCGAGAAGCTTCGGCGATACAATGGGTTCTTCCTGAGCGATGTGGTCGGTCTAGGCAAGACCGTGATCTCCCTGTTGATCGCGAAGAAATTCGCGGTTCACAACGGCTGGCAGACCAAGGTGCTTATCGTCCATCCCCCGGCACTGAAGCACAACTGGCAGGAGATGGTGGACCGCTTGAACATCCGGTTCCCTGTCGACCTCA
>DDRC01000166.1:2847-4798 GCA_002342985.1 Flavobacteriales bacterium UBA2426
CATCCGGTTCCCTGTCGACCTCACATCCTGCGGCAGCTTGCACAAGCTGAAGAATGCAGCGGCCTATGACCTGATCCTGGTGGACGAAGCCCACAAGTTCCGAAGCGACGCCACGGACATGTTCGACAACCTGCAGCGGATCTGCAAGACAGAGCGTAGTCACCCCGGACCTGATGGGGACCGCCAGAAAAAGGTCATCTTGATCAGTGCCACGCCGCTGAACAATCGGCCTGACGACATCCGCAACCTTGTGCTTCTGTTCCAGGACGGGCGCAATGCGACCGGCGACCTGCCACAGAACATCATCTCGTACTTCCGGCCCAAGACGGAGCTCTACAACCGGATGCAGGACAAGAAGATGCAGAAGAACGAGGTGGACAGGAAGCAATCCCTTGAGGTGATCCGGAGGATGTACGATGACATCCGGGACAAGATCATCCGGCCCCTCACCATTCGGCGCACACGCACGGATATTATCCAGAACGAGGAGTATTACAAGGACCTGAAGGAACAGGGCTTGAACTTCCCGGAGATCGTGCCACCGCAGCCGATCTACTACGAGATGGCGCCCGAACTGGCGCAACTCTTCGATGACAGCATGGACGCCCTGTTGAAAGCGGGTGGCCTGAAGTACTTCCGATATCAGGCGATCAAGTACCTGTTGCCTTCCCAGAAGGCCAAGTACGACCGCGCGGACAGTATCGCGGACCGGTTGGCCGGTATCATGCACAATCAGCTGGTCAAACGCTTGGATAGCAGCTTCCATGCGTTCATCACATCGCTCGGGCGTTACCGGGACGCCAACCGGGCCATGATCACCATGTTCGAGCGTGGCAGGGTACATATCGCCCCCTCGCTGAAGGTGAGCGAGTTCATCAACAACGGGCAGGAGGAGGAGCTGATCGATCTGATGAACGGACTGAAGGAGAACGACCCTGGCATCCAGACCTTCACTGCCGACGACTTCCTCTTGAATTTCCTGCCTGGCTTGCGCTATGACCAGGTGATCATCGATGAGCTGTATGAGCGGTGGTCGAAATGGCGCGACCACAACAAGGACCCCAAACTGGTGGTCTTCATCGAACAGCTGCGCGGCAAGATGCTCCACCCCTCGAAGAACAAGACCAACAAGCTGGTCATCTTCTCCGAGTTCAAGGACACCACCGACCACTTGAAGCGGGAGTTGGACAGCGCCAACATCGAACGGGTGCTCACCGTGGATGGCCAAAGTCTGGACGAGTACCGGGCGAACGTGGTGCGGAAGAACTTCGACGAGAGCGTTCCCGCCAAAGACCGGGAGAACGACTTCGACATTCTCATCACCACCGAGGTGTTGGCCGAGGGCGTGAACCTGCACCGATCGCACACTATCCTCAATTACGATACGCCATGGAACAGCGTGCGCCTCATGCAGCGCATCGGCCGGGTGAACCGGATCGGCACCAAAGCGGACAAGGTGCACATCTATAACTTCTACCCCACCGAGCAGACCGAGGACCAGATCGCGCTCAAGCACAAGGCCACACTGAAGCTCCAAGCCTTCCATAGCGCCCTCGGCGAGGACAGCCAGATCTACAGCGCAGAAGAAGAGTTCGGCACCTTCGGGCTATTCGATAAGATCGCTGTGACAGACGAGCGGGATGAACGTCTACGGCTGCTGATGATGGTCCGCGCCTTCCGTGCCCGGCATGCGGAGTGGTTCAAGATGATTGACAAGATGCCTCTGCGGGCGCGCTGTGGAAGGGCGAAAGGCGAACCGGCACGTGGCTCGGTCGTCTACCTTCAGAATCCACGTCGGGATGGGTTCTATGAGGTGGACAGCACGGGCACGGCCTCGGAGATCAGTTTCCTGGAATGCGCTGCACGGCTGGAGGCCGAACCCAGCGAGGAGGGCGTGAAGCTGCCCGCACACCACCACGAACAGGTGGCAGCGGCCATCAAACACTACAAG
>DDRC01000166.1:4869-11563 GCA_002342985.1 Flavobacteriales bacterium UBA2426
CTACAAGGACGCGCAACGTGCCGAGCGCGAATTCGCACGCAGCATCGAACGCTTCGGGCCGAACGAGCGGAACGCCCTCACTCTCCTCGACACCATCGTAAGGGTCAACCTGATCAACGACGAGGAGCGCGAGCTGGTGCGGGCGGGCGTACAGGCCGTGAAAGAGGGCAAGTTCCAGCAGCTCCAGCGCGAGTTGAACGCCTTGCGCCGCACTTGGAAGAAGAACGGCCTGGCCAGCGAGGTTGCGACAAACACCTGCATGCGGATCCTGCGCAAGTATCCGCTCAATGGAAACGGCAACGGAGACACTCGGCCAGAGGTGGATCCGCGCATTCTGCTCAGCTACGATGAGCCAACCATCATCATTTCCGAGACCTTCGCCTGATGGCTGATACAGATTTGATCCGCGCCGCGCTCAATGCTGATTACCAGCGCGACCGCTTTACCGGGTTGCTCGATTCCATCTTCAATGATGGCGCCACCCGCCTTACCTGGCTGCCTGCCCCGGTCGATATGCCGCTCACCACCGCATCCGGCCAGCACCGTGCGAAACGCCTGACAGAGCTGGGCGAAATCGAACTGGACGACAAGCGGCGGATCCGCGTATTCGAGGGCGAGGTCCACAACACCCGCATCGCGGACAACCGGCGCGGATTGCAGGAGCTGATCAAGGACAAACTGGTGCCCAACGAGAAGGACGGTGTGTTCGCCGCGTTCTATGCCAGCGACCAGGCCGAATGGCGCTTCACCTTCGTGAGCCGATGGGAATTTCCCGATGAGGCCAGCGGCAAACTGGTGGAGCACAAGACGCACCACAAGCGCTTCACCTACGTGCTGGGGGCCAATGAGAGCTGCCGCACGGCCATTGAGCGATTCGCTGAACTGGCGGGCAAACCCAAGGACCTGCGCCATGTGGCCCTGGCTTTTTCCGTTTCCCGCATCAGCACTGAGTTCTTCAAGGAGTACAACACGCACTACAAGGCCTTCACGGAGCACTTGGCCGGTACCGAGGAACTGCGCGCGGTGTTCGGCATCCCGAAGCTGAAGGACAAGGCCGTCAACTTCGCCGCCGAGAAGCCCATCCGGGACTTCACCAAGAAGCTTCTCGGCCGCATCGTCTTCCTCTACTTCCTGCAGAAGAAGGGCTGGATCGGCGCGCCTGATGATGACGGATCATGGAGCCAAGGCAGCCGCCGCTTCCTGAGCGAACTGTTCGAGCAAAGCGACCGCGAGAGCGATTTCTACCAGAAGTACCTCTGCGAGCTCTTCTTCCACACGCTCAACACGGACGCTGAAAAGCGGCCCGGTTTGTTATACAAGGTGGGCCGCAAGAGCTTCGGTAAGGTGCCCTACCTGAACGGTGGCCTGTTCGACAAGGACTTCGACCAGGTTGAGGCACTCAGCTTCCCCCGAAGGCTCTGGCAGGAGCTCTTTGCCTTTTTCGATGGCTACAACTTCACCATCATCGAAGACAGTCCAGAGGAACGTGAGATCGCCGTGGACCCCGAACTGCTCGGGCACGTGTTCGAGCAGCTCATCGACGAGAATGAGAAGAAGAAGAAGGGCACCTACTACACCCCCAAGGAAGTGGTGCATTTCATGGCGCATGAGAGCCTGGTGCTCTACCTGCGCACAAGTATGGGCCTGAAGGACAGCGACACGGATGCGCTGAAGGCCCTTGACGAGTTCGTGCGCTTCAAGGACATCAGCCGCTGGGTGCAACAGAACGCGCGGCGGATGGATGCCCTGCTGGACAGCGTGAAGATCTGCGACCCCGCCATCGGCTCCGGCGCCTTCCCGATGGGCATGCTGCTGGAGATCTACCAACTGAAGCGCCACCTCTATTCGCTGATCGACCCGCTGGGCAATGCCAAACCCTTCGTGCCCATCGAGGTGAAGGAGAACATCATCCGGAACAGCATTTACGGGGTGGACCTGGACAAGGGCGCCATCGATATCGCCAGCCTGCGCTTCTGGCTCAGCCTGATCGTGGAGGCCAACGAGCCGCGCCCCTTGCCGAACCTGGACTACAAATTCATGCAGGGCAACAGCCTGCGCGAGGAGTTCCGAGGCATCCCCTTGCACATCGAGCGGGAGCGCAAGCAGGTGCAGGTATTCGACAAGGACCTCTTCGGTAACGCGGTGCGCGCCCAATTGAGCATCATCGACGTGCTGAAGGACAAGGCCGGCAACGTCATCGATGTGCTCAACCTGAAGGAGAAGCTCTTCGACAGCCACGACCCGGAGGAAAAGCGCGCCATCCACCAGGACCTTGACCGTGCCGAGCGGCAGGTGCTCCAGTTCGCGATAGAGGCACTGACGAGCGACCTTGAGCGTGAGTTGGAGAAGCTCGAAGACACCTTCAAGAAGGATAGCCGGCAGGTGTCTGCCGCGCAGCGGCGTAGGCTGGAAGAGAAGCTGAGGACCAAGAGCGCACCGATACAGCAACGCTTGTCCTTCGTGAAGGACACTGGTACCGAGCTGGCTGCCATGGATCCCTACGAGAAGCAGTGGTTTTTGTGGCACCTCTATTTCGGCGATGTGCTGGACGCGGGCGGCTTCGACATCGTGGTGGCCAATCCACCTTATGTAGAAGACACCGAGTTCGCTGACGTCAAGGACCGCTTGGGCTTGGGTAGCTGTGACCTCTATGGTCTGTTCACCAGCCTGGCATTGCAAAAGTTGGTGAGACAGGAAAGTGGGGTAGTAGTCTTCATCACGAGCGATACCTGGCTCACCATCGGCAGCCATAAGGAGTTGCGAAAACAGGTACTGGGCCGTGAGCTCCGTACCGTGGCTCGCTTGCATGCCGACACGTTCGACGCCACGGTGAACAGTTGCATCTTCAGCGTGGTGAACCGCCCCCTGCCACCGCCTCCATGGTGGTCCTACCATCACGAGAAACTGCTGCCCATGCGCAAGGCCCACGCCCGCGCCAAGGCCATCGCCGATGCGGAGCGGGCCGAACGAGCAAAGAAGAACGCGAGCGTGGTGATGGAGCCCGGCGATGCCGACGCGCACTTGGAGAAGCAACTTTCCCAATGCGAAGCGGAGTACGCCACGCTCATCAAGGACTGGAAGCCGGACGGCCATGCCATACTGGCCGCCGACCTCACCAACCTGAGCACGCGCAAGGAACTGCCCGAGTTCCGCGAGAAGCTCTACCACCTGCCGCGCTATGTGGGCGACTACACCACGGGCTATGCCGTGTACCGCTATCCGCAGCAGCTCATCTGCACCAGCAGCCACCTGCCCATCTTCACCGCCAGCCCCAAGCTCTTCGGGCTGATGAACGACATGACCTGCGCTACCGTGCCGCGTACCATCGGCGGCAAGCAGGTGCAGGTGCGCTTGGTACCCATGAATGGCGAGACCGTGGAACTGGTGCGGTTCGGAGACCTTGCCGAGGTGAACCAAGGCTTGGCGACCGGGGACAACGACGCGTATCTGTTCCAAGTGGCCACGGCGCGTGGCACCTACCGGGACATTGACAACTTCCGGCAATTCCTGCTCACCGATGCTGACCTGGAGAAGATCCGGGGCAATGAGGCCCTTAGGCAAAGGGTGGTGGCGAAGGGCATCCACAAGAGCAAGGATGAAAAGGGGTTTGAAAAAGACCGCTGGTTCGGAGGGCGGTACATCATTCCATACGACAAAGGCGGGGAGGCTAAAACCTCTGAAGGCTTTTTGCCCAACTACCACGTACCTACCGAGTACTTCATCGATTGGAGTACATGGGCGGTGCATCGGATGCTGACGCTTACAACGAAGCAACGGAATAGGTTGAATGGGAAGACTGGGGGAGATGATAAGCTTTGCTCACGTTTCCAAAACTCAGATAGCTACTTCCTATCGTCGATCACTTGTTCACGTGTTGGTAAGTACAGCCCCACTTATCGTTGGGCGTCGGATACGGTGTACGATTCTGGCTGCAACAACATCTTCTGCGACACTTACCCAAAGGAGGACCTGATCGCCCTGCTCGCATCGAAAATGTGGCGCTTCAAGTTCATCGAGTTCGTGAACCACACCGTGAACTCCCAGACGGACGACAACGACATGCTGCCGCTGATCGCACCGGGGGCCTATTCCTTCAGCAAGCCGGTAGGCGCCATCGTGGCCAAGCAGAAGGAAGACCGCTACTACAAATACATGGAGGCAGAGCAGAAGATCATTGACGCGATGATCTTCGACCTGTACCACCTGTCCATGGAGGACGTGCAGGAGATCGAGACGTGGTGGGCGCGTCGCTATCCCGCCTTGGCACGCTTCGCCGACGTTCGCCCGCACATCAAGCGGGCCGACCATGCCGAGCAGGAGAAGCGCAGCCGCGATGCCATCGCCCAAGGCGAGAACAAATACGTGGAGTTCAAGAGCAGCTTGCGGTGGGATGTGCGGCACAACCAGGTGAACAAAGGGCTGGAGCATGAGGTGGCGAAGACCCTGTCGGCCTTCCTCAATTCCGAAGGCGGCACCCTGTTCATGGGAGTGAACGACAAAGGCGAAGTCCTCGGCCTGGAAACCACGGACTACAAGGGCATCGGCGGCAAGGAGGTGAAGTGGGACGCCTGGCAGCTGCAGTTCGACAACGTGGTGAAGAACTACCTGGGCGATGCGGTGCAGGGCCTGATGGAGCGGCCCATCCCCGTGGAGTTGGATGGCCGCACGGTAGTGGCGGTTACGGTGAAAGGTCGCTTCGCCCAGCCCGTGATGCTGAAGAATGGCGACCAGGAGGAGTTCTGGATAAGGCGCAGCGCGAGCAGCACGAGGCTGGGGGTAAAAGATGCTGTGGCGTACATCAAGCAGGTGTGGGGGTAATGGACGATTTCGAGAAGGCCCACCCCGACGTGTGGAACATCCTGCTGCAGGTGTAGGTGTGTTGACCACCAAGCCCGCTTGTTGGCTCCGGCCCCTTTCTCCATTCTGCCGCGTTGGACCGCTTCGCCGCAGCCACCGCTGCGCCGTGCGCGATCCGCCTTGCATAAAGAAGAAATGATCGCGGATCCACTTCAACCAGCTTGGCGGTCAACACACCGAACGATGGCCGCCTCACCGACAACAAGGGCCGGGTGGTAAACTTCAAGAACACGCTCATCATCATGACGAGCAACATCGGCTCGCACATCATCCAGGAGAACTTCGAGGATCTTGAGCGGAAAGATGTGGACGCCGTGGTGGAGAAGACCCAGCGCGAGGTGATGGATCCCGCTTCGCGGGAACCGTGCGCCCCGAGTTCCTCAACCGCGTGGACGAGCTGATCATGTTCCGTCCGCTGAGCCACAGCGATCCCGCCGTGCGGGACAGGTCGTGCGCGAGATCGTGAAGCTGCAGTTGCACCAGTTGCTCGCCAAGCTGGAAGAAAAGGGCTACCAGCTGATCCCGAGCGAAGAGCTCATCGAGCACATCGGCTCAGCAGGCTTCGACCCGCAATTCGGTGCGCGCCCCGTGAAGCGTCTCATCCAGAAAGAACTCCTCAATGAGATGAGTCGGCAGATCATCGCGGGCACAATGGAACAGGGTGTGGAGCAGGTGATCGACGTGTTCGATGGGAAGATCCCCGCTGTGGCGGGGCAGGCTGTGGTGCGCAAGCCCGTGACTGCGAAGGGGGCGGAGAAAGCGCGTGTACGGGAAGGCGAAGAAGTCCGCTGTCGCCTGAAGCTTTGGCGGACGAAGGAGGCGCAGGCGCGACGGTCAAGCCTGACGTACATTCGTGATGCCATGAGCACCGAAAGTCTGCGGAACGAGCTGATCGCTTGGATCAGCAAACTGGACGACCAGGGTCTGCTGAAGGCGCTATGGGGCTTCAAGAAACTGCTGCAGGGCAAAGGCAGCAAAGAGCCCCTGACGAACGAGGAGCGTGAAGCCATCGCGTCACGGCTTGGACCAGGTGCTGAAGAAGCCGACCGCGCATTCTGGCAGCAAATATCCTCGGCAGGCCTGGAGCGTGCCTACGGTGCGAACGAGCCGGATATCAGCGGCATCACCCTGCTCGAACCCAATCCAGAATACGGCAAGTGAAGGCCGGTGATGTGGTGCGCGTGGCCCTGCCACAAAGCGATGGGCAACACAAGCCACACCCAGCGGTGCTCATAGCCGACTTCCCTCCATTCGGCGACTGGTTGGTCGTGGGTATCAGCGGCAGCGTTGGACTGGCCGTGCCGGACCTTGACATCGTGATCGATCGTGGACATCCGGCGTTCGACCTGGCAAGGCTCGGCTTCCCCGGTGTCATCCGCCTGGGACATGCGCATGTGGTTCCTGTGACCTGGATCGAAGGACGCATCGGCAGTATCGACCCGGACACACTGCGCCAGCTCCGCGAGCGGCTGGCATCGTGGATCCTGCGCGATGCTTGATCGCTAGCCCTACGAACTGCGCTTCCGTCCGCTTGCTCTTCCTCATGGTCCCAAGGTCCAGGGTGACGTGGGGTTCTGCCCCCGCCGTTGGGGAAGCTTATGAGCCACCTACAACAGCGGTAGCGCCCTTATACGGCTACAACACCCTTCGCATCATACCAAGCAAGTCCAGGTGTACACCGGTCCGGCGCATTCGCCCCAGTTGTTCGGTCACCTGGTGGGGGCCTGCATGCCTGCTGACGCACCAGGTTGCTAAATGCTCCCCATCACCTGCCCACACATGCACCATCAGCAGCGCTCCATGGCCTCCTCCCCCGCCCCTATCCATGGCCCACCCA
>DDRC01000048.1:0-1295 GCA_002342985.1 Flavobacteriales bacterium UBA2426
AACCGTGAACCGTGAACCGTGAACATGGCGGTAGGGTTTGGGGCAATCGAATGTAATGGGCCCGCGCCGGATATGCAAGGCGTGCGATGCACCGGCGATTGCCGCGCGGCCGGCGCAAGGGGGCTTGCCCTCAGCCAGCGCGGTCCGGTCATGGCCCGCGCAGGCGCCGGTGCGGCACCCTCAGTGCCCGTCCTCCTCCATCATCGCCGGGCGCTGGGTGAGCTCGTGATAGCAGAGCACATCCTCGGCGAAGCAGTGGATGACCATGCTCTTGCGGCTGGCGTGCGGGGTGGCCATGGGCTTGCCGCCGTGCAGCAGGTTGGCGTGCCAGAGCAGCACATCGCCGGGCTGGGCGTGGAATTCGGTGGCGGGGAAGCCGCCCTGCCGGATGGCCTGCGCGATGGCCTCCTCGTAGCGGGCGTAGGCATCGTCGCCGATCACGTAGCGGTTGCCGCCGTGGTCGTAGCCGTCGTTGAGCAGGTAGGGGAGCCTGTGGCTGCCGGGGTGGTACACGAGGCAGCCATTGTCGGCGGTGATGGGCTCCAGGGCGATCCACGCGGCGATCATGTAGCCGAGCGGGTGGGTGGTCATGTGGATGCTGTCGCTGTGGGCGCGCTGCTCGCTGCCGGTGAGGAAGTTGATGCTCTGGAAGACGCGCACCTTGCGGCCGAGGAGGAAGTCCATCACGTCGAGGATGCGTCGGTCGTGCGTGGCGCGGCGCAGCAGCTCGCTGTGGCGGAAGGCGAACATGATCTTGCGGCCGGTGAAGTTGAAGTCGACCACCTTGTCGCGGATCAGGCGGTCCACCTCGGCGTTGATGGTGGCCACCTCCTCGGCGCTGAAGAGGCCGCGCAGCACCACATAGCCGTCGTGCGGCCAGCGGAGCAGGGCCTGCTGCACGTCCGGTGGAAAGGCGTGCAGGCCCGGGGCGGCGGCCAGGCGCTGCGCGGCGTCGGGCCCGTCGAGCCAGGGCGTCTCCACGGGCCCCTGGGGCATGTGGGCGCTGTTGATGGGCAGCAGCACGCTGCGGTGCACGCCGTACTTGCGGTACATGCGCCGCGTGTGGGCCAGGCGCCGCAGGTTGAAGAGGTTGAGCAGCACGTAGCTCGCCTTGAGCTTCCGCAGGGTGCCGTAGTAGCGGTCGAGCAGCTTGCGCATGGCCGAAAAGTAGGCGGCCGCCCCGGAGCGCGGGCTGCCGCGGCTCAGTTGCGGTGCTCCGGCTGCTCCTGCAGCAGCCGGCCGATGTCGCCGATGAGGCGGTCCACCTCGTCGGCCCGGGTGCCGTCGTAGAAGCC
>DDRC01000048.1:1596-4462 GCA_002342985.1 Flavobacteriales bacterium UBA2426
CGCTCGGGGTCGGCGCCGTGCAGTGCGGCGTAGTCGGCGAGCACGGGCACGCTGTCCATCTCGGGGGTCACCGAGTGGGAGAGGATGAGCAGGCGCGGCTCTTGGCGGAAGGCCTCCTGCACGCGCTCGAGGTTGGCGGTCATCTTGGGGCAGATGGTGGCGCAGGTGGTGAAGAAGAAGTCGGCCACGATGATGCGGCCCTCGGCATCGGCCAGGGTGACGGTGCGCCCCTGCTGGTCCACCAGGGAGAAGTCGCTGATGCGGTGCTCGCCCTCGTGCTTGCGCACGGCGGGGTCCACCAGGCGCGGATCGAGCTGCCGGGGGTGGAACATGGGCAGCGCATCGGAGGGGCGGATGATGAGGTAGGCGGCGCCGATGAGTGCGGCGGTGATGGCGGCGAAGGCGGCCAGGCGGATGAGCAGCGGGCGTTTCACGCCTCAAAGATCGCGCAGGCTGAGCCCATAGGTCACCGAGGCGATCCAGCGGTGGGTGGGCCAGGCGATGTCGCGCTCGCGGTCGTGCACCAGTGCGGCCGAGAGGCTGTGCGCCTTGGAGAAGGCGTAGGAGGTGCCCACGGACCAGCGGGTGCCGAAGTAGCTCCAGCCCTTGTAGCCGGCCCAGGTGAAGAACTCCACGCTCACCTCGGGGTCGAGCTTCCACTTGCGGAAGTCGTAGCCGAGGCGGAAGCGGTTGCGCAGCACCTCGCGCTGGCCGCCGAAGGGGATGTAGGTGTGCTGGTACACGAAGCGGTACTCGCCGGTGAAGCGGTCGATCTCGTGGCTGGCCTCGGCCTGCAGGATGCTGCGGTGGCGCAGGCCGGTCTGCGCGGAGCGGGCGGCGAAGCGGTGCTCGAAGGCCACGTTGAGCCAGCTGGCCGCCTTGTACCGCAGGTTCACGTCCAGGTAGGTCTGGCGGCCGGCGAAGAAGACGTCGGCGCTGCGGTAGCCGAGCTCGGCGCGCAGGCGGAAGCGCTTGTAGCGGTCGCCGAGGGGGTCCTTCAGGAATCCCGGCAGGCGCCCGGTGGCGGCCACCGAGAGCCAGAGCTCCTGGCGGCGCTCCGGGCGCAGCGGCTCCTGCGCGGAGGCCGAGAGGGCCGCCAGCAGCAGGGCGGTGATCAGCAGGGAGCGGCCGCGCATCCTCAGTAGTTGCGCACGGTGATGCGGCCCACGTTCACCACGTCCTTGCGGCTGGTGACCTCGGTGTTGAGGTAGATGCCCTCGGTGCAATTGATGTAGGCGTTGCACTCGCTGATCACGTAGATGCGGTAGTCGCCCTGGCGCAGCCAGGCGAAGCGGAACTCGCCGTTGGGCCCGGTGCGGGTGTCGTCATCGGCATACTGGCCGTCGCCATAGATGATGTAGACGCGCGCCTCCGCCAGCGGGTAGGGGTCGCCCTGGGGGTTGCCGCTGGAGGCGCCGTAGCGCTGCTCGTACACGAAGCCCCGGATCTCGGCGCGGCCGCCTTCGCCGGGCTCCTTGCGGCAGGCGGTGAGCAGCAGGGGGAGGGCCAGGAGCACTGGCAGCAGTGAACGGAGCATCACGCGGAGGTTAAGGGACCGTAAATGTAGAAGCGGGACGCGCACGAGCGGGTCATGGCCCGGGGCCACGGTGCCGTGCGCCGGGGCGCAGGGGGCTACTCGGCGTAGAGGCGCTCCACCACGGCGGCGTACTTGGCCAGGATGGGCTTGCGGCGCAGCTTGAGGCTGGGGGTGAGGTCGCCGCCGTCGATCGTGAGCTCGGCCGGCAGCAGGGCGATCTTCTTCACCTTCTCCCACTGGCCCAGCTCGGCATTGGCCTCCTCCACCTCCTGGAAGATGCGGTCCACGATGCGCTGCTCCTGCACCACCTGCTCTTTGCCCGTGAAGGGGATGCCCTTGAGCGCGCAATAGTCCTTCAGGAAGGCGAAGTCGGGCACGATGAGGGCGGCGGGGTACTTGCGGTTCTCGCCGATCACCATGGCCTGCTCGATGAAGCGCGACTGCTTCAGGCGGTTCTCGAGCACCTGCGGGGCCACGTACTTGCCGCCGCTGGTCTTGAAGATCTCCTTCTTCCGGTCGGTGATGCGCAGGAATCCCTCGGGGGTGAGCTCGCCGATGTCGCCGGTGTGGAGCCAGCCATCGGCGTCGAGCGCCTCGCGGGTGAGCTCGGGCTCGTTGTAGTAGCCCTGCATGATGTTGGGGCCGCGCGCCAGGATCTCGCCGTCTGGCGCGATGCGCACCTCCACCCCGGGGATGGGGCGCCCCACCGTGCCGAAGCGCAGGCCGTCGTTGCGCAGGTCGTTCACGCTGATCACCGGGCTGCTCTCGGTGAGGCCGTAGCCCTCCATCACGGGCACGCCCGCGGCGTTGAACACGCGGGCCAGCCGCACCTGCAGGGCGGCGCTGCCGCTGGCCACCACGCGCACGCGGCCGCCCAGCGCCTCGATCCACTTGCTGAAGATGAGCTTGCGGGCCACGGCCAGCTGCGCATCGTACCACCAGCTGCGGCCATGCACGTCGTATTTGAAGCCCAGCTCCACCGCCCAGAAGAAGAGGGCGCGCTTGATGCCCGTGAGCGCCTCGCCCTTGGCCATGATCCTGTCGAAGATCTTCTCCAGCAGCCGCGGCACCGCGGTGAACACGTCGGGCCGCACCTCGCGGATGCGGTCGCCGAGGTCCTCCAGCGATTCCTGGAAGTAGATGCTGACGCCGGTGCGCATGTACATGTACATGAGCATCCGCTCGTAGATGTGCGAGAGCGGCAGGAAGCTGATCGCGCGGGCCTTGTGGTCCACCGGGAAGCGCTCGATGCTGGCCTCGAGGTTGCTGATGATGTTGCGGTGGGTGAGCATCACGCCCTTGGGCTTGCCCGTGGTGCCGCTGGTGTAG
>DDRC01000048.1:4551-6391 GCA_002342985.1 Flavobacteriales bacterium UBA2426
GCCCGTGGTGCCGCTGGTGTAGATGATGGTGGCCAGGTCGGCGCCCTTCACCGCCAGCTCGCAGGCCCGCAGCCCGGGCAGCTGGTCGGGGTGGCCCAGTTCCAGCGCCTCGCGCCAATGGCGCGCGCCGGCCACGCGGTCGAAGGTGAAGCAGTGGGCGGGTCCGCCGGGCTGCGCGGCCTTGGCGTGGATCTCGGCGTTGGCGCTGAAGCACACGTTGACCCCTGCATGCTTGAGGATGTAGGCGTAGTCCTCCTTGCTGCTGGTGGGGTAGATGGGCACGGTAACGGCGCCGATGCGGAGGATGGCCTGGTCCACCAGCGCCCATTCGCTGCGGTTGCCGCTGCAGATGGCCACCTTGTGCCCGGGCTGCACGCCGAGGGCCATGAGGCCGAGGGCGAGGCGCTCGCTGATGTCGATGATCTCCTGGGTGCTGTAGGGGCGCCATTCGCCGTCCTCCTTGGTGGCGATGGCATCGGCCTTGGGGTAGCTGGCCAGCTGGTGGCCGGGGATGTCGAAGAGGCGCTCGATGGGCATGCGCCCAAGATAGGGGCGTGCGCGATCGGGGCGCTGCGGCAGCTTCGCGGCCTGCGGATCAGGTTCCCGAGCGGGCCCTACATTTCGAGCGAACACCCGCCCTCATGCATCGCCTCCTTCGCCTGCTGCTCGCCATCACAGCACTGCCTTCTGCCACCCAGGCCCAGGATTCCCTCCTCATCACCAACGTGCGCATCTTCAACGGCACCGCGCCGGAACTGCGCGCGGGCAGCGTGCTGGTGGTGGATGGCAGGATCGCGCAGGTGGGCACGGGCCTCAACCCCACACGCGGCACCACGGTGATCGACGGTGGCGGCCGCACCCTGATGCCCGGCCTGATCGATGCGCACGTGCACCTCACCATCGCTGCCATCCCCATGCTGGCGGCGATGACGGCGCCCTCCTCCTACATACACCACGTGAGCGGCAAGGAGGCCGAGGCCACCCTGATGCGCGGCTTCACCACCGTGCGCGATGTGGGCGGCCCAACGCAGGGCCTGAAGATGGCCGTGGACCAGGGCCTGCTGAAGGGCCCGCGCATCTACCCCAGCGGCGCCATGGTGTCGCAGACCGGCGGGCATGGCGACTTCCGCCTGCCGCACGAGATCGTGGGCAGCTGCTGCTCCTCGCCCGCGCTCACCGAGAAGGAGGGCATCTCCATGATCGCCGATGGGCCGGATGCCGTGCGGCAGCGCGTGCGCGAGCAGCTGGCGCTGGGCGCCGCGCAGATCAAGCTGATGGCCGGCGGGGGCGTGTCGTCGGTGTACGATCCGCTGGACGTGACGCAGTACAGCCCCGAGGAGTTCCGCGTGGCGGTGGAGGCGGCGGAGAACTGGGGCACCTACGTCACCGTGCACGCTTACACGCCGCGTGCCATCCGTTTCGCCATCGAGAACGGGGTGAAGTGCATCGAGCATGGGCAGCTGGCCGATGAGGAGGTGGTGAAGCTGATGGCCGAAAAAGGGGTGTGGTGGAGCCTGCAGCCCTTCCTGGACGATGAGCACGCCAACCCCAAGACCGGCGAAGCGCGCAAGAAGCAGCTGCTGGTTTCCGAGGGCACCGACCGCGCCTTTGTCCTGGCGAAGAAGTACAAGGTGAAGACCGCCTGGGGCACGGACGTGATGCATAGCCCCACGGGCGCCACGAACCAGGGGGCGCAATTGGTGAAGATGACGCGCTGGTACACGCCCTTCGAGGTGCTGAAGATGGCCACGGCGGACAACGGCGAACTGATGAAGCTCTCCGGCGCGCGCGATCCCTACCCCGGTAAGCTGGGCGTGATCGAGCCCGGCGCCTGGGCCGA
>DDRC01000172.1:0-24696 GCA_002342985.1 Flavobacteriales bacterium UBA2426
GGCCTCCACCTGCAGGATGGGGACCTTCTTGGCAAGGTCGAGGATCATCTTGTCGATGTTCGTGACCCCACCGCGGTGCATGAACGTCGGCGTGGTGGTGAGGCCGGTGAGGAAGCCGAGCTTGAAGGCTTCGTCGATCTCCTTGATGTCGGCGCTGTCGAGGTAGAGCTCCATTGGGAAAGCTGAAGGGTGAAAGTGGAAAGATGAAAGGCCTGACGCGCGGGCCTAAGCAGTTACAGATGTTTGACGGTGCTTCACCTCCACGGCGTGAAGATCGAGCAGGGGCTTGATGAATTCCTCCAGGTCGTACACGCAGAGCTGGCTGGCGGCGTCGCACAGGGCAGTGCTGGGGTCGGGGTGGGTCTCGATGAACACGCCGTCCACCCCAGCGGCCACGCCGGCCCGGGCGATGGTGGGCATCACGTCGCGGTTGCCGCCGCGCGGGTCGGCGCTGGGGATGCCGTACTTGCGGATGCTGTGGGTGATGTCAAAGACCACCGGATAGCCGGTCTTGCGCATGTGGTAGAAGGCACGCGGGTCCACGATGAGGTCGTTGTAGCCGAAGGTGTAGCCGCGCTCCGTGAGGATGATCTTGTCGTTCCCCACGCTCACGCACTTCTCGGCCGGCTTCACCATGTTGTCCGGCGCCAGGAACTGCGCGTGCTTCAGGTTGATGACGGCGCCGGTCTTCGCAGCCTCGGTCACCAGGGTGGTCTGCATCACCAGGTAGGCCGGGATCTGCAGCACGTCCACCACCTCGGCGGCGGGCTTGGCCTGGCTGGGGTAGTGGATGTCCGTGAGGATCGGGAAGCCGAAGTCTTTCTTGATGCGGGCCAGCACCTTCAGCCCTTCTTCCAGGCCGGGGCCCTGGTAATAGTCCACGCTGCTGCGGTTGTCCTTGGTGAAGCTGCTCTTGTAGATCACGGGCAGCTTCAGGCGCTCGCTCACCTCCTTGAGCTTCTCGGCGGTGCGCAGCATCACATCCTCGGTCTCGATCACGCAGGGACCGGAGATGAGGAAGAGCTGCTCGGAGCCGCAGGCGATGTTGCCGACGTGGACGATCTTGGACATGGTGGCAAAGGTACCTTACCGCTCGGTAGCCGGTCCCTCCACGCTCAGGTCGAACAGGAGCTCCCCGAGCAGGAAGCCTTCCAGCTGATCTCCGGCGTTCAGCGGTCCCACTCCGGCCGGGGTGCCGGTGAAGAGCAGGTCGCCGGTCTCGAGGCGCATGTAGCGCTCCACATGCGCGATCAGGGCGGGCACGTCGAAGATCATCTGTCCGCTGTGCCCGGATTGCGCTACTTGACCATTGCGTTTGAGCATGAATTCCAGGTGGTGCCCTGCCGGGAAGGATTCCACCGCAGTGAACACCTGAGCCACGTAGGCCGAACCGTCGAAGGCCTTGGCCTTCTCCCATGGCAGGCCTTTCGCCTTCAGCTCCTGCTGCACGTCGCGGGCGGTGAGGTCCAGTCCGATGGTGACGCGATCGGCGAGGGCCTGGCCATGGCGCCTGGCGATGGCGAAGACCAGTTCGATTTCGTGGTGCACATCGGTGCTGAAGGCCGGCAGCTGGATGGGGCCTCCGTGCGGGATGAGTGCCGACTCCGGCTTGAGGAAGACCACCGGCTCTTCCGGCAGGTCATTGCCCAGCTCTCTGGCATGCGCGCCGTAATTGCGCCCGATGCAGATGATCTTCATGCGTTGAGGTCGGATAAGGCGGCCCGCATCACGGCCAAGGTGCTCCCGGGCAGCTCCGCTTTGGTCATCAGCCACTGCAGGTAGCCCGGGTCGTTGCGGCCGATGTTCTCCAGCGACCAGCCGTTGTACTTGCCGAAGGTGAGGCAGATGCTCCCCGCTTCATCGAACCGGAGCTTCCCGGCTGCATCAGGGCTGCGCTGGCGATCCCCGCTGAGTTCGCCAAGGAAATCAACCGTGCCCTGCAGCCGGTCGGGATAGCGCTCGAGCTGGGCCAGCAGCACATCGGCAGTGGCTTCCACGTCGGCCAGTGCATCGTGCGCGCCCTCATGCTCGCGGCCGCAGTAATAGCGCAGCGCTGCGCTGAGGTCGCGCGGCTCCATCCGGTGGTAGATGCGCTGCACATCGACGATGCGCAGACGGGCATGGTCCCACTCCACGCCCACGCGGAACAGTTCCTCCGCGAGGAAGGGCACATCGAATCGCAGGCAATTGAATCCGGCAAGGTCGCACCCCTCAAGGGCGGCGAGCACTTCAGGCGCCACCGCATCAAGGGGGGGCGCCATGGCCACGTCCAGGTCCGTGATGCCGTGCACAGCGGTCGCTTCTGCAGGGATGGGGATACCGGGATTCACCAGGGTCTGATAGGTCACCCGGGCGCTGTCCGGCATGAGCCGCACGATCCCGATCTGGACGATCCTGTCCTTACCGATGCGGGTTCCGGTGGTCTCGAGGTCGAAGAAGGCGAGTGGGCGTTCAAGGGCCAGGCGCATGCCACGAAGGTGCATGAAAGACGGGGCCCCGGCATCACCGGGGCCCCGCGAGTTCTTCACAGATCGGCAGGTCAGCGCACCTTCAGCTTCACGTACTGGTACTTGCCGTACTTCTCGGTGTTCTGGTAGTCGCCGAGGTACCGCGGGCCCTGCACCAGGTGGTTCACCGCCTCGAGCATCAGCTTGTTTGGGTCGGCGCCACGGGCCTGCACCGCCTCCACCAGGCGCTTTCGGGCGTCCTCCATGCGCTGCCGGCTCAGGTTGTCGTTGGTGCCGAAGGTCCTGGTGGGCACCTTGGATGCGCTCGCTTCCACCACCACTCGCGCCTCGCCCTTCTCATTGATGAGCTTCACCACAACATCGATGAACTCCTTCCAGCGGGCATCCCCCTGATCGATGTCCTTCATGTTGTAGGCGTAGAACTTGGCGAACTCATCCGCATACGTGGCCACGGGGGCCGTGTGCTTGCCCGCCTTCTCCTTCACCTCCGCATCGGTGAGCGGCTTCTCCTTGCCTTCTTTGGTCACCTTGCCCTCCTTGGGTTCCTTCCCAGGCTCGACGACGGCCACAGCGCCATCCTTCGGCTTCACCGGTTCGCCTTTCTCCTTCTTGCCCGGCGGCGCTCCCTTCGGGAGGTCCACGATGCTCGCCGGCCCGCCGAGGGACACCGGAGCGAGGTAGATCTCCTTGTTGATCTCCTGATAGGCGCTCTCGCACTCCACGAAGATGTCTTCCGTATGAACGGTCTTGTCGTTCACCCGGTAATCGAGGTTGTACTCGCGGCAGGGCGGCAGGATAGCGACATAGACGCCATCGCGCTGGCGCGGCTTGTAGGCCTTCACCTCGCCGGTGCTCTTGTCCGTCACGTAGAGGATGGTGCTGGGCGGCAGCGATTCGCCGGCGGCCGGAATGATATAGCCCTTGAGCACGGTGAGCCCCTCGGCCTCCCGTTCGCTGGGCAGGTCAACGAAGTAGATGTCCTTCTCGCCGAAGCCGCCCATCTGGTCGCTGCTGAAGTACCCGCGGCGGCCATCGGCGGTGGTGATGAAGAAGACATCATCATCCACGGTGTTCAGGGGATAGCCCAGGTTCACCGGCGGGGTCCAAGTGCCATCGTCCTGCATCTCGGTCTGGAAGATGTCGAACCCGCCCATGCTGTTGTGGCCCATGGAGCTGAAATACATGGTGCGGCCATTGGGATGGATGAAGACGCCGTCCTCGTCGTAAACGGTATTCACCACGTTCCCCAGGTTCTGGGCCTTGCTCCAGGCCCCGTTCGGCAAGCGCACGACGCGGTAGATGTCCCGGCCGCCTTGGCCGCCCGGGCGGTTGCTGATGAAGTAGAAGGTGTTCCCGTCGGCCGTGAGCGCGCCGTGGGTCTCCCAAGAGCGCGTGTTGATATCGCTTCCCATGAGCACGGGGTCGGTCCAGACCTCACCCACCAGCTTGCTCTCGTAGATGTTCCCGTCGCCGCCGTCGTCGCGGTAGATGTAGAGGGTCTGGCCATCGGCGGCCACATTCAACGAGCCCAAGTGACCGGCGCCCTTGGGGTTGATGTTGAGGAGTTCAGGCGCCTGCCAGTTGCCCTCGCGGTCCTTGTAGCTCACGTAGATGTTCTCGTACGGCAGGCCGGCGATGGGGTCCAGCACATTGTTGTTGCTGCTGTCCGGCCGGATCCTGCGCGAGGTGTAGAAGAGGGCGTTGCCGTCCACGCTGAGCACCGGGCTGAAGTCGGGATGGTCGCCATTGACCACGGGACCAACATTCGACACCTGGAAGCCCAAGGGGGTCTTGCGTAGTTCGCGCGCGCTGGCGGTCTGCTCCTTGCCGCGGATCGCCATGGGCCGCAGGGCATGCTTCGCATCCACCTCGTCCACGAATTTCTGGTAGAGCTGGTCGGCCTTGTCGAACTGCTCACCGAGATGATAAGCGCGGGCCAGGTAGTAATCGACCTCCACCGGCGCATTGCGCTCCCGGGAATCGAAGGGGTCGTAGCCGGTGGTGTTGAATCCGCCGTAGCCGCCGCTCTTGCGGAGCATGGAGGCCTTCTCCAAGTAAGGGAGGGCCTTGGCCTTCTGGTTGTAGGAGCTGAAGTAGCTCAGGCCCAGCTTGTAGTTGAGGTTGGCATTTTCGGCATCCTGCTCCAGTAGCTCCTTCCAGATCTCCGCGGCCTGGTTGAAGAGCTTCTCCTCCATCAGCTTGTTGCCCTCCTCGAACTTCCAGGTTGTGGATGTGCTCGGCTGGGCGCTGACAGGCAGGCAGAGGACCGCCAGGATGGCGAAAAGGGCGAAGGAGTACCCGTGCTTCATGGAATCCGCGGATGGGGGCGATGGGATGAACGAACGGGGTCTAAAGTAGGATTTTCCCTCAGCCTGCGAGGTCAATAGGCCTGTTCCGTCGACCACTGCTCCAGGATGTCGGCAACGCGCCTCACGAAGCGGCCGCCTAGCGCGCCGTCCACCACGCGGTGGTCATAGCTATGGCTCAGGAACATCATGTGGCGGATACCGATCATGTCGCCGGTGGGCGTCTCGACCACGGCCGGTTTCTTGCGGATGGCGCCGGTGGCCATGATGGCCACTTGGGGCTGGTTGATGACCGGCGTGCCAAGCACGTTGCCGAAGGTGCCTACGTTAGTCACCGTATAGGTGCCGCCGCTCACCTCATCGGGCTGGAGCTTACCGGCACGGGCGCGGTTGGCGAGGTCGTTCACCTTTTTCGCCAGCCCCACCAGGTTCAACTGGTCAGCGTTCTTGATCACGGGGACGATGAGGTTCCCGCTGGGAAGTGCGGCGGCCATGCCGATGTTGATGTCGCGCTTGCGGATGATGCTGTAGCCGTCCACCTGCACGTTCACCATGGGCATCTCCTTGATGGCCTGCACGATGGCCATGATGAAGACGGGGGTGAAGGTGAGCTTCTCGCCTTCCCTCTGCTCGAAGGCCTTCTTCGCCTTCTCGCGCCAAAGCACCAGGTTGGTGACGTCGGCCTCTACGAAGCTGGTGACGTGCGGGCTGGTGCGCTTGCTCATCACCATGTGGTCGGCGATGAGCCGGCGCATCCGGTCCATCTCGATGATCTCGTCGCCTGGGGCGGGCACCAGGGCGGGAGCGGGGGGCGGCGCCGGAGATGGCGGCGCGGCAGAGGCCGGAGCGGACGGGGGGGCGATGGAAGGCGCGGCAACGCGCTCAGGGGCCTGGGCAGCACCGCGGTTAGGCAGGTAACCGAGGATGTCCTTCTTGGTGACTCGGCCGCCCTCGCCGGTGCCGGTGATGGCCTCGAGCTCGGCCATGCTGATGCCTTCGCTCTGCGCGATGTTCCGCACCAGCGGGCTGTAGAACTTCCCGCTCGCACCGGTTCGGGACACCGGTATGGCGGCGGCGGATGCGGGCACGGCCGGCATGGCTACAGGGGGCGCCGCCGGGGAGGGAGCCTTTGCTGAACCGTTCGCAGGGGCAGGGGGCGGCGCGGCTGCCGAGCCGCCGATGCGCGCAATGGGCTGCCCCACCTTCACCACGTCGCCCTCCTTCACCAGCTGCTCGCTGAGGATGCCGGCCTCCGGAGCGGGCACTTCGCTATCCACCTTGTCGGTGGCGATCTCCACGATGGGCTCGTCGGCCGCTACCGCGTCGCCGGGCTTCTTCAGCCATTTGGTGATCGTGGCCTCGGCCACGCTCTCGCCCATCTTGGGCAGCAGGATCTCGATGGATGCCATGGAACCGTACGCCCTGTTGGGCGGCGGCCAAATGTAACCACCGGCATCGGGTGCTCAGGCCCGTCCAAGGTGGGAGAAGCCCCGGATCACCAGCCGCAGATCGCGCCAGGGGCTATAATCCTTGGCATACTCCACGTTGGCCCGCTGCACGGCGAGTTCGCTGTTGAGCGACGTTCCGGTGAGCGTGTCCAGGACGCCGGGCCGGATGGCCGGGAGCCGTAGCACCCGATGACCGCCTTGGCGGTACCCCACCCAGCTCCGCCTGCCGAGAAGCACCCTCCAGGCGTTGCGCACCAAGCCAATGCGGTCCTTCACCAGCAGCCAGGCAATGGGCAGGCCCGCGAGCAGGGTCAGGCTCAGGGCGGTATCGAGCAGCCGCTTGGCCCGTTTCCCCGCAGCGCTGCTCACGGCATGCTCCTCCAGGACGTCCATATCGGCCAGGCTCTCGATGCTGCTGGGGCCGATGATGAACTCGCCATCGGGTTGGGCCACCTTGAACATGGCGCCGGCGCGCTTGAGCCCCTCCATGAGGTCGATGATGCGGCGGTAGGGAAGGTCCTGTGCGCAGAAGACCACCTCGTCCACGCCCTGTCGGCGGATGGTGCGCTTGATGGCCTTGAGGGCGCCCTCATCCAAGGCTTCGGCGGCCGTCATCTGCAGCTGCCTCCCCAGGCCGTAATGGGTCTGCCAGAGGAGGGCCAGTGCCCTGCGCGCCTCTTGCGCCGACCCGATGGCGAGCACGCGCTGACGCTCACGGTCGCGCAGCCCGTACCCTTTCACGCGCAGCAGGCTCAGGGCTGTGCGCGAAGCGAGGCCAGCCGCCACGACAGGGACCACCTGCAGCAGCGCAGGCAGCCCGCGCCAGCGGCCGGGATCGGAAGGCTCGCCGTTCAAGGCCAGCCAGAGCAGCACGACCGCGGCGAAGAGCAGCGACCCCTTCAGCAGGTTGAGGAGCTTCACGGGCCTGTCGTAGGCGCCCGCCAGGCCGAGGCAGGCCACCATCAGCAGTGTCCATGCGGCTAAGCGCTCCGGCACCTGCGGCGCTGCGAGCCCGGAATGCCCGAAGGCGAGGGCGAAGGCCCAGAGCAGGAGCACATCCAGCATAGGGAGCAGCGCCCGGCTCAGGAAGCGCGTGACGATCGCGGCCGCGGCGCTGAGGTAGATGCTGCCGGTGATGAGCAGGCTGAGCAGGTCGGTCCTCCTTCGCGTGAAGTGCTTCTTGGCGAAGATGGCCATGGCGTTGTAGAAGACGAAGACGTAGTTCACGCTGCTTTTCTTGGTGCTCTCGCCCTTGTAGTGGATGATCCGCGCCTCGGGCAGGTACCAGTTCTCATAGCCGCCCAAGGTGATGCGGTAGCTGAGGTCGATGTCCTCCCCGTACATGAAGAAGCTCTCGTCCAGCAGGCCCACTTCATCCAACGTGCGCCGCCGCAGGAACATGCAGGCCCCGGAGAGGATCTCGATGCGGGCGCGCTCATTCTCGGGCAGGTGGCCCAGGTGGTAGCGGCCGAAGACGCGGCTTCGGGGGAACAGGCGCGTGAGGCCGATGATCTTGTAGAAGGCCACTGCAGGGGTGGGCAGGCCGCGCTTGCTCTCGGGCAGGAAGCGGCCCTTGCCATCGATCATCTTCACGCCCAGGCCTCCGGCCGTCTGATGGGCGTCCAGGAAGCCGATCACTTTGTGGAACACGTCCTCGCCCACCACGGTATCAGGATTGAGCAGCACCACGTACTCCGAACGGCTCGCGCGGATGGCCTGGTTGTTCGCCCGGCTGAAGCCCACGTTCTCTGCATTGGCGATCAGGCGCACCTGCGGGAACTTCTCCTTCACCATCTCCACGCTCCCGTCGGTACTGAGGTTGTCCACCACGAATACATCCCCCTCGATTCCATCGAGCGCCGTGAACACCGTGCGCAGGCACTGCTCCAGGTAGGCCTTGACGTTGTAGTTGACGATGATGACGCTGAGCTTCATGCGGGCCCGGGGGCGTGCTGGTGCGAGCGCTTGGCGGTGTGCCTTATCGCCTGATCGTTTGCTCATAGGGTTTCCGGTCGGCGATGCTGCGCCCCAGGGTCACCTCGTCTGCCTGGTCAAGGCCGCTGCCCACGCTGATGCCGCGTGCGATGGCGGTGACGAGCACGCCGGCCTCGGTGAGCCGGCGGTTCAGGTAGAACCCCGTGGTATCGCCCTCCAGGGTGCCTCCCAGGGCGAGCACCACCTCGCGCACACCGCCCCGGAGCACACGGTCCATGAGCTCCTGGGTATTCAGGTCATCCGGGCCGAGGCCCTCCATCGGGCTGATGACGCCGCCGAGGACGTGGTAGAGCCCGCGGTATTGGCGGGTACCCTCGATGGCGATCACGTCTCGGATGTCCTCCACCACGCAGATGAGGCCGGCATCGCGCGCGGGGTCGCGGCAGATGGCGCAACGCGGCTCGTCGCTGATGTTGCAGCACACCTCGCAGTAGCGGAGCTCGTCGCGCATGCGGCGGATGGCCTCGCTGAAGCGCGCCACCTCCTGCGGCTCGCGCCGGAGCAGGTCGAGCGCCAGGCGCATGGCGGTGCGCCGGCCGATGCCGGGGAGGCTGGCCAGCTGGTCCACGGCGTTCTCGAGCAGCGCGGAGGAGAGGGACATGCGGCAAAGGAAAGGCTTGGTGGGGCAGGAGCCTGACTCAGGCCTGCCCGCGAGGCCCCAGCTCAATGACCTCAAGGTCCCCGGGGCGGCCCTCCGCCAGGGTGAACCGCAGCGCCGTGCGCACCTTGTGCCAGCCGTGCCTGCCTGCGGCGCCGGGATTGAGGTGCAGGCAGTTCAGCGTCGGGTCGAACTGCACCAGCAGGATGTGCGAATGGCCGCAGATGAAGAGGCCGGGCGGGTCGCGGCGCAGCTCTTCCGCAACTGCTCGGTCGTAGCGCGGAGGCCTTCCGCCAATGTGCGTCATCCACACACGCACGCCGCCGCAGGTGAAGCGCTGGTGCTCGGGGAAGGACGCGCGTGCCTTGGCGTCGTCGATATTGCCCCAGACCGCGCGCAGCGGCTTCCAGCGCGCGAGCTCATCGGTCACGCTCAGGTCACCGATGTCGCCCGCATGCCAGATCTCATCGCATGGCGCGAAGTGCTCCTGGAGCCTGGGGTCGAGCCAACCGTGTGTGTCGGAAAGGAGGCCGATGCGCATGGGGCGAAGATGACAGAAGGTCGGGGGTTGAAGGTTGAGGTGAAGGCAGGTTGGGTGCTGGGCCCACAACCATCGACCGATCGGGCCTGTCGCCGCGAAGCGACCCGCAGCCTGCTCAACCCTGCTGCCCCAAGTACTTTCGCCGCCCGCATGGAGATCCTCCCGCGCTACTTCCTCGAGATCGCCTTCAACGGCACGGCCTACCGCGGCTGGCAGCGGCAGCCCGATGCGCCCAGCGTGCAGGCCGAGGTGGAGCGCGCGCTGCAGTTCGCCCTGCACCGGCACAAGGTGAATGCCGTGGGCTGCGGCCGCACCGACACCGGCGTGCACGCCACGCGGTACTTCTTGCATTTCGACGGTCCCAGCGATGCGCCCTTGGATGAGCGCTTCGTGTACAGCCTCAACAGCCTGCTGCCCGACGACATCGCCGTCAAACGCGTGATCAGCGTGCCGGACGACGCGCATGCCCGCTTCAGCGCCACCGAGCGCGGCTATTGTTACCGCATCCACCGGCTGAAGGATCCCTTCCTCACGCATCTGTCGCACCAGCTGAAGCCAGCGCTGGATGTGGTGGTGATGAACGAGGCCTGCCGCACCCTCATCGGCACGCACGACTTCAGCAGCTTCCAGAAGGTGGGCAGCGATGTGAAGACCAGCCTCTGCGACGTGCGCGAGGCGCGCTGGGAGGAGACGTCCAACGGCTATCTCTTCCGCATCAAGGCCGATCGCTTCCTGCGCAACATGGTGCGCGCCGTGGTGGGCACCTGCATCCGCATCGGCAAAGGGCAGCAGCCCGCCGCCCACATGGCCGAGGTGCTGGCTGCACGGGACCGCCACACCGCCGGCCGGAGCGCCCCTGCCTGCGGGCTTTACCTGGAGCATGTCGTGTATCCATTCCTGCCGAGCGATCTTTGCTGCCCGGAATAAACCGCACAGGCGGAAGGACGGAGAGGGATGCACGGGCTAGAGGCACAAATCCATCGGGCTATCCGCGCATCGGCGTCCCGGCGGCCATCCATCCTGGTATGAGCTCCGCGCAAGGCAAGGCATTCGACCGCAAGCTCTTCGGGCGCGTGTTCGCATTCACGCGTCCCTACCGTGCGGTCTTCTGGTCGACGTTCGCGCTCACCATCCTGCTCGCGGCCATTGGGGTGGTGCGTCCGCTCCTCATGGGCGACATGATCGATGACTACGCCCTCACCGGCGACGAGCGGGGCCTGTGGACGGTTACGCTCATCGTGGTTGCCCTGCTGCTGGTGGAGACGATCGTCCAATTCTACCAGGCCTACTGGACCGCCTGGCTGGGGCAGGCCGTCACCTTCGACCTGCGTCAGCGGCTCTATGCCCGCATCATGGGGTTCAAGCTCCGCTGGTTCGACCGTACGCCCATCGGGCAGCTGGTGACACGCGTGATCAGCGACATCGAGACCATCGACGACATCTTTTCCCAGGGCCTGCTCATGATCATGGGCGACATCCTGAAGCTGGTGGTGGTGGTGGCCGTGATGCTCATCGTGAACTGGAAGCTGGCGCTGCTGAGCATGGTGCCGATCCCGCTGCTGCTGTGGAGCACCAGCATCTTCAAGAACAGCATCCAGAAGAGCTTCCAGGATGTGCGCACGCAGGTGGCGCGGCTCAACACGTTCGTGCAGGAGCACATCCAGGGCATGGCCGTGGTGCAGCTCTTCGGGCGCGAGGAGCAGGAGTTCCGCAAGTTCAAGGAGATCAACCGGGAGCACCGCGCCGCGCACATCCGCAGCGTGCTCGCCTACAGCATCTTCTTCCCTGTAGTGGAGGTCCTCAGCGCCATCTCGCTCGGCTTCCTGGTATGGTGGGGGGTGAAGGACGTACTGGCCGGCCATGCCACGCTGGGCGATGTCTTCGCCTACATCCTCTTCATCAACATGCTCTTCCGGCCCATCCGACAGCTGGCCGACCGCTTCAACGTGCTGCAGATGGGCATGGTGGGCAGCGAGCGCGTCTTCAAGGTGCTGGATACCGAGGCGGCCATCGCCGACGAAGGAACCGCCTCGACCGCCGGGCTCCGGGGCGACATCCGCTTCGATGGGCTCTGGTTCGCCTATGCCGATGATACCCCGGAGGAGGAACCCCGGTGGGTGCTGCAGGACGTGAGCTTCGAGGCCCGTGCGGGGCAGATGATCGCGCTGGTTGGCGCCACGGGCAGTGGCAAGAGCAGCATCATCAAGGTACTCAGCCGGGCCTATGAGTTCCAGAAGGGCGCAGTGCTGCTGGATGGCGTTGACATCAGGGACTACCGCTTGGGCGACCTGCGGCGGAGCATCAGCGTGGTGCTGCAGGATGTCTTCCTCTTCAGCGACACGATCCACAGCAACATCACGCTGCACGACCCCTCCGTGAGCCGCGCTGAGGTGGAGGCCGCGGCACGGGAGGTGGGCGCGCACGACTTCATCATGAAGCTGCCCAAGGGCTACGACACCGAGGTGGGCGAGCGCGGCGGCATCCTCAGCACGGGCCAGCGGCAGCTGCTCGCGTTCATCCGCGCGGCGGTCCAGCACCCTAAGGTGCTCGTGCTGGATGAGGCCACAAGCAGTGTCGACAGCCTGAGCGAGCAGCTGATCCAGCAGGCCACCGAGCGCATCACCCGTGGGCGGACCAGCATCGTCATCGCCCATCGCCTGAGCACGGTGCAGCACGCCGATCGCATCCTGGTCCTTGAGAAGGGGCGCGTCATCGAGCAGGGCACCCACCAGGAGCTGCTGCTGCGCGGAGGCGCTTACCGCAAGCTCTACGACCTGCAGTTCAGGTAGCCGGCTCGTCGGCGCGCATTCCGGCCTCAGCGGGTATTCCGACGGGCTCGGTGGCTCGGCGCCGCGCTCCAGGGAGGCACAAGGCAACCTTCGGGGCCGAACCCTTGTCATCCATCTACCCTGAAGCCCTGACCATGCCGTACGACCTCCCAACCATTCGCACCTGGAGCCTTTCGGGCTGCCTGATCCTCGGGTTGGCCGCCAAAGCGCAGCACGACCATGGGCACGCAACCGGCCACGGGCCATCCGCTCCGGCCCCAACGCTACATGGCGAGTACGTGGAGAACAAGGGCCAATGGCAGAGCCCCATCCTCTACCGGGCCGATTTCGGTTTGGTAGCGCTGTTCGCAGAGCGCAACCGCCTCGTGTTCTCCAAGCTGGATGAAGCGGTGCCCGACCGCGTTCACGATGCCCAGCACGAGGGTCCAGGAGCCATGGAGCGGGTCAGGGTGAATGGCCATGCTTGGTATGCCTGGTTCGAGGGAGCGAATGCCGCTGCGCAGGTCACCGCCGAGGGGCGATCGGTGGATTACTTCAACTACTTCATCGGGGCCGACCCGGCCGCTTGGGCATCAGAGGTGCATCATTTCGGTGAGGTGCGCTACCGCGAGCTGTGGCCGGGGGTGGACCTCCGCCTGCATGAGGAGGCCGGCGGGTTCAAGTATGATGTGCTGCTGGCCGATCGGGAGGCCGCGCAGCAGGTTCGCTTCCGTTACGAGGGACTGGAAGGCATGTCCATCGATGAGCATGGCCGGCTCCTGCTGCAGACCTCCGTGGGAGAGCTCAAGGAGATGGCTCCCATCGCGTGGTATGCCGATGGCGACCGGGAGAAGGTGCCCTGCCGCTTCACCTTGGAGGGCAGCACCGTTGGCTTTGCCTTCGGCAAGGGCGTCGCTGCCGACCGCCCTATCGTGATCGACCCCACGCTGGTGGCCAGCACGCTTAGCGGTACCGGGAACATCGGCACCACGCAGAACTACGGGCATACCGCCACCTACGACATCCTGGGGAACATCTACACCGGGGCCATCTGCTTCGGCCAGGGCTATCCGGCCACGCCAGGTGCGTTCGATGGCACCAACAACGGCGGCATCGACATTGCGGTGAGCAAGCTCAACCCCACGGGCACCACGCTGCTTTTTGCCACCTACCTCGGCGGCAACAGCGGCGACTATCCACACAGCCTGGTGGTGACCACCAATGGAGAGCTTACGGTGTTCGGGAGCTCGGCATCGTCGGATTATCCGGTGAGCGCAGGTGCGTTCGATCCCACGTACAACGGGGGCGCCGCGGATATCGTGGTCACGAAGCTGAATCCCACGGGGACCGCCCTGGTCGGCAGCACCTACATGGGCACGCCCGGCAACGATGGCCGCAATTCATTCACGAGCAACTACGGCGATACCTACCGCGGCGAGGTGATCTGCGATGCTGCGGGAAGGATCTATGTGGCCAGCTGCTCCGATTCCCCGGGCTTCCCTGTGAGCGGTGGTGCGTTCCAGCCCGCCCATGCCGGTGCGCAGGATGGCGTGGCCTTCTGCCTGGCGCCCGATCTGGGCAGCCTCATCTTCGGCACCTACTTCGGCACCGCCCAGGCGGACATGTGCTTCGGCATCAAGCTCGATGGGGCCGGGCAGCCGGTGGTGTGCGGCGGCACCCTCGGGTCCACCTTGCCGGCAGGCCCGGCGGCCTACCAGGCTACCTCCAATGGCGGGCGCGAGGCCTTCATCGCCAAGTTCAATCCGGATGCGAGCAGCGTGCTGGCATGCACCTATTTCGGCGGCAATGGCGAGGATGTGGCCTTCTTCCTCCAGCTGGACCTTGATGACAATGCGTACATCTACGGCCAATCGCCTGCTGCCAACCTGGGCATCTGGCCGGCGGGCACCTACGGGCAGGCCACCGGCGGAATCTTCGTCGCCGAGTTCGACGCGGCGCTCTCCGGACAGGTGTTCCGCACGCAGCTGGGTGCTGATGCCGGCGGTTTCGGCGGCAGCATGGTGCCGGTGGCCTTCCTCGTGGACGTGTGCCGCAATATCTACATCAGCGGCTACAGCGTGGGCTCTGGATGGCCGACAGCGGGAACGCCCCTCTACACCTCGGGTGGCTTCTACCTGGCCACCTACGAGCCCGACATGGCCAACATCATCTACGGGACGTACTACCAGGGCGCCGGCCATGTGGACGGCGGTACCAGCCGGTTCGATGCCAACGGCAAAGTGTACCAAGCGGTCTGCACCAGCGGCGGGTTTCCCACCACTCCGGGCGCGTACAGCAACGTGCAGCCCAGCGGTTGGGACATCGGCGTCTTCAAGATCGATTTCGCGGTCAGCGGGGTGAATGCCGCTGGTGCCAGCACCCTCAACCAGGGCTGTGCGCCCATCGTCATCGATTTCAGCAACGCCAGTACCGGCGATACCTGGGTGTGGGACTTCGGCGATGGGAGCCCGCCCGTGGAGGCCTTCGAGCCGAGCCATGCCTACACGGAGCCGGGTGCCTATACGGTGACCCTGATCGCCATGGATTCCCTCTCGTGCAACCTGGCGGATACCATCTACCTGCCCATCACCATCGGCGCCCAGCAGCCCATCGATGCGGATTTCACCTGGACGCAGACCATCGATTGCACGCAGATGGAGATCAGCACCACCGACCTCAGCACCGGCGATCCGCTCACCTGGTACTGGGACATGGGGGACGGCACGCAGTACACAGATACCAATGTGGTTCACCAGTTCCCCGGCCCCGGCAGCTATCTGGTGCAGCTCATCGCCGAGGATCCCACCGGCTGCAGCGGAGCCGACACCGTGCAGGTGCCTATCGACATCGGCCCGCCGCTCCAGGTGGCCGCAGCCTTCGCCATCAGCGAATCGCCCGGCTGCGAGGAGCTCAGCGTGGCATGCACCAACCAGAGCACCGGGGGAAGCATGACCTACCAATGGGACATGGGCGATGGAGCGACCTATGCAACCGCCGACGTTGCTCACCTCTTCCAGGGCGTGGGCACCTACACCGTCACCCTCATCGTGAACGATACGTCCAGCTGCAACCTGGCCGATACAGCCACCGTGCAGGTGACGGTCCTGCCCAGCGAGCCGATCGATGCGGCGTTCGTGGCGGACCAGGTGTTCGATTGCGATGAACTGCTGCTCGCTACGACCAACCAGAGCACGGGCACCAATGCCGCGTACCTGTGGCAGCTGAGCGACGGAACGTCATACACCACCGTGGACATCACGCACGTGTTCAGCGGCCCCGGCGCCTATACCGTGACGCTGACCATGACGGATACGCTGGGCTGCTCGCCGAGCGAGACGGTATCCATCGATGTGCAGATCGATCCGCTCGAGCCGGTGGCGGCGGCCTTCACCGCCGAGCAGGTAGGGGATTGCACCACCCTCACGCTCACCACCGGCAACCTGAGCACGGGCGACAGCCTGGCCTTCACCTGGGATATGGGCGATGGCACCGTCATCAGCGGACCGGAGGCCTCCCACCAGTACACGCTGCCCGGGGTCTACATCGTCACCCTGAATGTGACCGACCTGGGCTGCGGACAGGATGATGCGGCATCCATGCAGGTGATCCTGAACAATGTGCTGCCGGTCTACTATGTGGGTGACACGGTGCTGTGCCCCGATGGCGAGGCTGTGCTCAATGTCATCCTCCCAGACACGGACCCAGCGGCGGCCAGCTATGCCTGGAGCACCGGCGAAGCCACCCCCAGTATCGCCGTGCAGGAAGCCGGCACCTACTCGGTGACCGTGTCTGACGGACTATGCCAGGGTGCCGTGCAGGTGGCGATCCCGGCGGCCCCGCGCCATGCGCTCTATGATTCGGTGCAGGTCTGCCCGGATGCCGTGGCCGAGCTCCGGGTTCCCATCGACGGACTGGCCTTCCGCTGGAGCAACGGGGCGGAGACGCGGGAGACCCGTGCCTGGGCGCCTGGCATGTACACCTATGAGATGGTGGACCTGTGGGGCTGCCCCCACACCGACAGCGTGAAGGTCATCATGCTCGATTCCCTGCCGCAGGTCTTCGCGCCCAACGCCTTCACGCCTGATGGCGACAACGTGAATGACGTGTTCCGCATCGCAGGCTTCGGGGAGCGTACCGTGAAGATGTCGATCTTCAACCGCTGGGGCGAGCAGCTCTGGGCCAATGAGGGCATGGAGCCCTTCTGGGACGGCCGCTACAACGGCGGCACGGTGCAGGATGGCGTGTACGTCTTCGTGCTCAGGTACACCGGCGCGTGCAACAATGAAGAGCGGGAGACGGTCGGCCATGTGACCGTGGTCCGATAGCAATACGTTCCAATGATGAATACCATGATCCAAGCGGGGATGGCCCGTATGCGGGCGCTGGTGGCTCTGATGGGACCTGTGGCCCTGCTGATGGGAGGCGGACCGGCTAGGGCGCATGACCATGCGCATGCCGGGACTGGAGAGGCCGAGGTGCGATACGTGCCGAACCAGGGACAGTGGCCGTCCGCGGTCCGATTCAAGGCATCCTTCCCCACAAGCGCCATGTTCCTGCAGGCCGATGGCGTCACGTGGTCGCGCTACCAGGATGACGCGGCGGACCTGATGCACGAGTACATCCAGTGGGATCCGGAGCGCCAGCAGGCATTCATGCTCCGCGGGCACGCCTGGCGCATGCGCTTCGTGGAGGGGAACCGAGCGGCCGCCATCCGCGGTGGGGAGCCCCACAGCGCCCATCACAACTACTATCTGGGCAACGACCCCTCGAAATGGGCGACGCGCGTGCCGCTGTACGGTGCCGTGCGCTATTCGGAGGTCTGGCCGGGGATCGACATGCTCTGGCACAGCGAGGGCGCATCGGTGAAGTACGACCTGCTGGTGGCCGCAGGTGCGGACCATGCCCGGATCGCCTTCCGCTATGAGGGCCTTGATGGGGTGTCCATCGATGCCGGCGGGAACCTCGTGCTGCGCACGAGCGTTGGCGAGATGACCGAGATGCGGCCGGTGGCCTGGTATGCCGATGACCGCAGCCCCTTGGCGTGCGCGTTCAGCCTGACCGGCGACGTGGTCGGGTTCAGCTTCCCTCAAGGGGTGGAGGAGGGAAGGCCCTTCGTGATCGATCCGGTGCTGATGGGCGCCACCTACAGCGGTCAGGTCGGAGCGAGCAACTATGGGCATTGCAGCACCTTCGATGCCGAAGGCAATATTTACGGCGGAGCGCAGAATTTCGGGGCCGGTTTCCCCTCATCCCTGGGGGCGTTCCAAGCTTCGCCGGCCGGTGGCAGCGGCACCGATATCGTGGTGAACAAGTTCAGCCCCGATGCCACCGAGCTGCTTTACGCTACCTATATCGGGGGCACCGGCGATGACAAGCCGCACAGCATGATCGTGAATGCCTCGGGCGGCCTGTGCGTGCTGGGCAGCACCACGAGCCCCGATTTCCCCGTCACCGCCGGGGCATTCGACGCGACCGCGAATGGCGGCAGCGATATCGCGGTGTTCCACCTCTCCGCCGATGCCACGGCACTCGTGGGCAGCACCTATCTCGGAGGGGCCGGGCAGGATGGCCGGCAGACGATGACCGTCAACTACGGGGATACCTATCGCGGGGAGGTGATGGTGGACCCGGCCGGCAACATCTACATCGCCTCCGCAACCCAGAGCGCCGATTACCCGGTGGCATCCGGTGCGATCCAGCCCGCCCTTGCCGGGGCGCAGGATGCCGTGGTCACCGGCCTGGACCCCACCTGCTCCACGCTCCTGATGAGCACCTACCTCGGCGGGGCGGCCGGCGACAACGGCCTCGGATTGCGGCTCGATGGCGGCGGTATCTATGTCTGCGGCGGTACGATGAGCAGCGACTTCCCCATGTCCGGCAGCGGATACCAGCCAGCCTACCAAGGCGGGGGGCGCGACGGCTACATCGTGAAGCTCTCCTTGGACGGGAGCGCCCTGCTGGCCGGCACCTATTTCGGTACGAGCGGTGATGACATGGCCTACTTCATCGAGCTCGATAACGAAAGCGACGTCTACATCTACGGCCAGAGCAATGGCGCCATCCCCATCGCACCTGCCGGCATCTACGGCCAGCCCAATGGATCCATCTTCATCGCGAGCTTCGATCCCGGGCTGACCACGCCGGTGTTCACCACCAAGCTCGGCAGCCAAGGCGGTTCGGGCCAGATGCTCGCCCCCGTGGCATTCCTGGTGGACGTGTGCAACCGCATCTACATCAGCGGGTACAATCCCAACGGCACCTGGGAGACCACCCCCGACGCGCTGTACGGGCCCGGGAGCAGCCGCTTCTACCTGGCCTGCTACGACGTGGACATGGCCGGGCTGTTGTTCGGCAGCTACTATGGCGGCAGCCATGTGGATGGCGGAACCAGCCGCTTCGATAAGCGCGGCGTGATCTACCAGGGCGTGTGCAGCGGCGGCCAGAGCATGCCCACCACGCCCGGTTCCTATGCCCCCACGAACAATGTGGGATGGGACCTCGGCGTCTTCAAGATCGACTTCGAGCAGAGCGGCGTGAATGTGGACCTGAGCGCTAGCGCCACCACGGGGTGCGCCCCCGCCACCATCACGTTCAATGGCAGCAGCAATGCCACCGAGCTGGTCTGGGACCTCGGTGACGGCACCGTGGTGAATGGCGGCACCCAGTTCGTGCACACCTACACCGAGCCCGGCACCTACCAAGTGATGCTCATCGGCACAGACAGCACGAGCTGCAACATCGCCGACACCATGTTCATCTCGGTGCTCATCACCGACCCGGCGCAGCTCGAGGCGCTGTTCACCGCGGATCCGGTGAGCTCCTGCACGGCCTATGGCGTTCAGCTCACCAACCAGAGCACGGGCAGCAGCATCGTGCTCTGGGACCTGGGCGGCACGCCGAGCAACCAGCCGAACCCCTATGTGACCCTGAGCGGCCCCGGCAGCTACAGCTACACCATCACCGTGATCGACCAGGCGTGCCAGGTCTCCGACAGCTACAGCATGACCGTGGAGGTGCCGCCGGCCACCCTGGAGATCGACCTGCCCTCGCCCGTGTACCTGTGCCCCGGTGGCACGGTCATGCTTGATGGCGGACCCGGATTCGATGGCTACGCTTGGTCCACGGGGGAGACCGCGCAGATGATCACCGTGGCCGAGCCGGGCCAGTACGCCCTTTCCGTGGAGCTCGGGTTCTGCGATGCCGCTGACGACGTGCAAGTGGTGCCGGTGGCCCCGCCGCAGGGCATGGCAGACGTCCAGACCTGCCCGGGGAGGCCCGTGATGCTCGCGCCCAGCTTCGAGCCGCAGTCCATCGCGTGGAGCACGGGCGAGACGGACGAGACCATCAGCGTGAGCGGAGACGGGGCCTACTCCTTCATCGCCACGGATGGCTTCGGCTGCCTCTTCCAGGATACCGTGGTGGTGAGCTACCTCGCGACCTCATCGGGCCAGGCATTCATCCCCAATGTCTTTACGCCCAATGGAGACGGCGTGAACGACACGTTCGAGGTGGCCGGCCTGGGCGTGCAGCAATTCAGCATGGAGGTGTTCAACCGCTGGGGACAGCTCATGTACCGCACGGCCGATTCCACCAAGGGCTGGAAGGGCAACCTGGAGAATGCGGCTGACGCGCCCGTTCCGGATGGCACCTACTATTACATCATCAGCTACAAGGATGCCTGCGCGGATGAGCCGGAGGTGAGCAAGGCCGGCCATGTCACCCTGTTGCGCTGATCCCCTCAACCGTTCATCCCTTCAGTGCTACATTCGACGCATGCGCGGAATCATCCTTTCGGGCGCCTTGCTGGCTCAGGCCATCGCGGCCGTCGCCCATGACCATGCACACGGCGCTGCCGGCCGAGGCTTGGAGTTCCATGAGAACAAGGGCCAATGGCCGCAACAGGCGCTGTACCGGGCGATGACCCCTGGCGGTGCTGTCTTCATCGAGCCATCTGCCTTCACGTACGTGCTGCGGAGCGGAGGGATGCAGCACGCGCGGCCGAAGGATGAGCCCTTCGAGCCCTACCGGGAGCACGCCTTCAAGGCGCACTTCGTAGGTGGCGCGGCACGTGCCCACAGGGCCGAGGAGCGACAGCCCCATTACGCGAACTACTTCATCGGCGACGACCCCTCCAAGTGGGCCGGTGGCGTCGGCATCTACGGCGGTGTGCGGCTGGAGGAGGTCTATCCGGGCATCGACCTTCACGTGCACGGTGAGCCGGGCCTGAAGTACGACTGGGTGGTGGCCCCGGGCGCGGATCCCGGCCGCATCGGGCTGCGCTATGAGGGCCATGAGGGCCTGGAGGTGCGCGACGGCTTGGCCTACATCGCCACCACGGCCGGCACGGTCATCGAGCAACGGCCGGTGGCCTGGAGCGAATCCGATGGCCGGCGCATCCCCGTGCCCTGCGCGTTCATCCAGGAGGGCGACCAGGTGCGGTACGCCTTCCCCAAGGGCTATGACCCATCGCTCACGCTGGTGATCGACCCGGTGGTGACCTTCAGCAGCTACGTGGGCAGCTTCGCGGACAATTTCGGCTTCACGGCCACCTATGATGACGATGGACACCTCTATGGCGCAGGCATCGTCTTCGGCATGGGGTACCCCGTCACCACCGGCGTGCAGCAGGCCAGCTTCCAAGGGGGCACCATCGACATCGGGGTGAGCAAGTTCACCCCGTCGGGCGATGCGCTGGTCTGGAGCACCTTCCTGGGCGGCTCGCTCAACGAGGCGCCGCACAGCCTGGTGGTGAACAGCCTGGACGAGCTGTACGTGCTCGGCACCACCGGATCGGTCAACTTCCCCGCCACAGCGGGTGCGCACGATGCAACGTTCAATGGCGGCAGCTTCATCTCGCTCAATGCCAGCTACGGGTTCAGCCACGACAATGGCGTGGATGTGGTGGTGGCCCACCTGAGCGCCGACGCCACTTCGCTCATCGGCAGCACCTACGTGGGGGGATCGGGAAACGACGGAGTCAACTCCAGCTTCAATCTCGCCTATAACTACGGCGATCCCTTCCGCGGGGAGATCGCGCTCGATGCGCAGGAACGCCCGGTGGTGGCTACCTGCACCGGCAGCACCAACATGCCGGTGACCGCCGGCGCTCCGCAGCCGGCCTTCGGCGGAGGAGCCCTCGATGGCTTCGTGTTCCGGCTGGATGCAGGCCTCACGACGCTCGATTGGGCCACCTACCTCGGGGGTGCCATCGACGATGCCGCCTATGGCGTGCAGTTCAACGGCGCGGGCGAGGTGTACGTCACCGGCGGCACCTCCAGCGCGAACCTGGTCTTCCCGGGCCCTGCCTTCGACCCCTCGGCCAATGGAGGCGTGGATGGATTCATTGCACGCTACACCGCAGCGGGCACGGCGCTGCTCAGCGGCACCTACCTCGGCACATCGGCCTACGACCAGTGCTATTTCGTGCAGATCGACGCCGCCGGGCTCGTCTATGTGGTGGGGCAGACGAGCGGCGCTTATCCCGTGTCGCCCGGCGTCTATGCCAATCCGTCGGGCTCGCAGTTCATCCATAAGCTCTCGGCCGACCTGTCCGCCTCGCAGTGGAGCACCCGCATCGGAAGCACCGGCACAGAGGACATCTCGCCCTCAGCCTTCCTCGTGAGCGATTGCGGGCAGATCTACTTCAGCGGCTGGGGCGGCACCACCAACAATGTGGCCACCCCCAACTTCAGCACCACGATCGGGCTCCCTGTGACCGCCGATGCCTACCAGCCCACCACCGACGGCAGTGATTTCTACCTGATGGTGCTGAATGCGGACGCCTCATCGCTCGCCTATGCCACCTTCTTCGGCGGCACGGCCGCCGAGCACGTGGACGGGGGCACCAGCCGGTTCGATAAGGATGGCATCGTGTATCAGGCCGTCTGCGCCGGATGCGGCTTCGGTGCCACCACCTTCCCCACCACGCCGGGCGCATGGAGCAGCACGGACAATGGCATGAACTGCAACCTCGGCGTCTTCAAGATCGACTTCGAGCAGAATGTGCAGGTGAACATCGAAGCCAGCATCAGCAGCGCCCTCCTCTGCCTGGAGGACCCCATCGTGCTCACCGCCGTGGGCACCGCCGATGAATGGCTTTGGGACCTGGGCGATGGATCGCCGGCCAGCACCGAGGCCACGCTCGCCCACCTGTATGCGGCGCCGGGCACCTACACGATCATGCTCGTGGGAACGGCCACCGGCCTCTGCGTCGCCATCGACACGGCGTATGCGGAGATCACCGTGGTGCCCCCCGCGGACCTGCAGCCGGCGTTCTCCGCAGTGCCCACCGGCGACTGCGATGCGTTCTCGGCGGAGTTCTTCAACTCCAGCACCGGCAGCAGCATCTACCTGTGGGACTTCGGCGATGGCTCGGGCTCGGCACAGACCAACCCGGTGCACCCCTACGCCGGCCCTGGCGACTACACGGTGACCCTGGGCATCGTGGATGCCACCTGCGCGGACACAGCATATGCCTCGCAGGTCATCACCATCGGGCTTCCCGGCATCGGCCTCGATCTGGAGTCGCCCCTCGGGCTCTGCGATGGCGGCTCGGTGCTGCTGAACGCCGGCTCGGGGTACGACTCCTACGCCTGGAGCACCGGTGATGCCTCGATGATGATCACGGTGGACGAGCCCGGCAGCTACGTGGTGGTGGTCACCGATGGATTCTGCACGGGCGCGGATACCGTGGTGGTCGCTGAACCGGTGACCTATGAGCCGCTCCTGGACCGCACCATCTGCCCCGGCCAGGATGCCACGCTCACCCCGCCCTTCGTGCCGCAATCCATTGCGTGGAGCACCGGGAGCCAGGCTGCGAGCATCGCGGTGGACGGGACCGGGGAGTACTGGTACACCGCCACCGACCCCTTGGGTTGCACGGTGACGGATACCGTGCGCGTCACCATCGCCACCCTCGGGCCCGGACGGGCATTCCTGCCCAATGTGTTCACTCCGAACGGCGACGGGCACAATGAGGTGTTCGTGATGGAGGGCATTGAGGCGGCGGACTTCCAGATGGATGTGTACAACCGATGGGGGCAGCGCGTGTTCGCCAGCAATACCAGCACCTACGGCTGGAACGGCAAGCTTGAGAACAACGGCGACCCCGTGCCCGATGGGACGTACTACGTGGTGGCCACCTACAAGGAGTACTGCAAGGAAGGCGGCCCGGTCACCGTTTCAGGCCATGTGACGCTGCTGCGCTGAGCGGCCCAGGCTGCGCGCCAGTGCCCTGCCCGTGTGCGATTCCTGCGTGGCCAGATCCTCCGGGGTGCCCGCGAAGAGCAGGCGGCCGCCGGCATCGCCCCCCTCGGGGCCCAGGTCGATCACGTGGTCGGCGCGCAGGATCACCTCGGTGTTGTGCTCGATGCAGATCACGCTGTGGCCGTTCGTGATGAGCATGTCCAGCGCCTTCAGCAGCTTGGCGATGTCGTGGAAGTGCAGGCCCGTGGTAGGCTCATCGAAGATGAACAGGGTCGGCTTCTCATCCTGGCCCTTGGTGAGGAAGCTGGCCAGCTTGATGCGCTGGGCCTCGCCCCCCGAAAGCTGCGTGCTGGGCTGGCCGAGCTGGATGTAATCGAGCCCGACGTCGTGCAGGCACTGGAGGAACCGCAGGATCTTGGGGTGATTCTCGAAGAACCGCACACCCTCCTCGACCGTCATCGCGAGCACGTCCGCGATGCTCTTTCCCCGGTAGAGCACCTCGAGCGTCTCGCGGTTGTACCGCTTGCCCCGGCAGACCTCGCACTCGACGTACACGTCCGGGAGGAAGTGCATCTCGATCTTCTTGAGCCCGTGCCCCTCGCACGCTTCGCATCGGCCTCCGCCGTTCTTCGCCGTCACGTTGAAGCTGAATCGGCCCGGCTCGTACCCGCGGACCTTGGCCTCCTTCGTCTGGGCGAACACCTTGCGGATGTCGTCGAAGATCCCGGTGTAGGTCGCGGGGTTGCTCCGGGGCGTGCGGCCGATGGGGCTCTGATCGACCTCGATCACCCGCTCCAGTTCCTTGGGGATCTTCACCGACTGGTGCTTTCCGATCGTCACGCGCGAGGCAAGCAGATGCTTGTGCACCGCCTGCAGCAGGATGTCGTTGACCAGCGTGCTCTTGCCCGATCCGCTCACGCCCGTGACACAGACGATCCCCCCGAGCGGGAACGCGGCGTCGATCGACCTGAGGTTGTTGTGGGCCGCGCCCTTGACGACGATCGCCCGCTTCTCGGAGATCGGGCGACGCGTCGCGGGCGTCTGAATGCTCCGCCGGCCCGAAAGGAAATCGCCCGTGAGGCTGGTCGGCGTCGCCATGATGTCGGCGACGCTGCCCTGCGCGACGATCCGCCCGCCATGGACACCCGGCCCCGGCCCGACATCGAGCACGTGGTCGGCCGCCCGGATCATGTCCTCGTCGTGCTCGACGACGATGACGGTGTTGCCGATGTCGGTCAGGTGCCGCAGCGTGGCGATCAGGCGGTCGTTGTCGCGCTGGTGCAGGCCGATGCTGGGCTCGTCCAGCACGTACATCACGCCGGTGAGGCCGGAGCCGATCTGGCTGGCCAGGCGGATGCGCTGCGCCT
>DDRC01000172.1:24876-26009 GCA_002342985.1 Flavobacteriales bacterium UBA2426
TGCGCCTCGCCGCCCGACAGCGTCTCGGCGCTGCGGTCGAGGCTGAGGTAGTTCAGCCCCACGTCGTTGAGGAACTTGAGCCGGTTGCCGATTTCGCGCACCACCTTGTCGGCGATGTCGGCCTTGGCGCCGGTGAGCCGCAGCGTCTGGAACCAGTGCTGAGCCTCCCCCAGAGTCACGTGGCTCACTTCATAAATTGCCCTGGACTGCGCCCCGTCACCGACCTTGACATTGCGGGCCTCCCGGCGCAGCCGGGTTCCACCACAGTCAGGGCACGGGCGGGTGCTGCGGTAGCGGGCCAGTTCTTCGCGCACCACCACCGAGTCGGTTTCGCGGTAGCGGCGCGCCATGTTGGGAAGAATGCCCTCGAAAGCATGCTTCCTGGTGATCTTGCGGCCCTGCGAAGCGCCTGACTCCATGATGTAGCTGAATTTGATGACCTCGTCACCGGAACCGTGCAGCACCGCGTGCCGCGCTTCGGCGGGCAGGCACTCGAAAGGCGCATCCACGTCGAAGCCGTAGTGCCGCGCCAGACTTTCAATCAGGGAAAAGTAGTAGCCATTGCGCCGGTCCCAGCCTTTGATGGCGCCGCCGGCCAGGCTCAGGGACGGGAAGGCAACGACCCGCTCGGCGTCGAACACGTCGGTGGTGCCCAGTCCGTCGCAGGTGGGGCAGGCGCCGGCCGGGGAGTTGAAGGAGAACAGGCGCGGTTCCAGCTCGCTGATCGAATAGCTGCAGACCGGGCAGGCAAACCGGGCGTTGAACAGATGCTCGCGTCCGCTGTCCATCTCCAACGCCACCGCACGGCCGTCGGCCAGGCGCAGCGCGGCCTCGAAACTTTCCGCCAGGCGTTGGCGGACCTGATCCCGGCCGGCCGGGTCGTCGGCGCCGCGCACCCGCAGTCGGTCGATGACCACGTCGATGTCGTGCTTCTCGTTTTTTTTCAAGGGCGGCAACCGGTCCGTCTCGAAGGTCTCGCCGTTTACCCGAATCCGCACGAAGCCCTGCGTCTGCAGGTCGGCAAACAGTTCGGCGAACTCCCCTTTTCGGCCTCGCGCCACGGGCGCCAGCACCATGATTTTTGTCTCGGGCGGCAGTGCCAGTACCGCATCGACCATCTGGCTGACCGTCTG
>DDRC01000221.1:0-162 GCA_002342985.1 Flavobacteriales bacterium UBA2426
CCATCCAGAGCATGCAGGGCTTCTACCTCAAGGCCGAGGGCCCCGCCGTAACCACCACGGTGGAGGAGGCCGACAAGGTGGCCGATAACGCCGGCGGCTTCTTCGGCGGCAGCGAGGAGACCCCCGCCTTGGTCCGCTTGCGCATCACCAGCGGCATCAACA
>DDRC01000221.1:433-636 GCA_002342985.1 Flavobacteriales bacterium UBA2426
CCGCTCGCCATCAACGCCTTCGGCCCCTTCAGCAGCGCTGTCGAGGTTCCCGTGGCGGTGCAGGCCGGGGCGGCGGGCACATACACCATCACCGTTACCGGGGTGGAGACCGTGGGCCTGAGCTGCCTGCGCCTGCACGATCTGGTCACCGGAACCACCATCCCCCTCGCCGAGGGCAGCACCTACACGCTCGAGCTACCGGC
>DDRC01000221.1:838-1070 GCA_002342985.1 Flavobacteriales bacterium UBA2426
GGTGAGGCCATGTCCACCCCGCGCCTGCTGCTCATGGCCACGGCTCCGCTGGAGGTGGCTGCCACCGATGCGGCCTGCCATGGCCAGTCCTCCGGCTCGGCCCAGGTAGTGATCGCCGATGGCGCCGCCGATGTGATCTGGTACAATGACCAGGGCCAGCCCATCGCCACGCAGACCGCCGTCACCGGTACCGTGGCCTTGGAGGGCCTGGCCATGGGCGACTATGAGCTCA
>DDRC01000221.1:1302-1633 GCA_002342985.1 Flavobacteriales bacterium UBA2426
TAGCGACGGCTTCGCCGAGGCCTTCGCCATGGGCGGCACGGCACCCTATGCCTACCTGTGGAGCAATGGCAGCACGGACGCTTCCATGCCGGCCGGCCCTGGCCTCTACACCGTGCAAGTGACCGATGCGGCGGGCTGCTCTACGCCTGTGGAACCGGTGGTGGTGGGCGCAGGCGAGGCCCCGGTGGCCATTGCGATGGCCGATGCCGAGGTGGTGCCCGTGGGCGCTCCGGTGGCCTTCGTCAGCGCCGGCACCGATGCCACCAGCCATGCCTGGGATTTCGGTGACGGCAGCACCAGCACCGAGGAAGCCCCCGTGCACAGCTTCGCC
>DDRC01000221.1:1806-2197 GCA_002342985.1 Flavobacteriales bacterium UBA2426
CCCCCGGCACCTATGCTGTAACCCTCACCGTGAGCAACGGCACCTGCTCCAGCACGGCGGTCGTCACCGTCACCGTGGAGCTCAGTACAGGCATCAGCGGCCCCGATTCGGCCGCCGACCGCCTCAGCGCCTGGTTCGACGGTGACCGCATCGTGGTGGAGCACGGGTTCACCGACGCTTACCCNNCTGCAACTGGAGGTGATCAACGAGGCTGGCCAGACCTGGATGCAGCACCGCGTGGCCGGACCCGCCGGTCGCATGACCCTGCCCGGCAACGACCTGGCCAGCGGTGTGTGGTTCATCCGCGTCAGCAGCGACGAGGTGCGCCGGACCATCCCGCTGGTGATCGTGCGCTGACCCCGATCCGAAACTGAGCGGCGGGCCCCCTCCC
>DDRC01000221.1:2351-3582 GCA_002342985.1 Flavobacteriales bacterium UBA2426
CGCCCCCCATCCGATTCCGGATGGGGGCCGCCGCCTTTTCATGGCCTCCCTGGGATAGTGCCCCAGTTATCAACAGGGCGATGTGCGCAGTGTGGTCGAACGGTTACCTTGGCGCGCCTGAAATGAATCCCCCCGCCGGCTGCCCTGCCGGTACCAAAACCCGTGATATGAGGAAGCCCATTACGCTCAGGAAGACACTAGCGGTATTGACCGGCATACTGTTCGTTTCGTCAGCGTCTCAGGCACAGATTGTAGCATGGGAATGCAATGGCTTGAATGGAAACGAGGCCACGGTGAATGCCACCACGCTGAATGCGAACCTGAACACCTCCACGCTGTCGCGCGGGTCTGGCATCAATGGAAGCTCGCTGGCGGATGCATTCAGTGCAACCGCGTGGGATAATGCCACCCTCGCGGGTGCGATTACCAACTCTGAGTACCTGCAGTTCACCATCGGTGCCCAAGCGGGCTATCAGGTCTCCTTGTCCACGCTTGACGCGAACTTCCGCCGTTCCAGTACGGGTCCCAATGCATTCCAATGGCAATACAGCCTGGATGGCTTCAGCACGGCGGGAACGAACATCGGAGCCGCTATCAGCTATACCACGAACCCCACCAACGGCAATGCCCAGGCCCAGATCGATCTGACAGGCATCAGTGCCTTGCAGAACGTCGCCTCCGGGACCACCATAACGATTCGGCTTTACGGCTGGGGCGCATCTGCAGGGACCGGCACCTTCGCTATAGGACGGCTCACGGGCAATGACCTCGCTATTGGTGGAACCGTGACGCCCGCAGCCACGAACACATCCGTCTTCTTCGGCGGTTCCAACCTTACGGTGAACGAGGGTGATGGCACCGCCAACCTCACGGTGAGCATTGCCGATTTCAGCACCACCAATGCCACTAGCGTGGATGTGGTGCTAAGCTCCGGCAATGCCGCACGGGTGAACGGCTTCAGCAGCCAGACCGTGAACTGGGCCGCGAACGATGGATCCAGCAAGACCGTGACCCTGACTTTGACGGATGACCTGCTCTGCAACGGCACCGATGCGCTCACGTTCGGCCTGGCCAACCTCAGCGGAGGTCAAGGGGTCCCTTTCGTGGGTACTCCGAGCAGCCGCACGGTAACGGTGAACGATAATGAGTCGCTCGTGGATCCCGTGGCCACCGCAGCCACGTCCATCACCACCAGCGGCTTCGATGCGAATTGGGACGACATCGGGGCAAC
>DDRC01000221.1:3643-14804 GCA_002342985.1 Flavobacteriales bacterium UBA2426
AATTGGGACGACATCGGGGCAACCACCTACTTCCTGGACATCAGCCGCTACAGCGATTTCCTGGACCCCACACCGGTGACCGTGGCCGCTTGGGACTTCCCCAATAACCCGGACAACAACGTGGCCGATGGCGGCATCGGCGCCAACAGCGCAGCCACCCTCACCACCGTGGGGGGCACGGGCAGTATCACGTACGTGCCCATTGCCTCCAGTGCCACCAGCGCCGCCACCGGCTCCGGCTGGAACTCGGGCAGCGGCGCCAAGTATTGGGTGGCCGAGATCAGCACCGCGGGCCATTTCAACCTGACGCTCTCCAGCGCGCAGCGCTCCTCGAACACCGGGCCGCGCGACTGGCAGGTGGAGTACCGCATCGGCACTGGCGGTGCCTGGACGCTGGTACCTGGCTCGAGCGTGACCGTGCAGAACAACTGGACCAGCGGTGTGCTCACCAACGTGGCCTTGCCGGGCGCGTGCAGCGATCAGCCGCAACTGTTCCTGCGCTGGATCATGACGAGCAACACGGACACGCAGGGCAATACGGTGGCGGCGGGCGGCACCAGCGCGATCGACAACATCGCCATCGCCGGGCGGCCGGAGAGCTACGTGGCCGGTTATGAGGGCTTCAACGCGGGAAGCGCGACATCCGAGAGCGTCACGGGTCTCAGCCCAGTGACGACATACCACTACCGCATCCGCGCGACCGGTGGATGCGCCTCAGCCAACCTGAGCAACCAGATCAGCGTAACCACCTCCGCTGTCCCGGTCTACTACAGCCGCTCCACCGGCAGCGTGAACGATCCCATCTGGAGCGATACCCCCACCGGCGCCGCAGGCCCGGCGGTGTGGACCAACGCCAGCGAGATGGTGGTGCAGAGCGGAGATGCGGTGACCGTGGATGCCAATACCACCATCAAGTCGCTCACCGTGCAGAGCGGCGCCACCCTGAACATCGATGCCAACCGCTTCCTGAAGGCCACCACGGGCGCGAACGCCATCCAAGGCACGCTGAACGCGGCGGACAACAGCGAGTTCCAGGTCACCGAGGGCTCCAGCGCCACCTTGGCGCTCGGCGGCACGGCCAGCTTCTGGGATTTCCGTGCGGGCATGACCGGCGGCGTAACGGTCACCGGCACCATGGAGATCCGCGGCACGCTGCAGATCGACGATGGCGACTTCGATTGCACCGGCGCAACCGTGACGCTGCGCAGCACCGCCACCTCCACCGGCCGCCTGGGCGAGATGAGCGCAGGCGCCAGCTACACCGGCAACCTCAATATCGAGCGGTACATCCCCGCTGGGGCCACGAACTGGCGCCTGCTGGGCAGCCCCATCCAGAGCCGCCGGGTGAACCACTTCATCGATGACTTCTACACCGCCGGCTTCCCCGGGTCGCACTTCCCCGGTTTCACGGTGAACGGAAACCCCTGGCCCAGCATCCGGTGGTACGACGAGACCGATACCGGAGCAGGCCAGAACGATGGACTTCAGGGCGTGAGCAGCAACACGCAGCTGCTGACCCCCGGCCAGGGCTTCGCGGCCTGGTGCGGCGACAACCTGCAGACCACCGCGGCCTTCGTGATCGACCTGGGCAACAACGCGCCCGTGGTGGCCACCACGCCGGTGAGCCTGCCGGTGAGTTGGACCGACACCGGATCGCCTGCCGTGGATGGCTGGAACCTGGTGGCCAATCCGCTGCCCAGCCCCATCGCCTTCGACCAGATCGCGCGGGGCGCCGATGTGGCGGACTACGTAACCTACTACGACCCCGCCTCGGGCAACACAGCCGTTTGGGACATCGACCTAGCGCAGGGCACGAATGGTGGCACGAACACCATCCAGAGCATGCAGGGCTTCTTCCTGAAGGCCAATGGACCAGCGGTGGCCACCACGGTGAGCGAGAGTGCCAAGGTGGCTTCGAACGATGGCGGCTTTTTCGGCGGCAGCGGTGGCAGCGCCGCTCCGGGCCTGCGCTTGCGCATCAGCAGCAGCATGAATGCCTTCTTCGACGAGGCCTTGGTGGTCTTCCACCAGGGCAGCCCGGGATTGGATGCCGACGATGCGGAGAAGTTCGTTTTCGCCGACCCCACGGCCCCGCAGATCGCCACGCTGACTGCGGATGACCGCGCACTGGCAATCAATGCCCATGGTGGCATGGAGGCGGGCTTCAGCATCCCCGTGAGCGTGGATGCCGGCGTGTCGGGCACCTATGTCATTTCGCTGCAGCAACTGAGCGACCTGGGGCTGACCTGCATCACCTTGGAGGACCTGGCGACCGGCACGGTGACGCCCCTACCGTACGGCGCACAGTATGCCTTCGAGATGGAGGCCACCGATCCGAACACACAGGCTCGCTTCATCCTGCATGCCACGGCACCGCTGCCCCTCTACGTGGAGGATGCCCTCTGCGGAGCCGATCCCAACGGCCAGGCCACCGTGGTTGTGAACGGCGGGCCCGTGGATGTCACTTGGACGGATGACCTCGGCAATGCCCTGCTGACGCAGACGGGCGTGGAGGGCGTGGCGGCCTTCACCGGCCTCGATGCCGGCGGCTACCGGGTGCGCGTGACGGGCGGCGCCTGCGGGGAGCTGGAGCAGACCTTCGCCATCAATGCACCCTTCGTGCTGGAGGGCATCGGCGACGCCTATCCCGCCTCATGCAGTGATGCGGCCGATGGCAGTGTGGACCTGATGATCCTTGGCGGGGTGGCGCCCTACGATGTGCTGTGGTCCGACGGCTCCGCCGATCCGCTCCTCATCGCAGCGCCCGGCAGCTACACGGTGACGGTTACCGATGCCAATGCCTGCTCCTGGACCGCTGCGTATATCATCGGCAGCGCCGGTCCCGACCCGGCATTCACCATGGAGAGCGCCACGGTCACGGTCGGAACGCCGGTGCAGTTCACGAGCACGCTGGCCGAGGGCAGCCACTACTGGTCGTTCGGCGACGGCGCTAGCAGCGATGAGGCATCGCCGGTGCATTCCTGGAGCCTGCCCGGGACCTACACGGTGACGCATGCCATGGAGAATGGCGGCTGCCTGGAGTCAACCAGCACCGAGGTGACCGTGGAACTGAGCACCGGAGTGGCGGGCCGCACCACGGCGGAGGCGCGCGCCTGGCATGATGGCGCCCATGTGGTGGTGGTGCATGCCTTCGCCGGAGGCGAGGCCGTTCGCATCGAATTGATCGATGCCACCGGCCGCGTGGCTTTACAGCGCAGCGTGGCTGCACAGACCGGTCGCGTGCTGCTGGATGCTGCCGCTCTTGCGCCTGGCGTGTGGTTCGTGCGTCTGCAGCAAGGCAGCGAACAGGCCACCTTGCGCGTACCGGTGGTGCGCTGATCGCTGGCGAATGCCATGGCGAGGCCCCTCCCGCAAGGAGGGGCCTCGTCGTTGAAGGCCCCGGCTTACATTCGACCCGCCTCCCCCCCATGGAACACCTGCTGGAGACCGCCATCCGCCTTGCGGCCAAGGTGCACAAGGGCCAGACCGATCGGTTCGGCAAGCCGTACATCCTGCATGTGATGCGCGTGATGATGCGCGGGCACGACTTCGATGAGCAGGTGCTGGGTGCGCTGCATGACGTGCTGGAGCGCTCTGACCTGACATTGGCCGACATCGAGCGCAAGGGCTTCTCGCCGCGCGTGCTCAAGGCGCTGCAGCACATCACGCGCGTGCCGGACGAGACCTACGAGCAGTACATCGACCGCGTGGTGGAGGACAACCTCGCCATTCGCGTGAAGCTCCACGACCTGGCCGACAAGATGGACCTGCTGCACGTGGAGCAGCTCGACCCCAGCGACCTGAAGCGGTACAACAAGCAGCTGGCGGCCTATCACCGGATGAAGAAGCTGGTGGAGCAGGCCAAGGCGCGCATGAGCTTGCCCGTGGAGGGCCGGCGTGCCGGTTAGGGCGCCCGGCAGCGTGCCAAGGGTGTCCGTCGAACGATCCCGCCCCGGGCGGAGGCACTCGCTAATTTGGGCGGTGACGCCCCATCCATCGCACATGAAACGACTCCTCCTCCAGCTGCTCCTGCTCGTCCCCCTGCTCCTCGGTGCCCAGGACCGCGTGCGCCATGTGGCCGCCCGTGTGGAGGAGGATCGCGCCGCCGGCTTGCGGTTCACGCCCGTGCGCCTGCTGGAGGCGGTACCCGCATCGCCGGCCACCGATGACCGCTGGCGCAGCGCCCTGCGCGCTGCAACCGTGCTGCGCTATGATGCCGAGGCTGCGGCCAGGCTGATGGCCCGGCCCGAGGAGCGCATCGCGATGGAACTGCCCGGGCCGGCTGGCATGGAGGTGCTCGAGCTGTTCCGCGTGGACATCCTGGCGCCGGGTTTCTCGGTGCGCGAATCGGCCACGCATGGCCAGGCCGATGTGCCCACGGGCCTCCATTACCGCGGTGCGGTGCGCGGCGTCCCCGGAACGCTGGCGGCCATCAGCATCTATGGCAATGAGCTGATGGGCGTGATCGGCGATCCCGGCGACGACCGCGTGTTGGGCCGCTTCGCGGATGGGAAGGACGCGCTGCACGTGCTCTATCGCGAAAGCGATCTGCGCGGCACCTCCGGCCACGTGTGCGCGGCGGCGCCGCCAGATCGCGGGTACACGCGCGATGAGCTGCGCAGCCCCGGCACTGCCAAGTCAACGCGGTGCGTGAGCATCTACTGGGAGACGGCCTACGATCTCTACCAGAACAAGGGCAGCGTGGCCAATGTCACCGCCTACGCCACCGGCCTCTTCAACCAGATGGCCACGCTCTACGACAACGATGGCGTGGATGTGCTGCTCAGCGAGCTCTATGTGTGGAACACGGCGAGCCCCTACGATGCCGCCTCCAGCAGCGGCCGCCTGAATCAGTTCGGCACGGTGCGGACGAGCTTCAATGGCAACCTGGCCCACCTGATCGACCTGGGCGGCTATGGCGGCGTCGCCTGGCTGAACACCCTTTGCAGCAGCACCAACCTGCGGATGGCCTACAGCGGCATCAACACCAGCTACCAGAATGTGCCCACCTACAGCTGGAGCGTGGAGGTGGTGACGCACGAGACGGGCCACAACCTCGGCAGCCGGCACACCCATGCCTGCGCCTGGAACGGCGACAATACGGCTATCGACGGCTGCGGCCCGGCCGCCGGCTATTCGGAAGGGAGCTGCCCGCAGGGGCCCCTGCCGGCCAGCAGCGTGGGCGGAACCATCATGAGCTACTGCCACCTCACCAGCAGCACCATCAAGTTCGCTAATGGCTTCGGCCCGCAGCCTGCGGCGCTCATCCTCAACCGGGTGAACAGCGCCACCTGCCTGGCTGTGTGCGGCACCACCTGCAATCCGCCCACCGTGAGCGTCACCGGCATCACCCCGACCGCGGCGACGCTGAGCTGGGCCAATGTGGGCGCAACGAGCTACACCCTGCGCTGGAGGGCCGTCGGCGCCGGAACGTGGACCACGGTCACCGGCCTCACCGGCACCACCTATGGACTCAGCGGCCTCACGCCCGGCACCGCCTATGAATTCCAGGTGATGAGCGTGTGCAACGCTTCCTCCTCCGCGTACAGCCCGCTGCAGGCCTTCTCCACGCCGGTGCCCTGCCCCGATGCGCTGGAGCCGAACAACAGCACCGGGGCGGCCGCCGTGGTGACGCTGCCGGCCTCCGTCAACGCGCTGGTGGCCAGCACGAGCGATGCGGACTACTACCGGTTCACGCTGGCGGCGACATCGACCATCAGCATCTCGCTCTCCGGCCTGGCGGGCGACTACGATGTGCGCCTGCTCAGCAGCGGCGGCGCGCAGCTGGCCATCTCGCAGAACGGCGGCACTGCCAACGAGAGCATCAGCTATGCCAACGCGGCGGCAGGCACCTACTACGTGCACGTGTTCGGCTACGGTGGTGCCTTCAGCGAAGTGCAGTGCTACCTCCTGTACATCGGGGCGATTCAGGCCTGCCAGATGCCGCAGGGACTGGGCTCAAGCGCCATCACTTGGAACAGCGCCCAGATCGCATGGGCGACGGTGCAGGGCGCCAGCGGCTACGACCTGCGCTGGAAGCCTTCGAGCAGCGGCACCTGGACCACCGTGGCCGGCCTGCTGACGAACAGCCATCCGCTCGCCGGCCTGAGCCCGCTCACGTCCTACGATGTCCAGGTGCGCACGCTCTGCGCGCCGGGCGGCAGCCAAGGGAGCGCTTCGGAATGGACCGCCACGCATGTTTTCATCACGCTGCAGGCGCCGTGCGAAGCGGTGCCGCGGTCCGTTGTGGCTGCCCGCGCCTTCCTCGAGGGGCCGTACCGGACCGCCACGGGCCTGATGACCGACAGCCTGCGCAAGCTGAGCCTGATCCCGCTTACGGAGCCGTACACCGCCATGGGCCATGCCGTCGCCGGTCCCACGGCCATGAGCGCCGGACTCCTGGCCACGACAGGGGCGAACGCGATCGTCGACTGGGTGCTCGTGGAGCTCCGGGCCAACGCTTCGCCCTACGGCGTGGTGGAGGCACGGGCGGGCCTGCTGCAGCGCGATGGCGACATCACCGCCCCCGATGGCGTTTCGCCGCTCGGCTTCTGCGCCGATGCCGGCAGCTACCGCGTGGCCATCCGCCACCGCAACCACCTGGGCGCGATGACGGCGGCCGGCGTGGCGCTGAACGGCACAGCCGCAACGGTCGACCTGACGCTTGCCTCCACTGCTGCCTGGGGGACCGGCGCCCGCAAGGCCATGGGCAGCGTGATGGCCCTCTGGGCGGGCAATGCGGATCCCGATGCCACGCTTCGGTACACGGGCGAGGACAACGACCGCGACCCGATCCTGAGCGCCATCGGCGGCAGCCTGCCCACGAATACGGTGACGGCCTATCACGCCGCCGATGTGAACATGGATGGCACGGTGAAGTATACCGGCGAGGGCAACGACCGTGACCCCATTCTCACCAATGTGGGCGGTAGCGTGCCCACCAGCACCCTGGTCGAGCAGCTGCCCTAGCGCGCCACAACCGCCCGTCAACGAACCGGCGGACCGCCGCATGCGCCACGCCGTGCGCCGCAGCCGCTGCTACCTTGCGCGCCCTTCGTCGCACCCATGAAGCACCTCACGCCCATCGCCGCCGCTGGCATCGCACTGCTGGCCTCCTGTACGCCGACCGCCGAACCCGAACGCACCGATATGCTCGCGAACAACCCGCTCCTGCAGCGCAGCACGCTGCCTTTCCAGGCTCCGCACTTCGACCGCATCCGCGATGAGCACTTCCGACCGGCCATCGAGGAGGGGATGAAGCGCCACTTGGCCGAGATCGAGGCCATCGCCAACGACCCGGCCGCACCCACCTTCGAGAACACCATCGTGGCCCTGGAGAAGGCGGGCCAGGACCTGAACCGCGCCACTGCGGTGTTCTACAACCTGACAGGCAGCGCCACCAACGATACCCTGCAGGCGGTGAAGGCTGAGCTGGCGCCGAAGCTGGCCGCCCACAGCGATGCCATCACCCTCAACGAGAAGCTCTTCGTCCGCATCAAGGCCCTCTACGATCAGCCGGCCACCGGTGTGGAGGCACAGGACGCCCGCCTGCTGGAGCGCTACTACATCCGGTTCGTCCGCAGCGGTGCACTCCTCGATGCACGCGGCAAGGAGCAGCTGCGCAAGCTCAATGAGGAGGAGGCCAACCTCGTCGCCAGATTCGAGGATAACATCCTGAAGGAGCGGGCCGTCCTGGCCATGGTGGTGAAGGATGGGGGCGAATTGGAAGGCATGAGCCCAGAGGGCATCGAAGCCGCCGCTGCCGCCGCCAAGGCCAAGGGCCACGAGGGTCAATGGCTCATCGACCTGCGCAACACCACCACCCAGCCTGCGCTGGCCGAGCTGCGGAGCCGCGATCTGCGCAGGGCCATCATGAAGCGCTCCATCAGCCGCAACAGCCGGGGCGAGGCCTACGACAACAAGGCCATCATCGCGCGGCTGGCCCAGCTTCGGGCCCAGAAAGCAAAGCTCCTGGGCTTCGCCACCTGGGCGCACTACGTGATGGACGACCAGATGGCCAAGAACCCTGACCAGGCCATGAAGCTGCTGGGTAGCATGGCGCCGGCCGCCGCCGCCAACGCCCGCAAGGAGGCCGCCAAGCTTCAATCCTTGGTGGATAAGCAGGGCGGGGGATTCCAGGTGGAGGCCTTCGACTGGGATTTCTATGCCGAGCAGGTGCGCAAGGCTGAGTTCGACCTGGACGAAGCGGCCGTGAAGCCCTACCTCGAATTCGAGAGCGTGCTGCAGAACGGCGTCTTCTTCGCCGCCAACCGGCTCTTCGGTCTGCGTTTCGAGGAGCGCAAGGACCTGCCCGTGTACCACCCCGACGTGCGCGTCTTCAACATCATCGATACCACCGGCGAGACCATCGGCCTCTTCTATGGCGACTATTTCGCCCGCGACAACAAGAACGGCGGCGCATGGATGAGCAGCTTCGTGGACCAGAGCACCCTGCTGGGCCAACAGCCTGTGATCACGCAGAACTGCAACTACGTGAAGCCTGCGGCCGGCCAGCCCTGCCTGCTGAGCTGGGATGATGTGACCACGCTCTTCCATGAGTTCGGCCATGCGCTGCACGGCATGCTGAGCGCGCAGAAGTACCCGAAGTTCAGCGGCACTGCCACCGCCACCGACTTCGTGGAGTTCCCGAGCCAGGTGAATGAGAACTGGGCGATGGTGCCCGAGGTGCTCCGCAGCTTCGCCAAGCACTGGAAGACGGGCGAGGTGATGCCCGATGCCCTGGCGGACAAGCTGCGCAAGGCCAAGACCTTCAACCAGGGCTATGCCACCACCGAGTACCTGGCCGCCGCGCTGCTCGACCTGGAGTGGCACAGCCTGCCCGCCGATGCGCCACTGGTAGAGGACGTGCTCGCCTTCGAGCAGGCGGCCCTGAAGAAGTACGGGCTCGATCTGCCGCAGGTGCCGCCGCGCTACCGCAGCTGCTACTTCAGCCATGCCTGGACGGGGTATGCGGCCAACTACTACGCCTACATCTGGAGCGAGGTGATGGATGCCGATGCCTACGCTTGGTTCACCGAGAACGGAGGCATGACCCGCGCCAACGGCGACCGGTTCCGCCGCACCGTGCTCAGCCAGGGCGGCAGCAAGCCTGAAGCAGAGCTCTACCGCGACCTCACCGGCCGCGACCCCAGCGTGGAGCCGCTCCTCGTGAAGCGCGGGTTGAAGTGATCAGGCTGCCTTCCGTGGGCCGAGCGAAAGCCGACGGCAATGGTCCATGCGGTCCGGGATTCCTTTCCTGCATGTCCAGAGGGGCAGAGTAAACGCCTCAGCGGCAGGTGGAAGCCGAGGGTCCCCGGGGGGCAGGTTACTGCTTTGCAGGCTTTACCGGCAGGGAGGACCCGGCCCCGCCGTGTTGATAATCCCGATCGATCGTGGATAACGGGGGGCGTCTTCCGCGGCATCCCGCGCCCCTAGCGGCCCTAACTTCGTCCCATTGCATGGAACCCGCGCCAATGCTGAGGTTCCGCCCTTTGAGATGAGCGAGACGAACTACGGGGAGGAGCATATCCGGTCGCTGGACTGGAAGGAGCACATCCGCCTGCGGCCGGGCATGTACATCGGCAAGCTCGGCGATGGCAGCAGCTACGATGACGGCATCTACATCCTGCTGAAGGAGGTGCTGGACAACTGCATCGACGAGTACGTGATGGGCCATGGCAAGAAGGTGGACATCGCCATCGAGGGCGGCCGGGTGACCGTGCGGGACTACGGGCGGGGCGTGCCGCTGGGCAAGGTGATCGACGTGGTGAGCAAGATCAACACCGGCGCCAAGTACGACAGCAAGGCCTTCAAGAAGAGCGTGGGCCTGAACGGGGTAGGCACCAAGGCCGTGAACGCCCTCAGCACCTACTTCCGCATCGAGAGCATCCGCGACGGCGAGATGAAGCGCGCGGAGTTCGATCGTGGCGTGCTGCGCAAGGACGAGAAGCTGGTGAAGAGCGTCGAGCCCAACGGCACGCGGGTGGTCTTCGAGCCCGACCCTGAGATGTTCCGCCACTACCAGTTCCGCGAGCAGCACATCGAGCGCTTGCTCTGGAACTACTGCTACCTGAACACGGGCCTTGCCATCACCTGCAACGGCACCCGCTACCAGAGCAAGAACGGCCTGCTCGACCTGCTCACCGAGAAGATGGACGGCGAGCCGCTCTATCCCATCATCCACCTCAAGGGCGACGATATCGAGGTGGCCCTGACCCATGCCAACCACTACGGCGAGGAGTACTACAGCTTCGTCAACGGCCAGCACACCACGCAGGGCGGCACCCACCAGGGCGCCTTCCGCGAGGCGGTGGCCAAGACCATCAAGGACTTCTTCAAGAAGGAGTGGGAGGCCGGCGACGTGCGCACGGGCATCGTGGCCGCGGTGAGCGTGAAGGTGATCGAGCCGGTGTTCGAGAGCCAGACCAAGACCAAGCTGGGCAGCCTGGAGATCGAGCCCGGCGGCCAGAGCATGCGCAGCTTCGTGGGCGACTTCATCGGCCGCGAGCTGGACAACTACCTGCACAAGCACCCCGAGGTGGCCGAGGTGCTCCAGGGCCGCATCCTCCAGAACGAGCGCGAGCGCAAGGAGCTCAGCGGCATCCGCAAGCTCGCCCGCGAGCGCGCCAAGAAGGCCAGCCTGCACAACCGCAAGCTGCGCGACTGCCGCATACACCTCACCGACGCCAAGAAGGACGACCCGCGCAAGCAGCTCACCACGCTCTTCATCACCGAGGGCGACAGCGCCAGCGGCAGCATCACCAAGAGCCGCGATGTGGAGACGCAGGCCGTCTTCAGCCTCAAGGGCAAGCCCCTCAACTGCTACGGCCTCACCAAGAAGGTGGTGTACGAGAACGAGGAGTTCAACCTCATCCAGGCCGCGCTCGACATCGAGGACGGCATGGACGGCCTGCGCTACAACCGCATTGTGATCGCTACCGATGCCGATGTGGACGGCATGCACATCCGCCTGCTGCTGATGACCTTCTTCCTGCAGTTCTTCCCCGAAGTGGTGAAGAACGACCACCTCTACATCCTGCAGACGCCGCTCTTCCGCGTGCGCAATAAGAAGGAGACCATTTACTGCTACAGCGATGAGGAGCGCCAGCGCGCCATCCTCAAGCTCGGCAAGGGCCACGAGATCACGCGCTTCAAGGGCCTC
>DDRC01000075.1:0-9175 GCA_002342985.1 Flavobacteriales bacterium UBA2426
TGTCCACGCCTTCGATCGCGCGGTCGATGCAGGTGATGAACGCCTCATCGTCGAGGTTGCTGGTGGCCTCCACCATCACGATGGCCTGCGGCAGCGCGGCGAGCTGCTTGAGCTGCTTCTTCAAGCCATCGCTCCAAACGCCTTGGCCGCCGAGCACCATCACCCTGCGGCTTGCGCTCAGGTTGGCGATGAGCCAGCGCGCATGCTCGGGAAGGATGAAGCGCTCCGTCAGCACCTGGGCGATTGCGCGTGATGGCTGGCCCGAGCCGTCGATGGAGCCATAGAGCGGCTCCGCGAAGGGCGCATTCACATGCACCGGTCCGGGTACCGGCAGCAAGGTGGCGTCGATGGCCTCGTTGATCAGCCGCCCGCCGTGCCAGCGCGAGAGGTCGTCGGTCATGAGGCGCGGGAGCTGGACGCTCTTCTTCATGTGCAGCGCGAGCACGCCTTGCTGGCGGATGGCCTGCCCTTCGCCCTGGTCCACCCATTCCTCCGGGCGGTCGGCGGTGATCACCAGCAGCGGGATGCGCTGGTAGAACGCTTCCGCGATGGCCGGGCCGTAGTTGAGCACCGCGCTGCCGCTGGTGCAGATGAGGGCCACAGGGGCATGCAGCTGCTGCGCCATGCCCATGGCGAAGAAGGCGGCGCTGCGCTCATCGATGACCTGAAGGCACTGCATGCCATCCAGCCGGTTGAAGGCGATCACCAGGGGGGCGCTGCGCGATCCGGGGCTGATCACCGCGTGGCGGACGCCTTTGGCCAGGCAGAGGCGTGCGAGTTCGGCGGCGGAGAGGTGGTCGGATGTGGGCATCGGCCCGGCAAAGCTATCCGCCCCTCTGCACCCGGGCGATGAGGTCGGTCCAGGTGCGGGCCTTCAGCTCAACTTCGTCGCACTCGCCGTCAGGGTCGGACGCAGCGGTGATGCCCGCGCCAACGTGGAGAAGGGCATCCGTCGGGCTCAGTTCCATGCACCGGATATTCACGAAGAGCCGCGCACCGCCGCCGTCCATAGGGCCCCAGTAGCCCGCATACAGGGAGCGCTTCCGGGGCTCCAGGGCCGCGATCAGGCGCTGGGCTTCCGTCCGGGGGATCCCTCCGACCGCAGGCGTGGGGTGGAGTTCGCCGGCGAGGGCGAGCACAGCTGCCGTGTTCAGGCAGCCTGTGATCCGCGTATGCAGATGGGCCAATGGGCCGGCGGTCCGTACTTCAGGTCCGTGGATGGAAAGCCCCGTCGCACCGGCATGCCGCAACCGGTGCATGATCTCCTCAGTGACCACAGCCTGCTCTTCGCGCTCCTTCGCACCCCAGGAGGCTGCGGAGCGGGGAGCTGACCCGATGGATAAGGTGCCGGCCAGGGAGTCCACTTCCAAGTGGCCTCCTTGAGCCACCAGCAGCCTTTCAGGCGTGGCGCCCAGCCAGGTCCCGAACCGCTCCGTGGCCACCAGTGCCACCAGGGCCCGGGGATGAGCTGCGCAGGCCGCCTCGAACAACCGGCCGGCCGTGGCGGGTCCCAGCGGCGCCCGCACCGTGCGCGCGAGCACCACCTTCCGCAGGGTGCCCGGCTGCAGGAGCGCCAGTGCTGCGGCCACCGCCCGCCGATAGCCGGACCTGTCCAACCCGTCCCGCAATCGGGCGTTGGTCCAGGCGGTGGCGCGGGCGGTGCCATCCGGGGCCGGATGCGCTTCACCGAGGGCCAGGAGCACGTCGGGCCGGATGGACAGTGCCTTTTCTCCTTCCGTCTCGAATGGAGCCAGCACGAAGCAAGGTTCACCCTCCTGGGCTAGGTCCAGCGCCGCTGAATGCTGCACATAGGCCTGCGCCGCTCCGCCCGGCTCCCGGAAGGCCGCGAAGGTGGCGCCGCTGCGGAGGAGTTCATCCAGGACATCAGCGCCGCTCACCGCTGCTCGATGATGAGGATGGTGAGTCGGCATACCGCGCAGAGCTCCATCGCTTGGTTCCGCACCCGGATGTCCCAGACGTGCGTGGTGCGCCCGGCATGCAGCAGTTCGCCGGTGGCCACCACCTCGCCGGAGCGGACGCCCTTGAGGTGGTTGACGTTAAGCTCGATGCCCACGGCCCCGCGGCCCTCCGGAACGACCAGCAGAGCCGACCCCACGCTCCCCAAGGTCTCTGCCAAGGCCGCTGTGGCGCCGCCGTGCAGCAGGCCCATGGGCTGTTGCGTCCGGCCATCCACGGGCATGGAGGCGCACAGCCGCCCCTCCTCATCGGTGTGGAATGTGATGCCTAGGTGGGAGACCAGCGTTCCGGGCGCAAGGTCCCCGGCATGTGCGGCATGTTCCGCGGTGAAGCGCATGCGTCAAAAGTAGAGCCGGATATTTGCCGCATGGCCGAAGAACGGATCCTGCTTGTGGAGGACGAGGCCTCCTTGCGGACTACCCTCAAGCTCAACCTGGAGCTGGAGGGCTATGGCGTAACCACCGCATCATCGGGCCCTGATGCCCTGGATCGGCTGCGCGGCGCCCATTTCGATTTGGTCATCATGGATGTGATGCTGCCAGGCATTGACGGGTTCACCGTGGTGGAGACGATCCGTTTGGAGGGGAATCAGGTGCCCGTCCTGTTCCTTACGGCCCGGAATGAAGCGGCGGACCGGGTCAGGGGCCTGCGGGCAGGTGATGACCACTTGGGCAAGCCTTTCGACCTTACGGAGCTGCTGCTGCGCGTGGGCAAGCTCATTGCGCGCTCCGCCAAGCAGCAGGACAGCCCGCCTCCCCAGCGCTTCGCGTTCACCGGCGGTTCCATCGATTTCGACCGGTTCGAGGCCATCGGGGTGGACGGAGTGCACCACCAACTCACCCAGCGCGAGACCCTGCTGCTGCGGCTGTTGGTCGATAAGGCAGGGGAGGTGGTATCGCGCGAAGAGATCCTGAAGAAGGTCTGGGGCTATAATGTGTTCCCGACCACACGGACGGTGGACAACTTCATCGTCGCATTCCGCAAGTACTTCGAGGCCGATCCGCGGCAGCCTAAGCACTTCCATTCCATACGGGGAGTGGGCTACAAGTTCACGCCCTGATTTTTTTTTCACGGTTGCGGCAACCCGTCCCAACCCCTGCCGTCTTCCTATCAACCAAGGTCCTTCTTCCTGGCCTTGGGCTGGTTCCAATCATTCCTTGCAGGTTTACCGCGCAGGGGCCCTTTTCAGGGCCCCTGTTCGGTTTTCATGGCTTTCCAAGAACATGGCCACAAGCTCACGGAAGGCCTTGCGTTTGGAGAGCCGCCCTGCTATCTTGCCGCGGCTTCGCGCCACCCTGAATCATCCCCACCAATCCCACCGGAACCCATGAAGGTCCTTCACTCCGCAGCCGTGCTTGCACTGGCTTGCTTCATCGCAGGGACGACCAGCGCCCAGAACGTTGATATCGGCCTGCATCGCAATGGCGATCGCTTGGAGGTGCATCTGCGCCCCACGGCTGACTTCGATGGTATCGTTTCCAGCCTGGTCTTCACCATCCGGTGGGACCGCTCCACGGGTGCCACGCTCGGCACGCTCCAGCAGGAGGGCGCTGCGGCGCAATACATGCCGGTCCGCCGCAGCGGAGGTGCCCATGAGCATGGAACGTTCAATTACCAGGTCTTCGCCGGATTCGGCATGACGCCGATGGCATCCCTCGAGGAGGATTGGAAGGCGGGTGAGGAGATTGTCGTGGCATCCATTCCTGTCAGCGGCAAGGGCGAATTCGAGCTCATCAACGATGCTTGGACGCGTGAGGTGGCGCACAACGCCAACTACTACATCTCCCTCGGGGGGCAGGATCGCACCGGTGCCATCTATAAGGGGCTTGCGACGGCCGAGGAGAGCGGCGGTGTCACCATCCAGCCGAATCCGAACAATGGCCGTTTCACCGTGTCATTCACCTCGGCCGCGCCGGCGGATGTGACCGTTGAGCTCCATAATGCGCTTGGCCAATCGGTATACAACGAGACCCTACGCGCTTTCGAGGGCCGCTACACCAAGGAGATGGACCTCACGAGCATGAGCAATGGCGCGTACTACCTGAAGGTGAAGCGCAACGGCGAGACCTCCACCCACAAGGTGGTCTACCGCTGAGCCCCGGCCTCATCGCCGATCAGGAGAGGGCCCCGAGGGCCCTCTCTTCATTTCAGCCCCGCAGGCAGCTTAGGCAATGCCGGCTATCCGGGTTGTGCACGAAGGGCCGATGCGGGTCGAGCAATTCCTGCACCAGCATTGTGATCAGGTCGCGCATGGCGGGCAATTGCTCGCGTCTGATATCCGGGTCGCGGCCAATGGTGAGCCAGATGCCGCCGGACTGCGATGGGGTGCGCAGCGGGATGATTCCGGCACGTACCGCGGGCAGGGCCGGGTCGGCTTCCAGCGCCATCGTCGCGTACATGAGCAGCTGAAGTGCGAATTGGCTGCGTGGATGCAGCGCTTCACGGCTAAGGTCCTTAATACGGAGCTGTTCCTCGCGCACGCCTCCCGTCTTGAGGTCCAATATGTGCAGCACACCATCCCGGAGCTCCAGTCGATCGCAGGTGCCTCGCATGCGCAGGCCGCCGGGCAGTGCTGCAGCCATCGGTTGCTCCACCGCAAGGGGGATGGTGACGGACCTCGCCACGCGGTGCGCCTCGGCGGCCAAATGCCTGGCCAGGGAATCGGCGGCCATGGACCGCTGCAAGAGGAAGCTCCCCGACTCGAGCATGGCACGGTCGAAGCGGCCGGAGAGCTCGCGAAATAGGAGCGCCTCCACCGAGCCGGCAGCCTCCCTCACCCGATCCGCATCCAGCGGGCTCCCGAGCCATTTGCGGTAGAGGGCCTCCAGGGCCTTGTGGACGGCGGTGCCGAGCGCATCGCTCCCAAGCTCGGTGCCGGGTGCTTCGAGCTCCTTCACGCCCAGGACGTAACGGGCATGGAAGTCCAAGGGGCACCGGAGCCAAACGCCCAGCGCCGATGGTGAAAGGCCTTTGGCAGTAAGGTCGTGCAGGCGCTCCAGGACCCACGGGGCCTTTTCCGCATGCGGCCTCGCTTTCGGCCGCGGGTGGCAGGTCGCAGCCAGTTCGGTCCGCTGCAGTATGGTTGCGCTGCGCGGTACAAGCTCGTGCGCCCAAAGGTCAAGGAATCGGGCTGGCGCGGAGCCGTCGCTGCCTGTAGCGTGCAGCAGAACAACCTCCTCGGCCTGGTGGAGCAGCCGGTGGATGTGATAACTACCTATGGCCTCGGCATCGGCCCTCAACGGAAGCCGGTAGTGCCGTCGCAGGTCGAAGGGGATCCAGCTCATCGGCTCATCCCTGCCGATGAGGGTTCCCTCCGTGGCGCCCACGATCAGCACCCGCTTGAAGTCGATGGCCCGCGTCTCAAGCAACCCCATGATCTGCAGCCCTTCCAAGGGCTCACCGAAAAGCGCCAGCTCCGCATGCCCCAGCAGGCGCTTGCGCACGGCCAGGAATTCGGGGATGCGCTCCGATGGTCCGTCGGCCTGCGCCAGGGCGATGGCCAGCTCGCGCTCGAGGCGGGCAACGACGAACAGCTGTTCCTGAGCCAGCGCATCGGTGGGCCGGGCCTGCCTGCCCCACCCGATGAGAGCCTGGACAGCTGCTGAAGGAGTGAGTGGTCCGGCGCAAAGTGCGACCGTCGCCGCCGAGGCCACGCCTGCCCGCTTCAATTCGGTGTTGATCCTATCGGGGCTCAGGCGAATCTGCTGCGTGGCGCGCAAGGCTGCCGTCAGAGCCAGCGTTGCCGGGCCTTGATGGAGCAGCGGATGCGTGACAAGATCGATGAGGCCCGCCGTGGGAATACGGCCGGATCCATCGAAGAGCCCCAGGTACTTCTCCACCAGCCCGTGGACCGGCAACGAGTCCAGCGGCACACCCATGGAGATGTTCACCGGTCCCATATCGGCGGGCATCGCCTCCAGCAGGGGGAGCAGCAATCCCTCGTCGGCGAGCACGATGACCGTGTCGGTACGGTCGGCTTGGGGCAAGCGGTGCACCCAGGCGGCCGCGTCGGCCACCATGGTCATTCGATCGGGGCTGGTGCGCAGGGAGATCCGCCGTTGCCGTTCGCTGATCAGATTGCCCAAGGCGAGGCTGCCGGTTCCAAAGGCCTCCATGGACCGGCGCAGGAAGCGGCCGGCCTCATGGTCGGGCGATTCCACATAATGGCGGTCCCCATCCCATGCCAGTTGCAGCACACCCAGCCGTTGCAGGTGCTTCAATACGGCAGTGGTGGCCGGGTCGAGTGCATTCAGGCCGGCAACCCAGACGGAGGCCCATGGCGAGGACCATGTGCCGCCTCCCGTGATCGATGCAGCCCGCCGCGCAATGGCGCCCGAAGTGCCCACACCGCGCTCGTGCATCCGTTCGGTGAACAACCTATGCAGCCGGCCCGTGCCCTCCCAGCTGGCCACGGTGCGCTGTTGCGAGGCGGTCAGGAATTCCGACCCCTTCAGGCTCCAGGTCTCGATCTCATGGTATGCCCGCAGGTCCTTGTACACCTGGTCGAGGTCCAGGAGATGCGCATCCACCTCGCTCAGGTCCCGCAAGGTGGTCGGTCCCCACTGTAGGAATTCATGCAAGGGCTCTGCCTGCGCGCCGGAGACGGCCCTGTGGCACTGATGGAGCATCAGCAGGAGCTCAGTGGAAGTGCCTTGCCGCCAGCCGGCGATCCGGGCCAGGAAGGCCCCGGGGTCCAGCACCTCGGGACTCCAGAGCGCGCGGCCATGGCGTCGGGCAAGGTACTTTCGCAGGTGCAGGCCCGCTCTTCGGCTCGGCAGCACCACCGCCACGCGATCGAGCGCCTGGCCATGCGTGCTCAGCAAGGCCTCGGCAAGGCGGTCAAGGAATGGTCCCATGGCAGCGCGGGAAGATAGCCGTACCGAACCGGAGGGGTCCGATGGGTTTCCCGTGTACCGCCAGCTGGCCGGCGGCGGGCATTACTACCGGATCGATTCCTCGCACGCGTTTCATGAGCTGCAGCGCATCGGCAGCCGGCTTGTGCATCATGCGGTGCATGCGGAGGCCTATCCGGAAAAGCTCCGCATCGCCGAGATGATCGCTTGCGCAGAGGGACGGTATGCACCCTTTGACGGCGCTGAATGGGAGGCGCTGTTTCGGACGATTCGGTAACTTCACCATCCCCAGCCGAGGCGCAGGCAACCCCAAGGCCAATTACCGGGTCGAATGAGCATGAAGCGGAATCTCGTCGCCTTGGCCTTGGCCTTGGCCATGGCGCAGGAGGTGCGTGCCACGCACATCATCGGCGGGGAGCTCTACTACGACGCGGTTGGAAACGGCCTCTACCAGGTTACGCTTAAGCTGTACCGAGACTGCTCGGGCATCGCATTCGACCCCACGGCAGCCATCGGTGTCTTCGATGGGGCGGGGGGCGGGTTGCTTTCGGTGCAGACGCTGACCTTCCCGGGTGGCTCCTTTGTCCCGATCACCCTCGATTCCCCATGCTTGACGCTGCCGCCGGATGTCTGCGTGGAGACCACTTCGTACACGGGTCTGTTCAATCTTCCTGCCAGCCCCAACGGCTATGTCCTGTCCTATCAGCGCTGCTGCCGCACCGCCATCATCGGCAACCTCGTCGACCCCGGTGACCTGGGCCTTACGGTGATGACGAGGATCCCGGCCCAGCCCATTGAGTCCAATAGCGCGCCGCGATTCAATGAGCTGCCCCCGGTTGCCCTGTGCCTCGATGCGCCGCTCAGCTTCGACCATAGCGCTGCCGATCCGGATGGCGATTCGTTGGTCTATTCGCTGTGTACGCCCTACAACGGTGGCACGGCGCTCGCCCCGCAGCCCAATCCGCCAGCCCCGCCGCCCTACGCCCCTTTGCCATGGGGCGTCGGCTATTCCGAGGGGTACCCGATCGACTCCGACCCGTCCATTGCCATCGACCCCGCAACTGGCCTCCTGACGCTCACGCCCACGCTGCAGGGCAACTACACCGTGGGCGTCATGGTCCAGGAGTACCGGAACGGCGCCCTCATCAATGAGACACGGCGCGACTTCCTCTTCAAGGTGGTGGCCTGCGACGCGGTCGTTACGGGCGGCATACAGCCCCAATCGGAGTTCTGCACCAGCCTGACGGTGCCCTTTGCCAGCGCCACTGCTGGCGCGCAGGCGGTGCATTGGGACTTCGGCGTGCCGGAGCAGACGAGCGATACGAGCAATGCATGGAACCCGGCCTGGACCTATGCCGAGCCCGGTACCTATACCGTGACCTTGATCGCCAACCCCGGGACGACCTGTGCCGATACCGCGCAGTCCACCTTCAATGTCTACCTCGCCCCTCAGCCCATGGTTCGGGTTCCGCCACCATTTTGCGGCAACCAGCCGGTGATGCTCGTTGCCGACGGGGCATTCGGACCGAATGCGGCGCTGAACTGGCAGTTGGGTGCCGGTAGCACGCCCCAGACCAGTTCCGATAGCATCGTTCAGGTGCAGTTCGCCGGTCCGGGGGTGCACGAGGTCTCTTTGCTCGTTGCTGAGAACGGCTGCACGGCATTCGTCACCGAAACGGTCATGAATTACGCACTCCCCGAAGCCTCCTTCGAGGCCGATCCGGACCCGCCTCAGCTCGTGGGCACGCCTGTGGTCTTCACGGATACCAGTGACCCGAATGGCGGTGTCATCGCCCAATGGGACTGGCTGCGCGATGGCTCGGTCTTCGCCCCGTCAGCGCCCACGGCGGTCTGGAGCGCAGGGTGGCCGGCGACCTACATCATCGAACTGGTCATCACCACGGAGGAGGGATGCTCGGACACGGCCTCCTTGGCCTATGCGGTGGAAGGAGGACCGGTGGTAGTGCCCAATGTGTTCAGCCCGAATGGGGATGGGGTGAATGAGGCCTTCGTCATCCCGAACATCGAATACTACCCGAATGAGCTGTCCGTGTATGGCCGATGGGGCAACAAGGTCTACGAGGCCCGCAATTACAGGAGCCAATGGACGGGTGAAGACGTCCCGGAGGGCACCTATTACTATGTCCTGGTGTTGGAGGATCGCCGCGAATACACCGGGCACGTCACCATACTGCGGTAGGCACGCGCCAATGATCTGAGCCCATGCGCCTCCTCCGACGACTTGCGGTCCTGGTCCTCGCCCTTCTGGGCGCGATGGGCGCCCAAGCGACGCACATCATCGGGGGGGACATGTACTATGACCATTTGGGGGGGAGCCAGTACCG
>DDRC01000075.1:9246-11567 GCA_002342985.1 Flavobacteriales bacterium UBA2426
ATTTGGGGGGGAGCCAGTACCGTGTGACGTTGAGGCTCTATCGGGATTGCGGCCCCGACAATGCGAATGGCACCGGGTTCGATGCCTCGGCCCAGATTGCGGTGTATTCCGCTTCAGGCGTGCTCTTCACCAGCGTTTCCGTGGATGACCCTGGCGAGGAACCGGTTCCGGTCGACCTGAATGACCCCTGCCTCTCCGCGCCGCCAGAGGTTTGCGTGACCACGACCGAATACGTGCACATCTTCAACCTGCCCCCTTCCGTCGGAGGCTACACCATCAGTTACCAGCGCTGCTGCCGGACGCCTGCCATGGTCAATCTGGAGGGGCAGCAGGGGCTTACCTGCACGGTGACGATTCCCGGCAACCCGAACGCCGCGAACGGCTCCCCGCGCTTCAACGACTACCCGCCCATCGCGCTCTGCCTGGGACAGGACATGAGTTTCGACCACAGCGCCACCGATCCGGATGGGGACCAATTGGTATACGAGCTATGTGCCCCATTCCAAGGTGCGGATGCCTTCAATCCGGCACCGCTCGCCGGGGCCCCGCCCTACGACCCCGTGAATTGGGCCCTCGGCTATTCGGCCACCGACCCGATCAACAGCGTACCGCCGATCGCCATCGACCCGGCCTCCGGGCAGCTCACCGTGCACCCCACGCTGCAAGGGACCTTCACCGTGGGGGTCTGCGTGTCCGAGTACCGGAACGGCGTCCTCCTGGGTACCTCGCGGCGCGATTTCATGTTCAGGGTGGTCGCTTGCAACGCGGCGGTGGATGCCGTGATCGCCGCGCAGGGCATCGGCCAGGCATGCTCGCTCACACAAGCGTTCGAGAATCAGAGCACCGGTGCGCAGACCTGGCAATGGGACTTCGGCGATCCGGCCACCGCGGCGGACGTCTCCACCGCGCAATCGCCATCCTACACCTATCCGGCACCGGGCAGCTACACCGTGACCCTCATCGCCAATCCGGGTGCCAGCTGTGCCGATACCAGCACGGCCGTTTACGTGGTGGCACCTTCGCTTGAGCCCACCTTCTCGGTGCCGGGGCCATTCTGCGGCGGACCGCAGGAGGTCACGCTCACGGTGGAGGGGGATATCGGCACCGCCCCATCCATCGCATGGAATCTAGGCCCGGGTGCTGTGCCGGCGACGGCCCAAGGCCCAACGGTGACAGCGCTCTTCGACAACAGCGGCGACCACACCTTGACGGTGACCGTTGAGGAGTTCGGTTGCAGCGGCACCTTCACCAGCACCCTCTCCGTTCACCCGCAGCCAGTCGCAGATGTCGCTGAGCAGACCGTTTTCTGCGCCTCCTTGGAACAGCAGTTCGTGAACGAGAGCAGCGAGGCCACCAGTTTCGTTTGGGACTTCGGCGACCCCGCGGTCGGCAATGATAGCAGCACGGATGAGTCGCCGGCGTGGACCTATGGCGCTCAGGGCTACCACACGGTGATGCTCATCGCCCGCAACGGTCCGTATTGCGCGGATACGGCGCTCCGTGTGTTCGATGTGCATCTGCCCCCTCCGGCGTTTTTCTTCAGGCCGCCGGTGCGCTGCCCCGGTGAGCCAGCGCTGCTTTCAGCCATAGGAGCCGCCTCGGATTCGCCCTCAGTGCTGTGGGACCTTGGCGATGCGGGCATCCCGGGGGTCTCCACGGCGCTTGAGTTCCAAGCGGTCTTCCCGGGCCTGGGGGCGCACCCCGTCTCGCTCACCATCTCGGAGTTCGGCTGCACGGCCACCTACACGGATTCGGTGATCGTCTTCCCCGTGCCCGAGGTGGATTTCACCAACGGCACCCGGGCATGCGTCGGGGAAGCCTTCCCTTTCTCCGCCCAGGTCGTGGCGGCCACGCCATTCACGCTCCGTTGGGACCTGGGCGATGGTACGGAGGCGACGGACGCGGAGCTGGTGCATGCCTACGGTGACCCCGGCGTATACACGGTGTCCCTGACCGCTTCAACGAATACAGGCTGCATCGCCACCGTGACGCGCACCAAGCCCGGAGCGGTGGAGGTCTTCCCCAAGCCCGTGGCGGCATTCACGGCGCTGCCGGGCGAGGTTGACCTGATGCAGCCGCTTGTCCGCATCACCGATTACGCGTCTCTCGCAGCGGAATGGTCCTATGCGATCGAGGGCGGAGAGGTCGACGAGCCTTCATTCGACCATGTGTTCCAGGATGCCGGCCAGTATACCATCACGCAGATCGTCACCACGGAGGACGGATGCTCGGATACCACGTCCCGCGTGGTGGTGGTGAGCGGCCACTTCTTTTACGCGCCCACGGCATTCACGCCGGATGGCGATGGCCTCAACGATGCG
>DDRC01000075.1:11684-15431 GCA_002342985.1 Flavobacteriales bacterium UBA2426
GATGGCCTCAACGATGCCTGGCAACCCTCGGTGATGGGTGCCCGCGCCTATGAGCTGGTCGTTCTCGATCGGTGGGGCCGGGAGGTTTTCCGCACCGAGGACCCGGAGCAGGGCTGGTCCGGTGACGGGTACGCTCAGAGCCTCTACGTGTACCGGGCCCGGATCAAGGAATGGGGTTCCTTCTCCAAGGAGTACATCGGGCATTTCAGCCTGCTGCGGTAGCGCGTCAATCCTCGGTACGGCGCATGTCCACGTGGGGTATGCCATCCCAGAGGTATTCCTCGCCGATAGCCTCGAAACCGTATTCGGCATAGAAACGCTGGAGATGGGCTTGTGCCGCAAGCGCGGCGCGGCGGGAGCCCCGTTCGGCAAGGAGGGTCCGCAGCGCCAGGTCCATCAGTTCTTGTGCGAGGCCTCGTCCGCGATGTTCCGCCCGGACCGCCACGCGACCGATGTGCGGCAGTCCGTCATCGCCGGGCGGCACGATACGGGCGACTGCCACCAGCAGGCCGGCATCATGGCCGAGCAGGTGAAGACAATCCGGGTCGCGCCCGTCGATCTCGTGATAGACGCAGCGTTGCTCCACCACGAAGATGTCCTCGCGCAGCCGCAGAACATCGTGGAGCTCAATCAGGGTGAGCGCTTGGAACGGCTTCGCCTGCCAACGGATGCTCATGCGGCTTCAACAGGAATGACGGATCCATCGCGGACGTAGAACAGGGCCCCTTCCACGCGGTCATGCCCAAGCTCGCGCAGGAGCCGCATGTAGCCGCGCACCTGGTCATGGTGCCGGTCGGATGGTGCGCCTGTCTTGATGTCCAGCACGCGCATCACCCCGCCATCCGACACGATGCGGTCCGGGCGTTGCGCATGTCCATCGGCAGTGATGATGCTCGCCTCTGTCCGCACGTGCAGGCCAGGGCCGAACCATGGCCGAAGCCCATCCGAGCGGATCGCCGGACCGAGCCAGGCCTCCAGGGTGCGGGCCTCGGAGCCGTTCACCAGGCCTTCGCGCAGCAGGGCGGCCACGGCCTGCGGCAATGCCTCGGCATGCTCCACGCGCCCGAGCAAGTCGTGCACCAGGTTCCCGAAGCGGCGCAGCGGGTCCGGGTCATCCGGGACCCAATCGGCCGGGGCTTCCAGCCTCAACGGCAATGCGGGTTCATTCGGACGTTCGGGGGCGCGGAGTGCCTCTGGCGGTTCGGCGGTCTCCTTGGGCCAAGGCTTGAGCCGCTCGCCCAGCGTCACCGCAGCTCCTTCCTGCATCGGCTGCAGATGCTCCAGCAGCCGTGCCGTGAGCTCATCCGGCTTACGGGTCGGCACGAGGGCGTAAAGCCGCTGCTCCGGGCGGGTGAAGGCGACATAGAGCAGGTCCAGGTCATCCAGCAGGCGCAAGGCGGCCTCAGCCTCCAGTTCAGGCAACCCGCACTCCTTCACGCTCTTGTCCGGGCGGATCAGGGCCGGTGCGAGCTCCGGAACGACACCGGCCGGATTCACCCAGAGCCGCTCCGCGTTGGAGTTCCCGGAGCCCATGCGTGCTGTAGGAACCACCACGACCGGGAACTGAAGGCCCTTCGCCTTGTGAATGGTCATCACCTGTATGGCGCCCAGCACAGTCCCACCTGACGCGCTGCGCTCTCCCCCCGTCCGTTCCCAATGTGCAAGGAAGCCGCCCACATCCTGGCCGTGTTCAAGCCCGAAGGCGTGCGCCTCGTCGCGCAGGGTGAGCAGGCACGCATCATCCGTGGCCGGCAGCCCCAGGGCGTGTGCCAGGTCAGCGATCAATGCCGTCAGGGTGGTGCGCACGGAAGGGTTGCCCTGCGCTGCCAGCCAAGTCCTCACGCGAGCGAGGGGGGAGGCTCCGTCGAGCGAAGCGAAGGGATCGGTCCATTCCGTGTCGGCTGTGGCCGATAGCTTCGCTTGAAGCTGAAGGAATCGGGCGGCAGCGGCCTCATCGCCCGTGTGCAGCACCCGCAGCAGGTCCACGATGGCTTCCGTGGCGGGGTCGCCCGCCAGCTTGGCGCCGTCGGGCGAGGAGACGGCATGCCCCAAGGCCAGCAGGTGGTCCGCGACACGCTTCCCGACCGCCTTCGACCGCACCAGGACAGCGATGGACTCGGGGGCGAAGCCATCGGCCAGGGCCTCCTTCACGCTGCGTTCGGCGAATTCCACAAGCGGGTCATCTGGCCCGTCGGCCTCCCCCTCGGTTTCCTGGATGGTGATGCGGATGTATCCGGCCTCCTGCCGCTTGGACTCCTGCGCTTGATCAGCATAGACACTGCGGAGCGATTCGGGCAGCACACCGGCCAGGTCCTCGAAGAGACGGTTATTGAACGCCACGATGGTGCCAGCCGATCGGTAGTTGGCCACGAGCGGCTCGCCCTCCCGATGGTACCGCTTCAGCGTGGCTTCGCGCTCACGATCGGTTGGCCCCTCGGCGCCGAACAGCCCGGGCAGGTGGGTGAACAGCCTGACCTCGCCATTCCGCCACCGGTAGATCGCCTGCTTGGCGTCGCCCACGAGCAAAGCGCTGCCACCGGTGGATAGCGCATTGTCGATCAAGGGGAGCAGGCAGCGCCACTGGAGCAGTGAAGTGTCCTGGAATTCATCGATGAGGAAATGCCGGTAGCGCTCGCCGATGCGTTCGTGTATGTAGGGCACGGGCTCCTCCTGCACCACCCCCGCAACGCGTCGCGTCAGGTCGCTGAAGAAGACCACGCCGTCCGCGGCTTTCTGCTCCTCCAGGCAGCGCTGGAGCTCGCGCAGCGCAAAGGCCGCCGGCAGTTCGCGGAGCACTGCCCTGCGGATGAAGTAGTCGCGCTGTCCATCCGTGCACAGCGAGCGGCTCCGCTCGAAGAGGTCCGCCAGCCGGCCGCTTACGGTTCCGACCCGCGCAATGGTGGCTGCATCGGCCTTGCTGCCGTGCCATTTGCCGGATTCAACCGTCTTCAGTGCATTGCTGCCAGGGGTCAGCCACTCGGGGCCGAAATCGGCGAGCTTGCGGAACCAGCTGAGGATGCCCTTGCTGGCGTAGGCCAGGTCCTCCGCTTCCAAGCCGGCCTCCGCAAGGATGCGCAGCGCATCGCGCCCCGCCGCACGCACCTCCTCCTTGAATGCGGCGTTGCGGCGGCGCAGCCGGTCGCTCAGGGCGGAGACGCTCGCCGAATCCTGGCCGTGCAGGGCATCCAGGGGCTTCATCGAGGACTCCTTGTCGAGTTCGGAGGCCAATGCCCGCAGGGGGTGTGCCGCGTCCCTTCGGGCCTCCTCCTCCAGCAGCTGGCGGCAGGCCTCCGTAAGCAGGTGCGTCACTTCCTGGTTCTGGCCGGCCTGGGCGATCAGCGCATCCACCGCACGGTCGCGGTACCACGATTGCTCGGTGGACATGCGCAGGGCCTGGTCCAGCTGCAGGTCGCGCGCAAAGGGCCGGACGACGCGCCGGGTGAAGGCATCGATGGTGCTGATGGCGACCTCTGCCCAGTGGTGGAGCATATGGTGGAGCGCGGCCTCGGCAGCTTGGGCCACCTGGTCCTCGCTACCGCCGGTCTTCCTCTTCAGGTGCTCCATCACATCCTGAAGCGCGGAGCTCCGCAGGTCCTTGACTGCCAGCTTCCCCAGGTAGGCGGTCACGCGCTCCTTCATCTCACTCGCGGCCTTGTTGGTGAAGGTGAGCGCGAGGATCTGCCAGGGACGGACGCCGGAGGCGACGAGGTGGGCGATGCGGCGGGTGATGACGCGGGTCTTGCCCGA
>DDRC01000075.1:15483-16231 GCA_002342985.1 Flavobacteriales bacterium UBA2426
TGTTGGTGAAGGTGAGCGCGAGGACATGACGGTAGGCGCCCGGCTGCCCCAGGCGCAGGGCATGCTCAAGGTAGTGCTTCACCAGGGCGTGGGTCTTGCCCGCCCCGGCACTGCTGCGAAGCACGGTGAACATCGGCGGCAAGATAGCGGGGCCGGCAAAGGGGCATCCGGATACTGGGAACGGCTTCTCCGCCGTTACGGCTACATTCGTCGCCTATTCCAATCCACCATGCGCTCCCTCTTCCGCACCCTCGGTCTCTTGGTCATGTTGAGTTCGTCGTTCCTGGCATCCGCCCAGAAGGACGGCCAGAAGCTCACCAAGGAGCAGCTCCAGAAGATGTACATGGACTACCTCGACGCGGAGGGCTACCGTCCTGAGCTGGATAGCGATGGTGATGTCCAGTTCAAGGCCGAGGGCAAGACCTACTTCATCAATGTGCTGGAGGACGACCCCACCTATTTCCGGCTGGTGCTAGCCAACATCTGGCCCATCGAGAGCGAGGAGGAGCGGACCCAATGCCTGGTCGCGGTCGATTACAGCAACGCCAAGAGCAAAGTGGCCAAGAGCTACCTGGTGAAGGATAACATCTGGGTGGGCATTGAGGTCTTCATGCCCAAGCCTGAGGATTTCGAGCACATCTTCAAGCGCAGCCTCAGCGCGCTCTCCAATGGCGTAGCGCATTACGTCACCAAGATGCGCGAACAGCAGGGCAACTGACGGGCCAACCGGGATTCCCTGCATCTGGCG
>DDRC01000075.1:16316-28453 GCA_002342985.1 Flavobacteriales bacterium UBA2426
ACCGGGATTCCCTGCATCTGGCGACGCTGCCGCCTGCCCGACGGCGGATTCCGGCGAGGGGGGGCGTGCCCCCTTCCCGCGTCCCGGTAAGGCCGGAAGTGACGTCCATCACAGCGAGAGCTTGATCCTTGCGCTAACTTTGAAAGATGGTGAGCAATCGGGCTTGCCAATCGTTATAGCGCTATGAGGAAGCTGCTTCACATCCTGGGAATCACGGTGGCTTTGGCAGGTTGCCGTACGGATGTGCCGGTGGATCCGGCTCCGGGACCGGTGGATGGTTCCGGAACGCTGCGTGTCACTGTCGTTCCCGAATGGGAAGGGCAGCCCTTGCAGCTCTTCTCCGAGTACAGGGCTCCGGGGAACTACAGGTTCCAGGTGGAAATGCTCAAGTTCTACCTGAGCGACCTCAGGTTGGTGAATGCAACCACGGAGCAGCCGCTGGAACAAGTGCGCCTGCTCGACCTCGGAGCAGGGCCGTTCAGCTTCGATTTCAGCGTTCCCGAGGGCACTTGGTACGGGATCCGGGGGGGGCTGGGGTTGCCCCATGACCTCAATTACACGAATGCCGCGCTCTATCCCGACGGTCACCCTATGAGCGTGAACACCGGCATGTATTGGACATGGGCCACCGGGTACAAGTTCGTGCTCTTCGACGGGCGCTACAACCCTGATCCTGCTGGCACGGGTCCGCTGCTGATGCCATTTTCCGTGCACACGGGCATGGATACCTGCTACACCACGGTGGAGCTCATGCCCGCACTCCCATTCACCACCGCCAAGGGTTCCGTTACGGAACTCACCCTACGGGTGGCTGCTGATGGATTCCTGCTATCGTCCGGGGATACCATCGATGTGGCGACCGAGGACCAGTCGCACGGGGGCAATTATCCACTGGCACTGAAGCTCACCCGCAACGTGAAGCGCAGCCTTCGCCTCGAATGAGCATGCTACGCCGGCGCATCTGGGTCCTCGTCCTGTTGCTAGCCGCGTGCCGTCATTCGGGCGAGGAGTCCCCTTTGCCGCTTGATGGTCCTTTCCCCTTGAGGCTGCCGGCGGGTTTTCCCGCCTTCGATACGCCCGCCGACAACCCCCTCACCGAGGCCTCCGTGGCCTTGGGGAAGGCCCTGTTCTTCGAGAAGCGGCTTTCCCGGGATGGCAGCATCTCCTGCGCTTCGTGCCACCTGCCCGCACGTGCCTTCAGCGATACGGTGCCGCGCAGCGCTGGCGTTGATGGACGCACCGGCATGCGCAATTCGGCACCCTTGACCAATCTGGCCTACCATGATGCGTTCTTCAGGGATGGAGGAGTTCCAACCTTGGAGCAGCAAGTGATTGCGCCGATTCATGATCCAGTGGAGATGGATTTCAGCATCACGGCTGCCGCAGCCCTACTGCGGTATGAGGAGCCGTACCGAAGCCTGTCGCAGCGGGCCTATGGCGTGGAGCTGGACGCTTGGGCGCTCTCCCGGGCCTTGGCCAGCTATGAGCGGACCTTGGTCAGCGGTTGGTCAAGATGGGACAGGTGGATGGCCGGAGAGGCCGGTGCGCTGTCCGAGTCCGAGGTGCGGGGTTGGCAGCTCTTCAACAGCGCCGCAGTGGGATGCGGGTCCTGCCATTCCGGCTTCGACCTCAGCGACCATGCCTACCACAATGTGGGCCAGTACCTCGATTACGCGGACCCCGGCCGGGGCCGGATAACGCTCGATCCCGGTGATGAGGGCAAGTTCAAGACGCCCACGCTGCGCAACATCGCCCGGACGGCCCCGTACATGCACGATGGAAGCATGGCCACCTTGGAGCAGGTGGTCGATTTCTTCGCCGCTGGAGGACTGCCGCACGCGAACCGCGACCCATTGATGCAGAGCTTTGCGTTGAGCCCGGACGATAAGGCCGACCTCATCGCCTTCCTGCGGGCATTGAACGACGAACAGCTGATTGACCAGGTGCCATGAAGCCCTACCACGCATTGATCGCATTCCTCCCGCTGGCGATGCTCGCCTCATGCAAGCCTGATGAGGGTCCGGAGGAGACGGATGGCACGGACGGCGGTGCCGCGCACCAGGCCACTCCGTACACCTTGGCCATCCCTTCGAATTTCCCGCCGATGTCCATCCCTTCGGATAACCCGATGACCGTGGAGGGCGTGGAACTCGGCCGGTACCTGTTCTATGAGGAGCGCCTGAGCGGCGATAACACCATGAGCTGCGCCAGCTGCCATGGGCAGTCCTTCGCCTTCAGCGACCACGGCAACCAGTTCAGCACCGGGATCGATGGCGTGCAGGGGAATAGGACGAGCATGGTGCTCCAGAACCTCGGTTGGGAGACGCGCTTCTTCTGGGATGGCCGTGCCATGACGCTCGAGGAGCAGATCCTGGAGCCGGTGGAGAATCCCATCGAGATGCATGAGACATGGCCCAATGCCGTGGCCAAGCTGCAGGCGGATCCGGCCTACGTGGCCCTGTTCCAGGAGGCGTTCGGCAGCACCACGATCGACCGGTTCAAGGCCGCAAAGGCGATGGCCCAGTTCCTGCGCACGCTGATCAGCGGCAATTCCCGGTTCGACCGCTTCATGCGCGGCGAGATCCAGCTCACGCCGGAGGAGCAGCTCGGTTTCCTTCTCACGCAGCAGGAGGGAGGCGACCCTGCGCTCGGCCTGGGCGGCCAATGGGGAGCGGATTGCTTCCATTGCCACCCCCACGGCGGCGCGCGCTTCACGGATGGGTTGTTCAGGAACAACGGATTGGACAGCCAATTCACCGACTTGGGCCTGGGCGGCGTCACCGGCCTTCCTCAGGACATGGGCCTCTTCAAGACGCCCACCCTACGGAATGTAGCCGTGAGCGGGCCTTATATGCACGACGGCCGGTTCAGCACCCTGGAGGAGGTGATCGAGCATTACAACGGTGGGGGGCACCCTTCGCCCACGATCAGCCCCTTCATGAAGTTCACGCAGGGAGGGCTCTCGCTCACGCCGGAGAAGAAGGCCCAGTTGCTGGCCTTCCTCCATACCCTCACCGATGACGAGTTCCTGACCAATCCTGAATTCGCCGATCCGGGAACCCCCTGATCGACGCGCCGCGCGCTCGCCTTACGCCGCAGCGCTCGACGAATCAGCAGGTCGCCATCGGCAGTGCTGCATCCTGTCGGCGAAGACCTCCGGCTTGAAGATGCTCTTCCCGAGGAGGAGCCGCGCGCATTCCTGCACGCCTTCCGTGATGCTCGGATGCGGGTGCACCAGGTCGGCCAGTTCGCGCACCGGGGTCCCGAGCCGGATCATCAGGCTCACGGCCTCGATTGCGCTGGACGCATGCTCGCCCACGGCGCGCATGCCCAGCACGTGCATCTCTTCATCGTCGGTGACCAGCACCTTGAAGAAGCCGCGCGTCCTGCGCATGGCGATGGCCCTGGGGATGCAGCTGTAGTCGATGCGGGCGAGGCGATAGGCCATGCCCCGCTTGCGGCATTCCTGTTCGTTGAGCCCCACGCCGGCCACCTCGGGGTCGAGGAACATGATGGTGCTGATGTTGTCGTAGCTCAGCGGGGTGGATGCCGATCCGCAGAGCTGCTCGGCGGCATGGCGCCCCTCCATCTCGCCCAGGTTCACGAGCATGTTCGACCCTGTGGCATCACCGACGGCATGGATGTGGGCCGCGCTCGTCGCCGTGCCGTTCAGCATGATGGCGCCTGTACGCGTGTCGGTGATGACGCCGGCGGCGGCCAGGCCGAGTCCTTCCACATTGGGCTGCCGGCCCACGGAGAGCAGCGCCTTCTCCACCTGGACGGTTTCCGCACGGCCATCGGGGTAGGACAGGCGGTATTCGACGCCGGAGTCCGTGGCCGTGATCCGCTCCAGCTTCGCCTGCCGATGGATGATGACGCCCTGCCGCTCGAGGTTGCGCGCAACGAGCTCGCTCACGTCGGCATCCTCGAAGGGCAGGATCCGATCGGCCCGGTCGATCAGGTGCACGCGCGTGCGGCCGAGCAGGGAGAAGATGGTGGCGAATTCGCAGCCGATGACCCCTGCGCCGATGATGACGATGCTCTCCGGGTATTCCTCGAGCGCGAAGATGCCGTCGCTGGTGAGGATGCGGCGCTCGTCCACTTCGATTCCGGGCAGGTGGCGGGGGCGGCTACCCGTCGCGATGATGACACGGTCGGCCTGCACGTCCACGATGCGGTCGGGGCGTTCGATGCGGATGGTGCGCGGGTCGAGGAAGGAGGCCTGTCCGCGTTCATGGACGAATGCCCGGCGGCCCGATGGCCCCACAGCGGAAGCGAGGAGCTGCAGGTGGCACGCATAGAGGTACTTGCGCTCGAAGGCGGCCTCGTTCACCGCTTTGGAGACCTCCGTCCAATCCAGGCGGAACGGTTCGCGGCCACGGGTCCGCATCAGCTCATTGGTGCTCGATACGCGCTGTGCGATCTCCCAGAGGGTCTTCGAGGTGAGCGCACCGTTGAAGATGCCGGTCCCACCCACGCGGTCGCGCTCGATCAGCACCACTCGTTGCCCAAGGTCGATGCCGCGCATGGCGGCTGCGTAGCCGGCGGGTCCACCACCAATCACGCACAGGTCAAAGTGTTCCATGGCATGCCATCGCCGCAGCGACGGCCATTGATACGGCGGGAAGGAGCGATGGTTCCTGCCGAGGGGGCGATCGTCGTCGTCCGCCGCGGTTTGGTCGGAGAATGCGGTCGGCGGGTATCCTGCGGGGCCGGATCCGCGTAGACCGGTGCGCATCATCATGCACCGCCACCGTGTCCCTTGAACGCACTTCGCTGGCCGCGCTGGCCGCCGGGCTCCTGGCACTGCAGGCTTCCGCGCAGTGCCCTCAGCTCTACGACTACTACGGTGCGCCATCCGCTTCGCCGCAGTGGTTCAGCTGCTCCGGCACCAGCTTCACGCTGGTCATCGCCACGCCGCAATCCGTGGGTGCCTATTCCATCGACTGGGGCGATGGCAGCCCGCTGCAGACCGGTGCGGCCCTGGCCCCCCCCATGACGGTGCCGCACGTGTATGCCGCTGCGGTGGCCACGTACACGGTGACGTTCACGGAACTCGCCACGGGATGCACCGTGGTCGGCACCTTGACCATGGAGCAGAGCACGAGCGCTTCGATCCAGATCCCGGTCGGGGGGCTTACCCAGGTGTGCGCGCCGCACCCCGTGGAGTTCATCAACAGCAGCACCAATGTTTCACCGAACACGGTGTTCCAGTGGGATTTCGGCGACGGCTCGCCCATTCTCACGTTCGATCACACGAACTGGGGCCAGACCATCACCCATACCTACCAGCAGGGTACCGTGGATTGCGAGACCACGGTGAGCCTCACCGCCCAGAACTCCTGCAACACGCTGCAGGGCGGGTCGAGCCTGGCCACCTTCAATCCCATCCGCATCTGGGACATCGACGATGCGAGCATCGCCGCGAGCGCGACGCTGCTGTGCTGGCCTGACCGCACGGTGACCTTCGCGAATACCACGGACCGCAACTGCTTCCAGCAGGGCAACATCTTCCAGCGCTACGAGTACTGGAACTTCGGCGATTACTGGGGCCAGGGCCAGGACTCGATCATCGATTGGGTCCCTTGGCCGCCAACCTTCCCGCGGGTCATCCAGTATCCGGGCATCGGCACCTATGAGGTGATGCTCCTGGACAGCAACTACTGTGGCATCGATACGGCCTTCATCACCATCCAGATCGTTCCGCCGCCCGATGTATCGCTCACCGTGTCCCCCGATACCATCTGCGTGGGAGAGACGGCGTTCTTCGATCAGACCACCAGCGGGGGAGCCAACTACTTCCAATGGGACTTCGGCGCGGGAGCCGGCTTCCAATGGACCGGTGCGGGCGATCAGGCCCATACTTACGCGGCGCCCGGCACCTACACGGCCTCCTACACCGCCAGCATCCAGGGTGCCACGGCCGGATGCGCCGATACCGCCTCCGTGACGGTGGTGGTGCTGCCGCGGCCGACGGCCGATTTCACGATCGATCAGGATGCGGCGTGCGATTCGCTTACGGTGACCGCGGTGAATGCCTCGGTGAGCGCTGTTTCGCACCTCTGGGACTTTGGCGACGGCACGACCAGCACGCTCGCCGACCCGCCGCCGCACCATTATGGCGCCGTGGGGGATTACACCATCACGCTCACGGTGACCAATGCCCTTGGCTGCACCCACTCCTTCTCGCGCGAGGTGCATGTCTTCGCCCCGCCGACGGTGGCGATCCAGGCGGCCAATCTCTGCTTCGGTGATACCGCGCAGTTCATCCCGGTGATCGGTACCGCGCCGGGGAATCCGGTCACGAGCTGGTCGTGGTCCTTCGGTGATGGGAGCGGCTCCTCCGATGAGCAGCCGTTCCATGCATACGCAGCCCCCGGACCTTACACGGTTTTCCTCGACGTGGCCACGCCCTATTGCGGCGGTTCCGGTTCGCAGGCCTTGAATGTGCAGGCGAGGCCTGTCGCCTCCTTCACGCCGAGCGCCGCCTTGGGCTGCTCACCGATGCCCGTGGACTTCGTGAATGCCAGCACGGGTGCGACAGCCTACCAGTGGCTCTTCGGTGACGGCAATGCATCCACGGCCAGCGCACCCTCGCACACCTACGTGAATGCCGGTGCAGCGGACACCGCCTTCACCGTCACGCTCATCGCCAGTACACCGTTCGGCTGTGCGGATACAGCGGTGGTTCCGATCACCGTAGCGCCCGGCGTGGTGGCTGGGTTCACGCACAATGCCGTACCGGGCTGTGCGCCGATGGATGTCTCCTTCGTGAACACGAGCACCGGAGCGGCCAGCTACCTGTGGGACTTCGGGGATGGGGTCACGAGCTCCGCCCAGCATCCTGGTCACACCTTCACCAACACGAGCTTCTTCCTCGATATCCGCACGGTCACGCTCACCGCCTTCTCCCCGGCGGGCTGCCAGGCCAGCGTCACCCAGCAGGTGATGGTCTATCCCGCGCCGGACTTCAGCTTCGTGGCGGCCCCGGACAGCGGCTGCAGCCCGCTCACCGTCACCTTTCCGAGCGTGGTGGGCGCTGTATCCTACGCCTGGGATTTCGGGGATGGGAGCACGGGCAGCGGCCCTTCGCCGACCCACACCTACCTCAACGGAACCACGAATGAACAGGTCTTCGGCATCACGCTGGTGGGCAGCAATGCCTTTGGCTGCGTGGATACAGCTGAAGCGATCGTCACCGTGTACCCCAATCCAGTGGCGCAGTTCACGGCATCACCGCTGATGGGCTGCCATCCGCTCACAGCCCAGCTCACGAACCTGAGCACCGGGGCCATGGCCTTCCAGTGGAACTATGGCGATGGCCAATGGAGCGATACCGCCATGGCGGTGCATGGGCACACCTGGTTCAACTTCCCGGGGCCCGGCGCTGTCACCTACCCCGTCTCGCTCACCGCCATCACGGACCATGGATGCACGAGCACCGCCACGGCTCAGGTGCAGGTGTTCCCCCAGGTGGTCGCCGGGTTCGTGCAGCCATCGGATGGATGCGCGCCGCTCGCCACGGATTTCGTCAACACCTCCACGGGCGCCAGCTCCTTCCTGTGGAGCTTCGGCGATCAGCAGGGCAGCAGCGCGGCGTCCCCGAGCCATACCTATTTCAATCCGGGATTGAGCGATGCGGTATTCAATCCGACCCTCATCGCCACATCGTCGTTCGGGTGCAGCGATACCGCGACGACGGCCGTGACGGTTCATCCGCAACCCATCGCACAATTCATCCCGGGGGCGCCGGCCGGGTGCCAGCCTCTCCACGTGCCATTCCAGGACCTCACCATCGGCGCGGTGTCGGTTCAGTGGCAGTTCGGTGATGGTGCCGTGCTGGACACCCTTCCGGGCAACACCGCGCATACCTATGCGCATGGAGCCGCGGTGCCCCAGGGCTTCGAGCCGCTGCTGCTGGCCGCCAATGCCTGGGGCTGCAGCGACACGGCTTCCGCGGCCATCACCGTCTATCCGGCGATCCAGGCGGCATTCGAAGTCTCGGCGACGGGGTGCTCGCCCTTGACCATCCAGCCGCTGAATGGCAGCACAGGTGCCAGCAGCTACCTGTGGGACATGGGCGATGGCACTGTGCTGGTGGGCGCCAGCCCGACGCACACCTATGTCAATCAGGGCACGGTGGACCAGGTCAGGGTGATCACGCTCACGGCCACCTCGCCATGGGGCTGCGTCAGCGTCCATTCGGAAACAGTGGTGGTGTCGCCCGTGCCGCAAGCAGCGTTCCTGGCCACGCCTTTCTCGCAGCAGTTCCCCGATGCCACTGTCACCCTCAGCAACACGAGCGGTCCGGGCACATGGAACCATGCTTGGTCCTTCGGCGATGGCGCATCATCCACCCTGGAGCAGCCAGGCGCGCACACCTACTCTTCCTGGGGCCAGTTCCAGATCACCTTGGTCGTGAGCGGCACGGCATGCTCCGATACCGCCACGCAACTGGTCACCATCACGCCACCCCTGCCCACTGCGGGCTTCCTGGGCCAGGGCGAAGGCTGCGCACCGCTGGCCGTTGAATTCACGAACACCAGCCTGCAGGCCCTGAGCTACCAATGGAGCTTCGGCGACGGAGGCACGAGCACGGCCGATAACCCGACATACATCTTCAACGTACCAGGGACATATACCGTGACCCTCACCGCATTCGGCATAGGAGGCGCCGTGAACACCGCCGTGAAGGTGGACTCGGTCGTGGTGCATCCCCGCGCCAACGCCTTCTTCGTGCTGCAGCCGACCGCCGTCGTGGTCCCCACGCAGCCCGTCTTCACCTACAACCTGAGCGCGAACGCCGACCAGTACCACTGGGATTTCGGCGATGGCACCACCAGCAACGCCTTCAATCCGGAGCACTACTACCAAGCGCCCGGGGTCTACGATGTGAGCCTCGTTGCGAACAACCAGTGGAACTGCCCCGATACGTTCACCGTGATCGGGGCCACCACGGCCGAGGCGAGCGGCGACCTGGCCTTCCCCAATGCATTCACGCCCGGGAGCGGCCCCACGGATGGGACCTATGACCCGATGGGCTTCAGCAACGACCATTTCTTCCCGCAGCACAAGGGCGTGGAGCGCTACCGGTTGGAGGTCTTCAACCGGTGGGGCGAGCTCGTCTTCGTCAGCGAGGATGTGAACAAGGGCTGGGACGGCTGGTACAAGGGCGCCCCAGCCAAACAGGATGTCTATGTCTGGAAATGCACCGCCGCCTTCAGCGATGGCCGTGAGACCGTGCTGAAGGGGGACGTCACCCTATTGCGATGAAGCACATGCAACACATGATCACCGCGCTGGCCCTCGTGCTGGCAGCTGGCGCAGCGACTGCCCAGACGCGCTACAAGCGCCCGCACAATCAGCTGCTCGACCAGGCCAAGGCCAGCCTCGCCGCCGGGGATTTCGAGGCCGCAGCACGCATCTACAAGCGCCTGCTGCCGGTCGATACGGCCTTCGTGGAGGTCTACTACGAATACGGCGTTTGCCTGGCCAATCTGCCCGGTCAGCGCGAGAAGGCCGTGCCCCACCTCGAGCGTGCCGTTCGCGGGGGCCACACCGAGGCGCACTACGAGCTGGCGCTGCAGCGGCACCGCCAGCAGCGGTTCGATGAGGCCGCCGATCTCCTCCATCGGTACAAGGCACTCAACTACCGGGTGGTCCGTGACGCCGAGGTGGACCGACTGATCGCGATGGCAGCGACGGCCAGGGAGCTCGTGAAGCACCCCGTGGACCTGGCGATCCGCAACATGGGGGCGATGGTCAATTCGCCGCATCACGACTATTGCCCGCTGATCACCGCGGACGGCAACACGCTCTACTTCACCTCGCGCCGGCAGGGCACCACGGGCGGGGTGAAGGACAGCGAGGGCCAATGGCTCGAGGACATCTACATGGCCCGCCGGGTGGATGAGGTGTGGACCAACGCGGTGAATGCCGGCGCCCCCCTGAACACGAATACGCATGATGCCACCGTGGGCCTGAGCCCGGACGGCAGCAGCATGATCGTGTACCATACCAGCCAGGACCTGGTGGCGGGCGATCTCTTCGAGACCAGGCTGCACGCCGGCAAGTGGCAGACCCCGCAGCTGATGACCGCCCGCATCAATTCGAAGCATCACGAGCCCAGCGCAAGCATAGCTCCGGGCGGTGAGGAGGTGTACTTCACCAGCGACCGGCCGGGCGGGTACGGTGGGCGAGACCTGTACAGGATCCGCCGACTGCCCAATGGCGAGTGGAGCCTTCCGCTGAACCTCGGGCCCACGATCAACACCCCGTACGATGAGGATGCACCGTTCATGCATAGCGATGGCATCACCCTCTTCTTCAGCAGCAAGGGCCATGGCACCATGGGGGGCTATGACATCTTCAAATCCACCCTCGTGGACCCCGATATGAACGGATGGAGCCTCCCGGAGAACATGGGATACCCGCTGAACACCGTCAACGACGACATCTACTTCTGCCTGAGCGAGGACGGCCGTACGGGTTACTTCAGCAGCGAGCGGACCGGTGGGCTGGGGATGCAGGATATCTACCAGGTCACCTTCCCCGGGAGCCAGATCGACTACATGGTGGTGCGGGGCGTGGTGGCGGATGCCGCGGATGAGCCCGTGAAGGCCAGGATCCTCCTGACGGATGCGACCGGGGAGGAGGTGGTAGGGGTCTACAATACCAACGAGCGGACCGGCAGGTACCTGATGGTGGTAACCCCCGGCCAACAGTACCAGATGACCGTGGAGGCACCCGGCTTCGCGCTGCACCGCGCCATGCTCGTCGCCAAGGCCACGGATCACGATGGCCGGGAACTGGCCATGGATGTCCTCTTGTCGCGCGATGCCTCAGCCCAGCGGCTCGTGAAGCATGAATGAGCTCTCCCGTGCGCTGGTGATAACGTCCATCTGCGCGGCGGGCGCTGCCTGCGCGCAGGATGCCCAGTTCACGCAGTTCTACGCGGTGCCGACCTACGTGAGCCCCGCTTTCGCCGGCACGGGGCTCCAGACCCGCTTCGGGCTTGCGGTCAGGGACCAATGGCCCGCCTTCCCGGGGGCATTCGTCAGCAGCAACTTCGCGGTGGACCATTACATGCCGGGGGCCAACAGCGGCATCGGCCTGCTCGTGAGCCACGACAAGGCCGGGAGCGGCGCGCTCCGCTACACCTCGGTCGCTGGGCAGTACGCGTACGAGATCGAGCTGAAGCGGAAAGTCTTCCTGCGTCCCGCACTCCAGCTGGGGTGGGTGAATCATGCGGTGGATTTCTCGCGGCTCGTGTTCAGCGATCAGCTGGCCCGCGGCGGGGGCACAGGCACCTACGAGCACCTCCATGGATCCAGCACCAGCTATGCCGACATGGGGGGCGGGCTCCTGTACTTCACTCCGAAGTACTGGACAGGGATCTCGTTCCACCACCTGAACCGGCCGAACCAGTCACTGCTCGGCAACGAGGCCAGGATGCCCGTCAAGTTCAGCGCCCATGGCGGATGGCGCACCAGCATCCGTACACCGGTCATCCGTGAGCATCCGCAGAGCATCGTACTGGCCTTCAACTACAGGGCCCAGGAGAAGTACGACCAGCTCGATGTGGGCGGGTACTTCGAGCGCTTTCCTTTCCAGGCGGGGCTGTGGTACCGCGGCATTCCGCTCCTGAAGCGCTACGCACCCGGGTATTCGAACCGCGATGCGATCGCGGTGCTCGTCGGCGCCACCGTGGGCGATGTACGCATCGGGTACAGCTACGACATCACCGTATCGCGCCTGGCCGGTCAATCCGCTGGCGCGCACGAGATCACCCTCGGATACGACCTCGTGCAGCAGCGCAGGAAGCGCTCCATGTCCAGGCGGCGGGTGGTGCCGTGCGCCAAATTCTGATCGCCGCGCACCATGGAGCAGGGCGCGTTCGCGGCTGACGCCGCAAGCGCTCACCTCGGGCGATCCGTAGGGCGGCAGGCGTGCTTCCGGCGTCCGATGCGGCATTCGTGGGCGGTTCGGTCCTGAGGCGCATCCTCCATCAGCCGCAATCCTCACGGGCAGGCCGACGGCCCGCTGAGCGCAGCCGTGGAGCATGCCTTTCAAAGCAGCGGCCCCCACCTTTCGGTGGGGGCCGCGCTACAGGTTCGTACCACCCCACGCCTCCTCTT
>DDRC01000234.1:0-153 GCA_002342985.1 Flavobacteriales bacterium UBA2426
TACCCCGTGGCGCACTCGTAGTTGTCCAGGAGCGTCACGGGCCGCTCCACGGTGAGCAGCGGCGCTGCATGGGCCATGAGCCAATTGCCGTCGCGGTTGATCGGCAGCACGGTGCTTCCCTCCGGCAGGTGCGCGGCCGCCTCGGCGAGCAGG
>DDRC01000234.1:247-7983 GCA_002342985.1 Flavobacteriales bacterium UBA2426
TGCGCGGCCGCCTCGGCGAGCAGGTCGCGCTCCCAGGCCAACGGAGCGGCGGTGGCGCGGTAGTGCCCCAGCCGCGCCTGGTGCAGCAGCAGCAGCATGATCACGGGCAGGGCCGCCGCCACGGGCCGCACGGGCTGGAGTGCCATCCAGGCGATCAGCGGCAGCAGTGCCATCAGCTGGAGCCGCAGGGTGATGTAGCTGGCGAAGCCGGCCGAATCGGGCAGGAAGAAATAGAGGCCGAGGAGGAGGAGGGATGCCCCGAGCAGCGCATCGCCGGCCGCGATCCGCCAAGGGCGTTCCGCGGAGGCACGCCCGATCGCGGCAGCGGCCAGCGCCCCGACCAGGATGAGCTTGAGCGCATAGGAGAATTTCACCTCTTCGCCGCCGAAGAGCACAAGCACCCGCAGGTTGAACAGCTGGCGCAGGTTGTCCAGGGGGTCGACCGCCGACCAGGCGATGGCCTGGCCGGTACCGAAGCGCTGCATGAGCCAGAGGGCCGGCACCGCCATGGCCACGAATGCAGCCAGCGCGAGCCACGGCCGCGCGAAACGGACATCCTCCCTGGCGCGGAGGCCGAGCGCGACCGTCAGCTCATGGGCGCCGCAGAGCAGTAGGAAAAGCGGCAGGGCCATGGTGTGCGTGTACAGGATGACCAGTGAAGCAGGGAGGAGCAGTGCAGTGTGCCACCAGGTCACGCGTGCGCGGGAGATCCACGCGGCGGCCAGGAGCAATGCCAGCGACAGGCCCAGCAGGAAGTTGTGGAAGCCCATCAGCAGCAGGAAGTTCACCGTGAAGGGCAGCGCCATCAGGATGAGCGGGCTGGGCCGTCCGAAGGCTGCCGCCAAGGCCCAGGTCCCCAGGCCCAGGCCGAGGATGAGCGCGGCGAGGAATACCCGCTCGGCCACCAGCGGCGGAAGCACCTGGGCCAGTGCGCCGAGGGCCATGTGCCCGCCCGCATTCGGCACCAGGCCCGGGTTGCGGCAGAAGACGCCCTCCGGGATGCCCTCGAACAGCATGCGCGCCGTGTAGAGGTGCGTCCAGCCATCGAGCGAAGGGAAGAAGGGGATCACCACCACCCACGCCGCGCTCCCCAGGAAGGCAAGGGCGATAAGGAGGTTCACCCAGCGCGTGCGCAATGCCATCGGCCTCCTAGCGGTTGCCCGTGAGTTCCTTGAAGACCTCCTCCAGCCCGCGCTCGCTGCGCTGCATGCCCAGCACCTTCAGCCCCTGCTGCACGGCGAACTCGAAGATGGCGGGCCGGATGTCGCGGTCGGCAGGGTGCGCCAGCAGCCAATTGCCGCCCTCCTTGCGCCGCGCGTTGAGCACACCCGCCACCTGGAGGAGCTCGTTGGCCTGCGGCGAGCGGTCGAACTCCACCTCGAGCACCGCCCCTTGGGCTTGGCGCCCGCGCAGGGTGCTGGCCTTGTCATCGGCCACGATGCGTCCCTTGTCGATGATGATCACGCGGTCGCAGATGGCCTCCACCTCCTGCATGATGTGCGTGCTGAGCATCACCGTCTTCTCGCGCCCCAGGCTCTTGATCAGCGCGCGGATGTCCACCAGCTGGTTGGGGTCGAGGCCGCTGGTGGGCTCGTCGAGGATCAGCACCTGCGGATCGTGGATGAGCGCCTGCGCCAGTCCCACGCGCTGGCGGTAGCCCTTGCTGAGCTGGCCGATGCGCTTGTGCTGTTCGGGCCCCAGGCCAACGCGCTGCACGAGCGCATCCACGCGCTTCGAGCGGTCGCGCAGCCCATGCACGCCCGCCACGAAGTCGAGGTGCTCGCGCACATACAGGTCGAGGTAGAGCGGGTTGTGCTCGGGGAGGTAGCCCACGCGGCGCCTCACCTCCATGCTGTGCGTCCGCGTGTCGAAGCCGCCCACGACGGCATCACCGCTGCTGGGCGGGATGAAGCAGGTGAGGATCTTCATCATCGTGCTCTTCCCGGCGCCGTTGGGCCCCAGGAAGCCCACCACCTCGCCGGCTCCGATCTCGAAGGAGGCGTCATCGAGCGCTTTCTGGGCACCGTAGAACTTGGTGATCCGGCGGACGGAAATGGACATGGGGCGAAGGTAGTCGGCTCCCAGCGGTCAGTCAGGCAGCTGCAGGATGGCGGCCCAAGCGGTCGCAAGGCGCTGTTCAAGCGTGCCCTCGATGATCCGGAAGGGCCTTGCGAGCCGCTGCAGCCGAGATGCGTAAGCCACGAAGAGCCGTTCCCGGTCGTGCGGATTCTCCCGGAGCGGATCGGGCTCCCAGGGGATGTCCGGCCGGCATAGCAGCCACAGGTCATAGCGGCGGCGCTCGCACTCCGCCACGATCCATGGGTCGCAGCGGCCGAACTTCTCCTCGGACCAGATGCGGATGGTGAGCAGGTCGGTGTCACAGAGGAGCAGGCCGCTGCCGGACCGCCCGCTGGCGTCGGCTTCCAGTTCCTCACGCTCGACCTGCAGCTTTGCGATCGTGAGCAGGTCCGCTTCCGCATAGGGCCGGCCGAGCCCGGTCAGGAATGCGCGCGCGGCCTCGGGCACCGCCGCAGCGCCCAGACGCTCGGAGAGTTCCAGGGCCAGCGTGGTCTTGCCGCTGCTCTCGGGGCCTACGATCGCGATCCGCCGCATCCGACGACAAAGTAACTTTCCATCACGGGCCGGGCAGCAGCGGTCGGCCCTGCCCTGTCATGGAAGGGAACCCAAACCCTCCACGCATGCGATCGCTCCCAACATTCCTCTGCCTCCTTTGCATGGTCTTCGGCGCCAGCGCCGCATTGCCGCCCGTTGCGCATGCCCCTTTGGGCAGGCACATGCAGGAGGTGAACGCCCAATGGCCGCAGATGGATCCGATTGGCGCCGCCGATGGCACCACCGCGCGGTTCGGCACGGAAGCGGATCGGATCCGCATGCACCTGCAGCTCGTGCGCGAGCGATTGGCCATGCGCTCCGGGCCTGCCTTGGATCCTTCGCAGCGCGCCAAGCGCGCCATGCTGCTGGGCAGGCTGGGCGACTACGCCGATGCGCGCACCTTCCCGCGCAATGAATCGGTCGCGCACCGCAACCCGGTCTTCATCGATGCCTACGGGAATGCCTGCGCGGTGGGCTGGCTGATGATCGAGAGCGGCCATGGCGAGCTGGCGCACCGCATCAGCGAAACGATGAACCTCGCCTATGTGCTTGAGATGCCCCGTTCGCCGCTATGGCCGCAGATCGCCGCATGGGCGGATGCGCATGGGTTCGATGCCGCCGAGCTCGCTTGGATACAGCCGGCCTATCCGCCCAATCTGCCCTGGCAGCCCTTGGGGGATGGAACGAACGGCACGGTGCGCGTGGCGCTGCCCCTATCGGATGGCCGTCTGCTCATCGCCGGTGATTTCACGGAGGCCGGAGGGATGGCCGCGAGCGGCGTGGCCATCTGGGATGGCTCGGCCTACCAGGCGCTGGGTGGCGGCGTGATGGGAACGGTGGCTTGCGCCGTGGAGCATGAAGGCGCGTTGTACGTAGGCGGAAGCGGCCTCAGCGGCGCAGCGGATCTCGGCAAGTGGAACGGGACCGCCTGGGAGTTCAGCACCGTGTTCGAGGGCAAGGCGCCACGGGTGACTGCGCTGCATGTCCACAACGGTGCATTGCATGCTGCGGGCACCATCGTGGGCTTCGCCGGCGAGAGCGATGGCGTGATGCGGTGGGAGGGCGGCCAATGGCAGCCGGTGGGCAGCCTGCTCAACGGTGCCGTGACCGCCCTGGCCTCGCATGCCGGTCGGCTGGTGGCCGCGGGTGAATTCACCGGCTTCGAGCTGGATCCGGTGCCGATGCTGCGGCATGTAGCGGAGCTGGAGGGCAATGAATGGAGCGAGCTGGTCGGCGGCCTTGATGCGCCGGTGCATGACCTGATGAGCGTCGAAGGCGTGCTCTATGCCGCCGGGGCCCTCTATGCCAACATCGCACCTGTCTTCGGCATGGCACGCCTGGCACCCGGTGGGGCGGCATGGGAGCTCCTGCTGCCGAACCTCAGCGGGTACATCCAGCCGTCCATCGGCCCTGCCCGCATCAACAGCATGGTGGAGCACGAAGGCGCCATCTACATCGCCGGGTCGTTCGTCAGCTACACCTTCGTCACCGTCGGCACCGGCATCGCCCGATGGTCCGGCATCGACCAGGTTGAGCCGCTGGGCATCCCTGAGCAGCCGGTGCTTGCCGTGGCGACCTACGCCGGTGAATTGGTGGCCGGCGGGGAGTTCTCGCAATGGCAGCCCTACATCACGAGCGTGGGCCTGGCGACGGGCATTGCCGATGAGCCCATGCAAGGGATGGTGACGGTGATGCCCAATCCGGCAGCGGACCGCGTTCGGATCGGTGGGGTGAAGGGCGCTGCAACCGCCGCGGTCCTCATCATGGATGCCTCCGGCCGTGCGGTGCAAGCGCCGCTCGAGCGGTTCTCGGATGCGGTGGTGGTGGATGCTTCCCGGTTGGCGGGCGGGGCCTATCTGGTCCGCATCGGGCACCCTGGGGCGTCCGTGCTCGCGCGGTTCGTGCGCGAGTGAGCGGATTCAGTCCGCGGCTCAGCGAGCCCCTGCCAGCCGTCCTGTACGGGGTTGCGGCCGTGCCAGCTGCCTTCCGTGGACACCACGCTGAACCGGGCATACAGCTCCTCGCTGAAGCCCGCCGCTTGTCGCGTGCGCCGAACCGCCTGCGCATGGGGGGGGGAAGGCGCGTGGGCGAAGGCCATCATGTCCGCACGGGACCTCCATACGCTGAAGGTGGCCTGCTCCACCCAAGGCAGCTCTCCCACGCCCTTGGTGAACAGGAGCCCTTCGCGGCCTTGCAGGGAGCGCGCCACGCGCGCCACCTGCTGCCAGAACCCGATCACGTAGCCCGGCTTGATGGTGGCGCGGGTGAGGATCGCCAGAGGCGCATCGTCCGGTGCATCCGCTTGGGGTGCGAAGGGGTTCACGCCTGACCACTGGCCGCGGCTCGAAGCGGGTCGCAGGTGCAGGGTGTACACCTCGGCGGAATGCGCCCGCCAGGCCGCATGCGCGGCATGCCCTGCATGGAAGCGGTCGGCGTCCTCATGCGAGGCCCAGCTGCCCAGCAGCGCATAGGTGCCGAAGTCGGGCCAGAAGCCGTAACCGGAGCCGCCGCCCGTGCCCAGCAGCTTGAAGAAGCGGAGCCCCGGAACGGCCGCGAGGGGCTTCCGCATCTCCGCCATCTGCCGCATGCCCCACAGCCGGGCGTTGAAGCCGGTGTAGCGAAAGAAGGAGAGGGTGACGTGGGCACCGGCCGCGGGCATGAATGAGTGAACGATCCGGGCCTCGCAACTGTTCTCCCCACCGTGCGCAAGAAGGCCATCATCATCGGCTCCGGCATCGCTGGCATGGCGACCGCCATCCGCTTGGCGGCCAAGGGCCATGAAGTGGAGGTCTTCGAGGCCGCCGATGCCCCCGGTGGCAAGCTGGCCGAGTTCACCGAAGGCGGCTTCCGGTTCGACATGGGCCCTTCGCTATTCACGCGGCCCGATCTGGTGGAGGAGCTTTTCCGGGAGGCCGGCGTGGACATGGAGGGCCGGTTCCGCTTCGTCCGGCTGGAGGAGGCTAATCGGTACTTCTGGGAGGATGGCACGCGGGTCACCGGCTTCTGCGATGCCGATCGGTTCGCTGCCGAGCTGCAGGACCGATTGGGCGTACCTGTCGAACGCACCAAGGCCCATATCGCACGTGCGGTGGAGCTGCTGGGCACCACCGGACGCACATTCCTGGAGCATTCGCTGCACCGCATGGACACCGTGTTGCGCGGCGGCTTCCTCAAGGCCCTGGCTAGCGCCCGCCCGACAGAGCTCATGGGCACCCTGGACAGCGTGAACCGGACCGCCCTCGGCGACCACCCGAAGGCCGTGCAGCTCTTCAACCGCTTCGCCACTTACAATGGCAGCAATCCGTTCACCACGCCGGGGCTGATGCGCATGATTCCCGGTCTGGAGCACGGGCAGGGCGCCTTCTACCCGGTGGGCGGCATGTACGCCATCGCCCGGGCGCTGCACCTGCTGGCCGTTGACCTCGGCGTCCGGTTCAGGTTCGGTACGCCGGTGGAGCGCATCCTCCTCGATGAAGAGGACCGTCGCGCAAGAGGGGTGCGTGCCGCCGGCCGTGACCATGCGGCGGAGCTGGTGGTGAGCAACATGGACATCGTTCCCACCTACCGGAAACTGCTTCCCGGACTGAAGGCCCCCGAGCGCACGCTGGCCCAGGAGCGCAGCAGCAGCGCCTTGGTATTCTATTGGGGCGTGCGCGGCAGCTTCCCGGAGCTCGGCCTGCACAACATCCTCTTCAGCAACGATTATACTGCCGAGTTCGATCACCTTTTCGGGAAGCTGGCGGTCTATGATGACCCCACGGTGTACATCAACATCACCAGCAAGTTCACGCCCGGCGATGCGCCTGCGGGGGGCGAGAACTGGTTCACCATGATCAATGCCCCGCGCGATGCCGGCCAGGACCGCGCCACGCTGGTGCACCAGGCGCGCCGGGCCATCACCGCCAAGGTGAAGCGTACGCTGGGCGTCGATGTGGAGCCCTTGATCGCCGTGGAGCGGGTGCTCGACCCGCGGATGATCGCCGAGCGCACCTCCAGCTGGCAGGGCTCGCTGTATGGCACCAGCAGCAATTCGCGCTGGTCCGCCTTCCTGCGCCATCCCAATTTCCACAGCAGCATACAGGGCCTCTTCTTCTGCGGGGGGAGCGTCCACCCGGGTGGCGGCATCCCCCTGGCGCTGCTCAGTGCCCGCATCGTTGCCTCCCTCATCCCGGCGGCTTCGCCGCAACGAACCCCCGCAAGCGCATGAGAACCCTCGCACAGCGCCTCGACCGGCGCCATGCCACCGGACTGGTGCTGATCCTCCACCTGGTGGGCCTCGTTGCCCTGGCCACGCCCCTGGCCCCGCATGTGCTCCCGCTCACGCCGATCAACCTATTGCTCACGGCGGCGGCCATGGTGCTCTTCGCCAACCTTGATCGACGCACGGTGGCCCTGGCCTTGTTGGTGGGCGCCCTGGGTTATTCCGGGGAAGTGCTGGGCGTGTGGACGGGCCGTGTCTTCGGTTCCTACACCTACGGCGATGTGCTCGGCGTCAAGCTGCTCAACGTCCCCTTGCTCATCGGCCTCAACTGGAGCATGCTTGTCTTCGCCATCGGCGCCGTCCTGGAGCGCCTGCGCCTTCCGGTGTGGCTGAAGGTGGCGGCGGGCAGCGCAGCCATGGTGGCGCTCGACCTGCTCATTGAGCCCGTGGCCGTGCACCTCGGCTTCTGGACCTGGGCGCAGGGCGACATCCCGCTGCAGAACTACCTCGCGTGGGGAGGGGTGAGCGCGGTCTTCTTCACGCTCTTCTTCGCCGCTCCGGTGCGGCGCGAGAATCCGCTGGGCCCTGCCGTGCTGCTGGCGCAGGTGGTTTTCTTTGCCGGGCTCAACCTGGTGCTGGGCGCCGTGTGATGGAGCACTACTACTACCTCGGCCTCGACCTCTTCACCCTGTCGTTCCCGCTGCTGCGGAGCTTCGAGCCCAAGCTGCAGTACTGGCGCAAGTGGCCAGGCCTCTTCACCGGCATCGCGGTGATGGCCACCGTCTTCCTCATCTGGGACGCCATCTTCACCGCCCATGGGGTGTGGGGATTCAACCCGCGCTACCTCACCGGCCCGAAGTTCTTCCACCTGCCCATCGAGGAGTGGCTCTTCTTCCTGGTGGTGCCCTACAGCTGCGTGTTC
>DDRC01000234.1:8117-11767 GCA_002342985.1 Flavobacteriales bacterium UBA2426
CCCTACAGCTGCGTGTTCATCTATGAGGCCCTGCGCCATTATGTGCGGCGCGACATCCTGGGGAGGGTGGCACGGCCGCTGAGCATCGCCCTCATCGCGGTGCTGCTCGTGGTCGGTGGGCTCCACATCGACCGCATCTACACCGCCATCACCTTCCTCAGCACGGCCGCCATGCTGGCCCTGCATGTGTTCGTGTTGAAGAGCCCTTACCTCGGGCGGTTCTATCTGGGCTATGCCGTGAGCCTAATCCCCTTCTTCCTGGTGAACGGCATCCTCACCGGCTGGCTGCTCGAGGAGCCCATCGTGTGGTACAACGATGCGGAGAACCTCGGCATCCGCCTCAACACGATTCCTATCGAGGACAGTCAGTACCTGCTCTTCTTCCTGCTGCTCACCATCACTTTCTACGAGCGGCCGCTGAAGCGGGGGCATGGCGACCTGCCGCCGGTGGATCAGCCCTGAGCCGCCTTCCACGTCCGGTGCCACCGGACCAGCGCGGAGATGGAGAGCCCCACGTAGATGATGTAGAGCGCCGCGTACCACCACATGCCGAGCAGCGCATAGAGCGCGATGGCCACGGCATCCGCCGCGATCCAGTAGGCCCAGTTCTCGAGGATCTTGCGGGCCAGCATCCATGTGGCGAGCAGGCTGAAGGCGGTGGCAAAGCCGTCCAGCCCGGTGAGCCGGGCATCGGGAAGCAGGCGGAGGGCCAGGGCAAGGCAGAGCGTGAGCAGTGCGCCAAGGGCCACGATGCCTAGATGGAAGCGCGGCTTGCGGCGGGTGATGGGCAAGGCATCTGAGCTGCTCCGGCCCCAGGTCCTCCAGCCGTAGACGCCCATGCCGACATAGAAGGCGTTGAGCGCCACTTGGGCATACACCTGTTGGTGGAGGAACAGGGCGACACCCAGCGCCGAGGCGACGATGCCGAACAGCCAGCCCACGCGCCGCTCATAGAGCATCAGCACGGTGTACGTCAGGTTGCCCGCGGCGGCGGCGGCTTCGATAGCGGTCCAGGCCAAGGTGGTCGGGGTGGGTGAGAGCGGGTCGAGGGGGCGCGACAACCGGGTGTTCACCCCCGGCTGCAGCGTGGCAGGGGCGCTACATGCCGCAGTCGCACGGTGCGCTGAAGTGGATCTTGGTCTTCGGCAGCAGTTCCTGGATGCGGTCCATCTCCTCCTGGCTGTACTGGATGTTCCGCAGGTCCAGGAAGCGCAGGGCGTCCATGTCGCCCAGCTCCCTCGGGAAGTCGGCCACGTCGGTATCCCAGAGGTCGAGCGAAACAAGTTGCTTGAGCCCGCCGGCGCACTTGGGTACGGCAGCGATGTCATTGCGGCTCAGGTCCAGGCGCTTCAGGTGCCGCCACTTGCACACGGCTTCGGGGAACTGCGACAGGCGGTTGCGTGAGGCGCGGAACTCCTGCATGGCGGTGAGCTCGCCGAGCCATGCGGGGAGTTCCTTCAGCCTGTTGCCGCTGAGGTCAAGCGCGTTCAGGCGGTTCAGCTGGCGGATGCCCTCGGGCACCGCCTTCAGTTTCTGGCCCGAGAGGTCGAGCCGGTAGACCCGGTCCGGCTCGGCCAAGGCCCGCTCCAGGCTGCGGTAGGTGCGGGTGGAGTCGAGCGCGGCTTGCGAGAGCAATTGCGCCCGGGCCGCAGCGGCCGTCAGCAGCAGAAGGGTGGTGAGCAGCGCGTGGCGCATCAGTGCCGGGGTTCGTTGATCCGTTGCATGGCGATGCGCCGGTCCGCATGCAGCTGCTGCGTGAGGGCCTCCAGGCTCTCGAAGCGCTGGTCGCCACGGATCCGGTCGATGAAACGCACGGTAATGGCTTCGCCGTACAGATCGCGGTCCAGATCGAAGATGTTGACCTCCACGTTGCGGTGGGCAGCACCCGCCAGGGTGGGCCGTTCGCCGATGTAGAGCATGCCGCCGTGCAGGCCGTCCTTCAGCGCCACCTCTACGGCATAGACCCCGTCGGCCGGAATGAGCTTCTGCGGATCGATGGCCCCGATGTTGGCGGTGGGATAGCCCATGGTGCGGCCCAGCTGGTCGCCCTTCACCACCACGCCGGTCAAGGGGTAGCGGTAGCCGAGCAGCTCATTGGCTGCGCGGGCCTCGCCGATCAGCAGTGCCTGGCGGATCTTGGTGCTGCTCACCTTCACCCGGTCGACTTCCTGAGCGGGGATCTCCTCCACCGCGATGTCGTAGGCCTCCCCCAGCTGGCGCAGCAGCACGAGGTCGCCCTCGCGGTTGCGGCCGAACCGGTGGTCGTATCCGATGACGACGGCGCGCACGCCGATGGCGCCCACGAGCACGTCGCGGACGTAATCGATGGCGTGCATGCGCGAGAATTGGCGGCTGAAGGGGACTACCAGCAGGTGGTCGAGGCCGGCGGCCTCCAACAGGGCGCGCTTCTCTTCCTGGGTGCTCAGCAGCTTCAGCTCATCATCGCCGGGGAAAAGCACCATGCGGGGATGCGGATGGAAGGTGAAGAGCACGCTCTCGCCCTCCTCTTTCCGGGCCCGTGCGATGAGCCGGTCGATGATCGCGCGGTGGCCGCGATGCACGCCGTCGAAGGTGCCCGTGGTGAGCACGGGCCGCTTCACGCCCTTGAAATCGGCGATGTCGGTGTGTACCTGCATGGTTGGGGCGAAGGTCGGGCCTGCCGGCCACAAGGCCCCCTCCCGGGGCGGGCCACCCGTCATGAACACCTGTTGAGAACCGCCGTTGGTCCTTCTCCGGGGAACCCCTACCTTCGCGGCCGCAAAACGGAGGTACGCCCTCACGAACAGTCCAACTTCCTCATGTCCAAGCACATCGGAAAGGTCGTCCAGGTCATCGGACCGGTGGTCGACGTACGCTTCGAGGCCGGCAATGACCTGCCCAACATCTACGACGCGCTCCACATCACTCGCCCTGACGGGTCGGTGCTGGTGCTGGAGACCCAGCAGCTGATCGGCGAGGACACCGTTCGGGCCATCTCCATGGAGAGCACGGACGGCCTGCAGCGCGGGGCCGAGGTGGTAGGCCAGGGCAGGCCCATCAGCATGCCCATCGGTGATGCCATCAAGGGCCGCCTATTCAACGTGACCGGCCAGGCCATCGACGGCATGAAGCCCGTGGGCTCGGGCAAGAGCTATCCCATCCACCGCGAGGCCCCCAAGTTCGAGGAACTGAGCACCAGCACCGAGGTGCTCTTCACCGGAATCAAGGTGATCGACCTCATCGAGCCCTACGCCAAGGGCGGCAAGATCGGTCTGTTCGGCGGCGCTGGCGTGGGCAAGACGGTGCTCATCCAGGAGCTGATCAACAACATCGCCAAGGGCTACAGCGGCTACAGCGTGTTCGCTGGCGTGGGCGAGCGCACCCGTGAGGGCAACGACCTGCTGCGCGAGATGATCGAGGCCGGCATCATCAAGTACGGCGAAGAGTTCAAGCACAGCATGGAGCACGGCGGCTGGGACCTGAGCAAGGTGAACTACGACGACCTCGCCTCCAGCCAAGCCACCTTCATCTTCGGACAGATGAACGAGCCGCCCGGCGCCCGCGCCCGCGTGGCCCTGAGCGGCCTCACCCTCGCCGAGTACTTCCGCGATGGCGATGAGCAGAGCGGCGGCCGCGACATCCTCTTCTTCGTGGACAACATCTTCCGCTTC
>DDRC01000234.1:11971-12367 GCA_002342985.1 Flavobacteriales bacterium UBA2426
ACCGAGATGGGCGCCATGCAGGAGCGCATCACCTCCACCAAGCGCGGCTCCATCACCTCGGTGCAGGCCGTGTACGTGCCCGCGGACGACCTGACCGACCCCGCCCCCGCCACCACCTTCGCGCACCTCGACGCCACCACGGTGCTGAGCCGCAACATCGCCGAGCTCGGCATTTATCCCTCGGTGGACCCCTTGGACAGCACCAGCCGGATCCTCACCCCGGCCATCGTGGGCGCCGAGCACTACAACTGCGCCCAGCGCGTGAAGGCCATCCTGCAGCGCTACAAGGAGCTGCAGGACATTATCGCCATCCTCGGCATGGACGAGCTGAGCGAGGAGGATAAAATGGCCGTGAACCGCGCCCGCAAGGTGCAGCGCTTCCTCAGCCAGCCCTTC
>DDRC01000234.1:12561-23905 GCA_002342985.1 Flavobacteriales bacterium UBA2426
TTCTTCGTGGCCGAGCAGTTCACCGGCCTCAAGGGCGTGATGGTGCCCATCGAGGAGACCATCAAGGGCTTCAACATGATCCTCGACGGCGAGATGGACGAGTACCCCGAGACGGCCTTCAACCTGAAGGGCAGCATCGAGGACGTGATCGCCGCCGGTAAGAAGATGCTCGCAGAAGCCGCGAAGGCCTAAGCCCGTTGCACCGCCCGTAGAAAGACACCGAAACGCTCTGCATACTTTAGGCACCTAGCATTCGTCCGAGGTCCTTTGCCTGAGCCCGGGCGGGCGATCGGGGTCAGGCATAGGACATCAGGCAACCGTCAGCAAGCACCGATGCGCGTTGAAATAATCACCCCCGACAAGGAGCTCTTCAAGGGCGAGGCCACCGGTGTCACCGTACCCGGCGTGGATGGCAGCCTGGGCTTCCTGAACAACCATGCCCCGCTGATCACGGTGCTCAAGGCCGGTGAGGTGAAAGTGAAGACCGAGAAGGGCGAGGAGTCCTTCGCCGTGAAGGGCGGCGTGGTGGAGGTGATGAACAACACCGTGCTCGTGCTGGCGGAGTAGAGGCACGAATGAGCAAGACCACTGTGGAAGGGCGCCCGGAAGAGCGCCCTTCTATTTGGCCGTTGCTGGCACCACTGGCCGTATTGAGCGTTTGTGCTGATGCAGCCATCAGCCAGCACCCTGCTGGGTGGGGCTCGTTCAGCGGCTGCCGGCGGGTTCAGGACCCATGGATCTAGCTTTGCCCTGTGCCGAGCCAGCGCACCCCGTCAAGCAGCAGCGGAATCATCTTCTTCGACGGCGTTTGCGGCCTGTGCAACCGATTCGTTGACCGGTTGCTCCGGATTGACAGGTCCGCGCGCTTCCGTTTCGCGCCGCTGCAAGGGCCCACCGCGCAGGAGCAGCTTCCAGTCGGCCTGGCTCAAGGGCTTGAAAGCGTGGTCTACCTGCGCCGAGGCGTGGTGCTGCAGCGCTCGGCGGCGGCCATACGCATCCTCATGGACTTGGGCGGTTGGCGGCGCGGCTACGGTCTGCTGCTGCTGGTGCCAAGCTTCATCCGGGATGGAATCTATACTTGGGTGGCGCGCAACCGGTATGCCTGGTTCGGCAAGCGCGATGCGTGCCGCGTGCCGACGGAGGCGGAGCGCGGACGCTTCCTGCCCTAGGGCCGCGACCGGCCGTCGCGCTTCAGGTCCCTTTCCTTCTCCTTGAAGTACTTGCGGAAGAACCAGTTGCGCTGGAGGGCATTGAGGTTCTCATTGAGGGTGGCGGTCCCCTTCTCCAGGTTGGCAATGGAGCGCCGCACTTCGCCGGCCACGGCGGTGTCCCGGGTGAGGGTATGCGCAAGTCCCTGCTGGTCGTTGAGGCCCGTGCTGAAACGGTCGACCTGTCCGGCTGCACGGGCCAGCGAGTCGGAGAGGACCTGGAGCTGGTGGAGCAGGCCCTTCACCTGCTCCTCCGCTACGGGGTCGCCGATCAGGGTGCCTAGGGCGCCCTTGCCGCCGCGTACATCGGCCACGAGCTCGTTCACCTGTCGGGTGGCGGCGTGGGCGGCGGCGGCGGTGGCATTGAGCTCGCCCAGAGAGCCGCGGAGCTGCTCGGCCAGGACGGTGTCCGTGAACAGGTCGATCACGCTGCCCGGCCTGTTGAGCCGTTCGGCCAGCTGCCGCAGGTCGGAGGTGATGGCGGCGAGGTTGTCGTTCGTGAGGTCGAGGGTGCGCAGCATGGCATCGGTGTCGAGCGGCACCGAGGTGGGCAGGACGGCCCCCTCCGCGAGCGGTTCGCCCGGGCCATCGCCCGGCTCCAGGTTCACCAGCTTGTTGCCCATGAGGCCGTCGGAGCCGATGGTGGCCACGGCGTTGCTGCGCAGGTGCTCGACCTGATCGGCGCGGATGGCCATGTCCACGCGCACGGTGCTGTCATTGACGATGGAGAGGCGCTCCACCGTGCCCACATTGATGCCGGCGTAGCGCACGTTGTTGCCCGGGCGCAGGCCGCCCACCTGCCTGAACTCGGCGCTCACGGTCATGGTGCTGCTGAAGAGCCCGCGCTTGCTGCCGAGCAGGTACAGGCCTACGACGAGCACCGCCGTGCCGATCAGCACGAAGAGCCCGAGGCGAGCGTTCACATTCCCTTCCTTGGCCATCACATGAAGATGAAGAATGAGCGCACCACGGGGTCGTTGGAGGCGCGAAGATCGTCGTAGCTGCCCTCCACGTGGTTGCGTCCTTCGTGCAGGACGATGATGCGGTTGGCGGCGAGCTTCGCCACGTTGAGGTCGTGCGAGATGATGATGGAGGAGGTGTTGTAGCTGCGCTGCAGTTGCAGGATCAGCTCAACGATCTCCTTGCCGGTGATCGGGTCGAGGCCGGTGGTCGGCTCGTCGTAGAGCACGATCTCCGGCTTCAGGATCAGCGTGCGCGCCAGCCCGATGCGCCGCTTCATGCCGCCGCTGAGCTCGCTGGGGTAAAGGTCGCGCGTGTGCGGGAGGCCCACGGCGTTGAGCACTTCCTCAACGAGGTCGTTGGTACTGCGGGCATCGCGGGCCAGCCAATGCCTGCGGAGGGGGAACTCCAGGTTCTCCTGCACGGTCATGCTGTCGTAAAGCGCGCTGCTCTGGAACAGGAAGCCGATGCGGACGCGCAGCCTGTCGAGCTCCTCCTGCCCCAGGGCCAGCACATCCTGGCCCAGCACGCGGATGCTGCCGGCATCGGGCTGGAGCAGCCGGACGATGCACTTTATGCACACGCTCTTCCCGCTCCCGCTCTTGCCCAGCACCATCAGGTTCTCGCCGCGCCGCAGGTCGAGGTCGAAGCCGTTGAGCACCCTGTTGGCGCCGAAGGCCTTCACCAGGCCGCGTACCTCCACCACGCGCTCGTCGGTGATGGCGGCCTGCGGGGCCTGGGGCACGGTCAGGGTTTCCATCTCAATTGAGGCCGAGGATGTCCGTGATCTGCACGGCGATGAGGTCGAGGATGAAGATGAGCAGCGAGGCGGTGACCACGGCGGTGTGCGCGGCTTGCCCGACCCCCTCCGTGCCCTTCTCGGTGGCATAGCCGCGGTAGCAGCCCACGATGCCGATGGCGAAGCCGAAGAAGTAGCTCTTGATGAAGGCCGGCACGAAGTCGGAGAACTCCAGCGAATCGAAGACCTGCCGGTAGAACAGGTCCCAGCTCACGTCATCCTTGATGTTCACGCCGATCCAGGTGGCCCAGATGGCGATGGCATCGCTCAGCACCACGAGCACCGGAAGCATCAGGGTCGTGCTCCAGACCCGGGTCACGACCAGGTAGCGGAAGGGATTGGTGCCGCTCACCTCCATGGCGTCGATCTGCTCGGTCACCTTCATGCTGCCGAGCTCTGCGCCCATGCTGCTGCCGATCTTGCCCGCTCCGATGAGCGCGGTGATCACAGGGGCGATCTCGCGCACCACGCTGATGGCCACCATGGCCGGGAGCATGCTGGCTGCCCCGAACCGCTCGAGGGTGGGCCTGCTCTGCACGGTGAGCACCAGGCCCATGATGAAGGCCGTGATGCCCACCAGGGGAAGCGAGCGGTAGCCGTTCAGGAAGCATTGGCGGAAGAGCTCGCTCCATTCAAAGCGGGCGTGGAACGCATTCGCGAAGAAGCGGCCCGCGAAGGCGGTGATGTCGCCGACCTCCTCCAGCATGGCGCGGAGTCCCTTTACTGTGGCCATGGCCCGGTGTTCAGCGGGGGAAGATACCCCGTGAGACGGCTTCCGGTCATGATGATGGGCACGATGGGACCCGGTGTGGGGCATTCACCCGGCCGGGTGCATTTTCGCGGCCCCATGCCGTGGTCCTGCGCGCGCCGAGTGCTCCTGTCCGGGTGCATCGCCTTCGCCGGAGGGCTGCATGGCCAGGGCACGGACGCGCAGCGTCTGGACACCGTGCAGGTCACGGCTACGCGCATCACCAGCCCGCTCCCCCGCACCGCACGCCATCTGCAGGTGCTGGATTCGCTGCGCATTGCAACCGCTCCGCGGCCGGAGGTGAGCGAACTGCTCCGCACGGCCACCTTGGTCGACGTCCGCCAGCGTGGACCGTTCGATGCACAGACCGACATCGGAATCCGTGGAGGCACCTTCGACCAGGCCCTGGTGCTCGTGGACGGCATACCCATGACCGACCCGCAGACCGGACACCACCTGATGAACCTGCCGCTGCTGGGCGATGCCATTGAGCGGATCGAGGTGCTCTACGGCGGTGCGGCACGCACCTTCGGGGCCAGTGCCATGACGGGCGCGATCAATGTGCTGACCCGTGCTCCGGAGGGGCGCAAGGGAAGCCTGCAGGTGGAGGGCGGGGAGTTCGGCGCCGGCCTGGTTCGGGTGGCACAGGCCATCGGATGGGCCAAGGGCGGTGTGCGCCTCTCCGCATTCCACGGCAGGCACGCCGGCCATGTCCCCAACAGCGACATGGACCGTACCGGCGGACACCTTTCCGCGCTGTACCGATTCCGGCGCTTGGTGGTGAGGGGCCAGCTCGCCGGCCTGCACCGACGCTTCGGCGCCCAGAACCACTACTCGTCCGCCTTCCCCGATCAGCAGGAGATCATCGGCAGCTACCTCGCCGCCGCAGAGGCGCGCTGCGAAGACGCCCCATGGAAGTGGAGCATCAAGGCCTATGAGCGGCGCCACGACGACCGTTTCCAGCTGTTCCGCGAGAGTGACGGGTACTACCGCCACGCCGGTGGTTTCTTCATCCGCGGCGAGGCCGATACCGCGCGGTTCGCGCCCACCCTCTTCTACACCTTCCACAACCGCCACCGCACGCAGGTATCGGGCGCCGATGCCAGCATCAAGCGACGATGGAGGGCCGGCACCACCGCCATCGGGGCGCATGCCCGCCTGGAGCGCATCCTGAGCAATGTGCTGGGCGAGCCGATGGCGCAGCCCATCGCGGCCCGGGGCGCGCGAGAGGCATTCACGCGCAGGGCTGAACGCCGCAACCTAGCGCTTCATCTCGACCACCGCACGGAGCTGCGGCGCTGGGGCGTGGACGCGGGTGTGCTGCTCAACGTCAACTCGGACTTCGCGCCCGAATGGGCGCCGGGTATCGACCTGTACCACCGGTGGTCCGAGGGGCAGGTATCCTACGTGAGCGCGGGCCGTGCCTTCCGGTTCCCGACCTGGACGGACCTCTACTATACGCGGGGCGGTGCCCAGGGGAGCAAGGACCTCCGCGCGGAGCACGCCGATCAGGTGGAGGCGGGCCATCGGATGCACCGTGAAGCGTGGAGCCTGGTGGTTTGCGCCTGGCGCCGCAAGGGCATGGACCTGATCGACTGGGTGCGCCTGCCCGGAGACCCGGTGACGCGCGCTGCCAACCTCACTGAAGTGGACCTGAACGGCATCGAGATCCAGTTCGACCTCCGGCCGGGCCGCAGGAACGGAGAAGGTGGTCTGCTTTACGGCTACCAGTGGTCGGACCAGCGGTCCTTCCCGTTCACCTCGCTCTATGTGCTCGACTACCTGGAGCACAACGCCGTGCTGTGGTGGGTGCAGCGCGTGGCTCGGCACTGGATGTTCCGCGCGGACCTGTCGTGGCGCACCCGGAATGGCACCTATGCCGGCCTTCCGGACGGGCGGGAGCTGGCCTATCCCTCACCGCTGCGGCTCGACATGCGCATCGACCGAAGGCTGGGACCGCTCACCTTGCAGGTGGGCGCCACCAATCTCCTGGATGCGGAGCAGGTGGATCGCGGCAACGTGGCGCTGCCGGGTCGCTGGCTCACGGCAGGGGTGAGGGTGGACTGGGGCCGCTGAGGCCTCCCGCCGTGACCGCCGGTCAGGTCGATCCATGCGCGGCCCGGAAGCCGCCGGCGCCCCCGTCTATCTTCGCCGCCACGCATGCTTGAGCTGCAAGGGATCACCAAGCGCTTCGGCGCCTTCACCGCCCTCGATGGCATTACCATGGAGGTGCCTTCCGGACAGGTCTTCGGGCTCCTCGGCCCCAACGGAGCGGGCAAGACCACGCTCATCCGCATCATCACCCGCATCACCGGCCCGGATGAGGGGCGCGTGCTGCTCGATGGCCACGAGATGGGGCCAGAGGATGTCGCGCGCATGGGCTATCTCCCCGAGGAGCGTGGTCTGTACAAGAAGATGAAGGTGGGCGAGCAGGCGCTCTACCTGGCGCAGCTCAAGGGCCTCAAGAAGGCCGATGCCGCCAAGCGCCTGAAGGAGTGGTTCGAGCGGTGGGAGATGGCGGGCTGGTGGAACAAGAAGGTGGAGGAACTCAGCAAGGGCATGGCGCAGAAAGTGCAGTTCATCACCACCGTGCTGCATGAGCCCCGGCTGCTCATCCTTGACGAGCCCTTCAGCGGCTTCGACCCGATCAACGCCGAGCTGATCCGCAGCGAGATCCTCCGCCTGCGCGATGCGGGCGTCACCGTGATGCTGAGCACCCACAGCATGCCGAGCGTGGAGGAGCTGTGCGACCACATCGGCCTCATCGACAAGGCGCGCCTGATGCTGCATGGCAATGTGCGCGAGATCCGCCGGCGCTACTCCGACAGCACCTACCGGGTCGAGTACAAGGGCAGCAAGGTGGCGCTGGCCAATGCCCTGGCCTTCACCGGCGAGCTGCTCGAGGCCGAGGAGAGCGGGGAATACAGCCGCGCGCGCATCCGGCTCGGGAAGGGCGCGAAGCTCAACGATGTGCTGCGCCAGCTCCTGCCCACGGTGGAGGTCTATGGCGTGCAGGAGGAGGTGCCGCGCATGCACGACATCTTCATCCGTGTGGTGAGCGAGCGCGAGCCAGCGACGGTGGCAAAAGGGATGACCGAATGAGCCTGTGCCCATGCGGACCGCGCGCCGACCGCCGGCATGCGCACACGCCCACATGAATACCTGCGCACATGAATAAGATCCGCCTCATCATCTGGCGCGAGTTCATCACCCGCGTGCGGAAGCCCAGCTTCCTGATCATGACCATCCTGGGGCCCGTGCTCATCACGGGGGCGATCCTGGCCATGGCGTGGATCGGCGCCCAGGAGGCCACGGAGCACCAGGTGTTGGTGGTGGATACCGAGGGGGTGATCGGCCGGCGGCTCGAGGATGGCCGCAATGTTCGGTTCTTCCTCGATGGCCACCAGTGGACGGATTCGGCCTTCAAGGCCAGCCCCTTCACCGTGCGGATCAACCTCCTCCCCGGCGTGCTCAACGACCCGCGGGCCGATCTCTACTACAAGTCGCTGCCCAGCGAGTTCGTGATGAACCACATCCGCGGGCAGCTCGACAAGAGCATCGAGCTCGCCCGGCTCCAGCAGGCCAGCATCGATCCCGAGGCCTTCGAGCGCGTGCGACGGCCGCTGGACATCCGCAGCTTCGACATCGAGGACGTGGACAACGAGTCCTTCGCTCAGGAGCGTGCGATGATCGGGTTCTTCTTCGGCTACTTCATGTTCATCTTCATCTTCATGTACGGCGTGCAGGTGATGCGCGGCGTGATGGAGGAGAAGCAGAACCGGATCGTCGAGGTGCTCATCAGCAGCGTGCGACCCTTCCAGCTCATGATGGGCAAGATCGTGGGCGTGGCCATGGTCGGATTCACGCAGTTCATGCTCTGGATCGGCATCACCGTCATCATGGTGGTGGTGGGCCTTGCCCTGTTCGCCAGCTCGGGGTTCGACCCCGCCGCGCTCGCGGAGAACGGCATGACCGCCCAGGTGGAGCAGCAGCTGCTGGAGCAGCAGGGTGCACCCGCCAAGGCCGTGGACAGCGACAAGGTGATGGATCTCATCGCGCAGGTGAACATCCCCTTGGTGCTGGCCGTGTTCGCCTTCTTCTTCATCGGGGGCTACCTGCTCTACAGCTCGCTGCTCGCGGCCATCGGCAGCGCCGTGGACAGCGAGACGGACACGCAGCAGTTCATGTTCCCGGTGACGCTGCCCATGATCGTGGCCATCTTCATCGCGCAGCTGGGCGTGCTCAATCCGGAGAGCCCGGCCGTGCTCTGGGGAAGTCTTGTGCCCTTCACCGCCCCGATCGTGATGATGGTGCGGGTGGTGATGGGCACGGTGCCGGCCTGGCAACTCCTCCTGAGCATGGCCCTGCTGGTGGCCACCTTCATCGGCAGCGTGTGGCTGGCCGGCCGCATCTACCGAACGGGCATCCTCATGTACGGGAAGAAGGTGAGCTGGAAGGAGCTTGGGCGGTGGTTGCTCTACAAGGGCTGATGGCTGTTCCCAATGCGCGGTGCACCGTCCGTAGCCTAGGCCTGGAGGGTCGAGCATATACCATGGATGCCATCATCGACCTCGGCACCAACACCTTCAACCTGCTGGTCTTTGAGCAGGGCCAGGCTGGGCTGCGCATTGTCCACAGCGTGGAGCTGCCGGTGTTCCTGGGGAAGGGGGGCATTGAGCAGGGGCTCATCGCGCCGGACGCCTTCGAGCGCGGGATGGAGGCGCTGCGTCTGCACAAGGCCACGGCGTTGGAGCATGGAGCCAGGAGCATCCGTGGCTTTGGCACCAGCGCGTTGCGGAACGCCCGCAATGCGCAGGACTTCGTGCAGGCAGCGGAGCGCGGGCTGGGCATCGCGATCGGCATCATCCCCGGAGATCGGGAGGCCGAACTGATCCTGGCCGGGGTGCGGCAGGCCGTGCGCTTTGGCGCTCAGCCTTCGCTGGTGATGGACATCGGCGGCGGGAGCACCGAGTTCATCCTGGCCACGGACAAGGCCCTCATGTGGAAGCGCAGCTTCGAGCTCGGCGTCACGCGCCTGCGCGCGCGGATCCCCATCAGCGATCCCATCACCGTCGAACAGGAGGCCCGCATCGCCGCGCACCTCGACGACCGCCTGGAGGCGCTCTATGCCGTGGTGGAGCGGCAGGAGCCGCATGTGCTCGTGGGAAGCGCGGGCAGCTTCGATTCACTTGCGCGCATCATCACCGCCGAGCGCGGGGATACGCTCGCTCCTGATGCCGTCACCCTGGCGTTCTCGGCGAGGGAGTTCGATGCCTTGAAGGACCGAATGCTCCGCATGGACCGTGCCGAGCGCCTGCAGGTGCCCGGACTTCCCGAGCACCGCGTGGACACCATCCCCTATGCGCTCATCCAGGTCGACCGTGTACTGCTGGCCGGCGGAATCCGCGAGCTGGCCTGGAGCCGCTATGCGCTGAAGGAAGGCGCGGCGGTGTCCTGAGCGATGCACCGGACGGCTATTTTGGGCGCATGTCCAGAAAGCGCCGGCACAACCTGCTCAAACGGATGCCCGTGCCCAGGCAGGCCGCCGGGGAGAACAGCCGCTATCGCCGAGCGCGACGGCTGCACGCCCTGCGCGTCACCTTCCGCCGCCGGCTGAAGGATGTGGTGTTCATCACGTTGGGTGTTTTCAGCGCGGCCTTCGGGCTCGAGGGATTCCTCATCCCGAGTGCCTTCATCGATGGCGGCGCCACAGGCATAGCCCTGCTTTGCACGCACCTCACGGGCCTGCCGCTGCCCGTGCTCCTGGTGCTGGTGAACGCGCCCTTCATGGTGGCGGCCTATCGCATCATCGGCCGCGAGTTCGCCTTCAAGACCACCGCGGCCATCGCCGCATTGGCCCTGGTCACGGCCACGGTGCATTTCCCCGATGTCACGCACGACAAGCTGCTGGTGGCGGTGTTCGGCGGCTTCTTCCTCGGGGCCGGCATCGGCCTGGCCGTGCGCGGAGGCAGCGTCATCGACGGCACTGAGGTGGTGGCGCTCTACCTGAGCCGGAAGCTGGGCACCACCATCGGCGACATCATCATGGTGATCAACGTGGTGATTTTCGGCGCGGCGGCCTGGCTGCTCAGCGTGGAAACCGCGCTCTATGCCATGGTCACCTACCTGGCCGCCAGCAAGACGGTCGATTTCGTGATCGAGGGCATCGAGGAGTACACCGGCCTCACGATCATCAGTCCGCACCACGCGGAGCTGCGCCACATGATCAGCCATGTGATGGGCCGCGGGATGACCGTGTATGCGGGGAGGCGCGGCTACGGCAAGGACGGCGTGAGCCACGAGACGGAGATCATCTACTGCGTCATCACCCGGCTGGAGCTCAGCCGCGTGCTCACCGAGATCGAGAAGATCGACCCCAACGCCTTCGTGGTGATGAGCCCCGTGAAGGACACACGCGGCGGCATGATCAAGAAGCGGCCGCTGCAGCATTGAACGGACTGCCGGTCCAGGGAGCGCCTAACCGACCGGATGCCATCTTTGCCAACCGCGGAGAAGACCGCAGCTACCCATGGCCCATATCCTCATCATCGACGACGAGAAAGCGATCCGTGCCGCATTGCGCGACATACTCGAGCACGAGAAGCACAAGGTGGACGAGGCGGAGGACGGGGCAGCAGGATTGGAGAAGGCGACCAAGGGCCGATTCGACCTGGTGCTCTGCGACATCAAGATGCCCAAGGTGGATGGCATCGAGGTGCTGGAGAAGCTGCAGGCACACGCCCCCGACCTGCCCGTGGTGATGATCAGCGGGCATGGCACCATCGATACCGCTGTGGATGCGCTGAAGAAGGGGGCTTTCGACTTCATCCAGAAGCCCCCGGACATCAATCGCATCCTGGTCAGCGTTCGCAATGCGCTGGACCGCGGCAACCTGGTGCAGGAGACCAAGGTGCTGCGGCAGAAAGTGGGCAAGGCCAAGGGCGGCACCGTGCAGATGATCGGCGAGAGCAAGGCCCTCGGCCAGATCCGCGAGATGATCGAGAAGGTGGCGCCCAGCGATGCGCGCGTCCTCATCACCGGCGGGAACGGGGCAGGCAAGGAGGGGGTGGCGCGGCTCATCCACCAGAAGAGCGGCCGAGCCAGCGGCCCCTATGTCGAGGTGAATTGCGCTGCCATACCCGGCGAGCTGATCGAGAGCGAGCTCTTCGGCCACATGAAGGGCAGCTTCACCAGCGCCATCAAGGACCGCAAGGGCAAGTTCGAGCTGGCGCACGGCGGCACCCTCTTCCTGGACGAGATCGGCGACATGGCGCTGGCCGCGCAGGCCAAGGTGCTGCGCGCCCTGCAGGAGGGCCGCATCACCCCCGTTGGGGGCGACAAGGACATCCAGGTGGATGTGCGGGTGATCGCTGCCACCAACAAGGACCTGAAGAAGGAGATCGCCGAGGGCCGCTTCCGGGAGGATCTGTTCCACCGGCTCAGCGTCATCCCCATCCATGTGCCCAGCCTGAGCGAGCGCCTGGAGGACATCCCCTTGCTGGCGGACCACTTCATCGAGCAGGTCTGCACCGAGCAGGGCATCGCTCCCAAGAGGATCGGCGACAAGGCCATCAAGGAACTCCAGCGGCTGCCGTGGACGGGCAACGTGCGCGAGCTGCGCAACGTGAT
>DDRC01000234.1:24141-24654 GCA_002342985.1 Flavobacteriales bacterium UBA2426
GCCACGCGCCTGAGGCCCGGGTGGGCCGAACCGTTGGTGGATCCGGCGCTGCCGTTGGCTGAACTCACATATGGCTGGGGATAGAAGGGGCCGTTGACAGGCAACCGGGCGCCATTTGCACCGTCTCTTTGGTGGAACCCGCCTGGAATCGGTGCATCCCGTAAAACCAAGCCTGCACGCCATGGACTACCTGATCGCCTTCCACGACTACTTCTACAAGACCCTCGGCATGGGCAACGCTTTCTACTATGCCTTGGGCTTCATCGCGGCCATCGCCATCCTGGCGCAATGGCGCCTCTACGAGAAGTGCCGTCAGCCCGGGATTGCGGCCTTCATCCCGATCTGGAACGTCATCGTCTTCATGCGCATCGTGGGCCGTCCGGCGAGCGATGCTTGGAAGGTGCTGATTCCCATTTATGGCCAGCTCTACTTCATCCCCAAGGTGTGGATCGAGGTGGTGCAGTGCTTCGGCAAGCGCAGCATGCTCGATTACGTGCTCGTGATCGCGCTCAA
>DDRC01000237.1:0-352 GCA_002342985.1 Flavobacteriales bacterium UBA2426
GGCTTCAGCATCGTGCACCGGCGCCCCCTCTGGCGCAGCGGCTGGCTCTTCGCCGTGAGCCTCTTCTTCTACTATAAGACCAGCGGGCTGTTCGTGGGGCTGCTGGGCTTCAGCATCGTCATGGACTTCTTCATCGGCAGGGCCAGCGCCGCNNGCGCAGGACCGGCTCCGCAAGCGGCTGCTGCTCGCGCTCAGCGTAACGCTCAACCTGCTCGTGCTGGGCTACTTCAAGTACGCGCACTTCGTGGTGGAGAACGTCAACGCCCTGCTGGGCACCGCCTTCGAACCGGTGAACTACTTCGCCCGCTGGGCCAACGCCGCCTGGGATGCGCATTTCGTGGAGAACAAGGTG
>DDRC01000237.1:534-1053 GCA_002342985.1 Flavobacteriales bacterium UBA2426
GGCATCAGCTTCTACACGTTCCAGTGCATGAGCTACGCGATCGACGTGTACCGCGGCCACCTGAAGCCGGTGCGCAACCTGCTCGACTTCGGCTTCTACGTGAGCTTCTTCCCGCAGCTGGTGGCCGGCCCCATCGTGCGCGCCTCGGAGTTCATCCCCCAGATCGCCCAGCCCTTCCGGCTCTCGCGCGCGGAGTTCGGCATGGCTGTGTTCTGGGTCCTCAACGGGCTGCTGAAGAAGATGGTGGTGGGCGACTACATCGCGGTGAACTTCATCGACCGCGTGTTCGCCGACCCGCTGCGCTACACCGGCTTCGAGAACCTGCTGGCGCTCTACGGCTACTCCCTGCAGGTGTACGCCGACTTCAGCGGCTACACCGACATCGCCATCGGCATCGCCCTGCTCATGGGCTTCCGCCTCACCAAGAACTTCAACAGCCCCTACAAGGCCGCCGACGTGGGCGACTTCTGGCGCCGCTGGCACATGAGCCTGAGCACCTGGCTGCGCGACTACCTCTAC
>DDRC01000237.1:1170-1423 GCA_002342985.1 Flavobacteriales bacterium UBA2426
GCTGCGCGACTACCTCTACATCCCCATGGGCGGCAACCGGGGCGGATCGCTCTTCTCCTGGATCATGCTCGGCATCATCGGCGCAGCGCTCATCCTGCTCACGGGATGGTGGTGGCTGCCGGTGGTGTACCTGTCCGTCGTGGCCCTCGCCGCTGTGCTCGTTCGCCTCTCCCCGGCGGTGCACAATGCCATCACCACCAACCTCAACCTCATGATCACCATGCTCATCGGCGGCCTGTGGCACGGCGCCAGC
>DDRC01000237.1:1559-1987 GCA_002342985.1 Flavobacteriales bacterium UBA2426
GCCTGTGGCACGGCGCCAGCTGGATGTTCGTGATCTGGGGCGGCCTCAACGGCCTGGGGCTGGTGGTGCACAAGGCCTGGAAGCGCATCAGCCCCTGGGGCCGCAGCACGCACTGGGCCGCGCACGCCTGGTCGGTGCTCCTCACCTTCACCTTCATCAGCTTCACGCGCATCTGGTTCCGCAGCCCCGACCTGGAGACCGCCAATGCCTTCCTCCACCAGGTGACCAGCGACTTCGGCCTACACCTGGCCGGCGATGTGCTCTGGGCCTTCCGCAGCGTGCTGGGCGTCACCCTGGCCGGGCTCGTCATCCACTGGCTGCCCGAGTCGCTCAAGCAGCGCTACCGCGAGCGCTTCGCCGCGCTCCCGCTCTGGGCCATGGCATTGGCCTGCGCCGCCGCGGTGATGCTCATCTACCAGACCGTGACG
>DDRC01000237.1:2141-8654 GCA_002342985.1 Flavobacteriales bacterium UBA2426
GTGCCCTTCATCTACTTCCAGTTCTGAGTCGACGCCGCGCCGTCCGGCCGGTAGATTTGGGACGCACATGGGCGAGGACCGCATCCACGACCACATCGTCATCGGCTCGGGCTTCGGCGGCAGCGTGAGCGCCATGCGCCTGGCCGAGAAGGGCTACGATGTGCTGGTGCTGGAGCAGGGGAAGCGCTGGGCCGCCCAGGACTTCCCCCGCACCAACTGGAACCTGCGCCGCTTCCTCTGGGCGCCGATGCTCCGCTGCTTCGGGCCGCAGCGGATCCAGCTGCTCAACCGCATCATGGTGCTGAGCGGCGCGGGCGTGGGCGGCGGAAGCCTCATCTACGCCAACACGCACATGATGCCGGGCGACGGGTTCTTCCGCCATCCGGCCTGGTCGCGCTTCGGCGACTGGAAGGCGCGCCTCGCCCCGCATTACGCCACGGCGCGCTTCATGCTGGGCAGCACGCGGTACGGGCAGGAAGGGCCCGAGGACCGCATCCTCGCCGAAGTGGCGCGCGACATGGGCAAGGCCGGCACCTACAAGCCCGTGGACCACGTCGGCGTCTACCTCGGCGATCCGAAGGCGCCTACCGACCCGTACTTCAAAGGGCTCGGTCCGGAGCGGACCGGGTGCACCGCCTGTGCCAATTGCATGGTGGGCTGCCGGTTCAACGCCAAGAACACGCTCGACAGGAACTACCTCTGGTTCGCGGAGCGCTTCGGCGCGCGCATCGAAGCGGAGACGGAGGTGACGCGCATCGAGCGCATCGATGGCTTGTACCACGTGCACACGCGGAGCTCAACATCCTTGCTGAAGGGCAAGCACCGCGTCTTCCGCGCGAAAGGATTGGTGGTGAGCGCCGGCGTGATGGGCACCCTGAAGCTGCTCATGCGGCAGAAGCACGAGCTGCGCACGCTGCCGGCGCTTTCCGACCAGCTGGGCGCCAGCCTGCGCACCAACAGCGAATCGCTCTGCGGCATCAGCGGCATCCCGAAGAAGGTGAACCATGGCGTGGCCATCAGCCGCGTGTTCGAGCCGGATGCGCACACGCACATCGAGCTCGTGAAGTACGGCGACGGCTCCGGCGCCATGGGCCTGCTGGCGGTGATGGCCGCCGGCGAGGGGCCGCCGATGCTGCGCATGGCCAAGTCCATCTGGAGCACGGTGACGCAGCCGCGCAAGGCGCTGAGGGTACTGCGCCGCGATTTCGGCCGGCACAGCATCATCCTGCTGGTGATGCAGAGCCTGGACAACGCCGTGCGCGTGCGGTGGAAGCCCGGCCTCCTCGGCGGCCGGCTGAGCGTGGTGAGCGATGGCGGCAAGCGCGTTCCGGCCTACATCGGCATCGGCCAGGAGGTGATGCACCGCTATGCCGCGAAAGCGGGCGGCACCGCCATGAACGCGCTGCCCGAGGTGCTGCTCGACATGAGCAGCACGGCGCACATCCTTGGCGGCTGCCCCATGGGCGCCGATGCGGGCGAGGGCGTGGTGAACGAGCGCTTCGAGGCCTTCGGGTACCCGGAGCTGCGCATCATCGACGGCTCCATCATCCCCGCCAACCTGGGGGTGAACCCCAGCCTCACCATCACGGCCCTGGCGGAGTACGCCATGAGCCTGGTACCGCGCAAATGCGGCCATCAGGGCGCCACCCTCAACGACCTGCTGGAGGGCCGGGGCGGGCAACCCTGAGGCGGAGCGCGCCCGCGCAGCCTATCTTGCCCTTGCACCAACCGCGCCTACCATGAAACGCACCCTCTCACTCGCTGCGGCCATTCTGCCGGCCGCGCTGCTCGCGCAAACCGCCGGACGCGTCATCGTTCGCGTATCGGATGCCGTGGAACTGACGGCCGTACCCATCGCAGCACGCGCCGCGGTGGGCCTGGAGCCGCTCGACCGGCTCAGCCGGGGCTTCGGCGCCGTGAGCGCCCGGCGCCTGACGCCGGCCCGGCCGGGCGTTCCGCGGCTCTTCGTGATCGAACTGTCCGGGCCGGCCGATGCCGAACGCGCTGCGGCGGCCTTCGGAGCCTTACCCGGCGTGGTGCGCGCCGAGCCCGACCGCCTGGGCCAGGGCGGCGGCGACAGGAGCTTCGTACCGGACGACACCTACTACTTCCGCCAATGGGGCCTGAAGAACGACGGCTCCTTCAGCCTCTCAACGGCCACCGCCGGTGCTGACATCGACATGGAGAGCGCGTGGGAGCTGGAGCAGGGCAGCGCCGATGTCACCGTGGCGATCATCGATTCCGGCGTGCGCCTGCAGCATCCCGACTGGGGCGACCGCCTCTGGCAGAACGGCGAGGAGGTGGTCGGCAATGGGATGGACGACGATGGCAATGGCTTCATCGATGACTGGCGGGGCTGGGACTTCGCCAACGACGACAACGACCCGGCCGACGACCAGGGCCACGGCAGCAACGTGACGAGCATCGTGGCAGCGGAGGGCAACAACGCCACGGGGTTCACGGGCGTGGACCTCAACTGCAGGGCCATGGTGCTGAAGGCGCTGAACTCCGCCAACCAGGGCTGGTACAGCTGGTGGATCGCCGCCATGTACTATGCCGTGGACAACGGCGCTGACATCATCAGCATGTCCATGGGCGGCACGGATCCGTCTTTCGAGATGCAGGCCGCCGCCGACTATGCTGCAGCCAACGATGTGCTGGTGGTGGCCTGCATGATGAACACGAATTCCGCAACGCCATTCTATCCGGCAGCGCTCAGCGGCGTGATGGCGGTGGGCGCCACCAAGCCCAACGACCGGCGGGCCGCCCCCTTCTACTGGGGCAGCACGAGCGGCAGCAATTACGGCAACCACATCAGCGTGTGCGCCCCGGGCGACTACATCTACGGTTTCAGCCACCTGTCGAATACGGGATACAGCACCTACTGGTCCGGCACATCGCAGGCCACCCCGCACGTGAGCGCCCTGGCCGCCCTGCTGAAGGCCCAGGTCCCCACCCGCAGCGCCGCCGAAATCCGATCGATCATCGAGGCCACGGCCGAGGACCAGGTGGGCGACCCGCTGGAGGACGTCGCCGGCTGGGACCCCTATCACGGCCATGGCCGCATCAACGCCTACCAGGCGCTGCTCCTCGCGGTATCCAGCGGCGAGGCGCCGTTGCCTGCGCCTCGCCTCACCGTCTTCCCCAATCCGGGCCGGGGCGCCATCCAGGTCCGAAGCAGCCATGCGGGCACGGTCACTGTAATGGATGAACTCGGCCGCATGGTGCATGCCGACCGGCTGCCCGCAGGCACCTCCACCCTGGCGACCGACCTTCCGCCGGGCTTCTACCTGATCGGGTTCCAGCACGGACAGCGCCTGCTCACCGAGCGGCTGGTGGTGCAGTAGCGCACGGCGGGTTCAGGCATCGGGCCGATCCGCCGCTCCTGCCGAAGGGGGGAGGAAAAAGGCCCGCGGGCGGCGCTTCAACCGGTCGCGAACGCAACGCGCTATGGGCACCAGCTCACCCAGGGGTATCCCCCGCGAGCGGAGCGCCAGCAGCATCGACAGGCTGAAGCTGACCAGGAAATTGAAGAGGCCGATGAGCCCAATGCCGAGGGCGCCCATGATCACGGCGTAGGTCCCTACGGACCAATCCATGCCGACCAGGCCCAGCCCCATGTTTCCTGCGGCGAAGGTGATGTGTCGGATGTCGAGTGGCAGGCCCAGGAAGGCCCCCACCGCGCCTACGGAGCCCATGAAGATGCCGAACCAGATGTTGCTCACCACCCCACCGGCATGGCGCTCATAGGCGCGGGCCAGGCGGTTCCGCCACTCCGCCCCCATGAAGAGCCGGAGTACCGGGTGCTCCTGGATGCGGAGCGGAACGTTGCGATGGATGCTGGCATTGGTGACGCTTCCCGCGATGAGTCCGCTGACGAACAGGAAGACGCCGGCAATGGCCGCATGGGGCAAAGCCAATGACGCGAGGGGATCGAGCTCCTGCAGCAGCTTGTCCGCCTTGCCGGCCAGCAGGTCTGGCCCGAAGAGCGCGTTCCAGCCATAAGCCATGGCCATGCCCACCGGGAAGGCCATGGCGACATTGCCGACGAAGGCGATGAGCTGCGATCGCGAAACCCGCTCCACCAGGCCCGCGAGCGCATCGTAGGTCATCTGTCCGTCGCGCCGCCCCTCGTCGAGCGCCTGTGCGATGGTGGCGGCGGTCATGGCGGGCTGCTTGGTGGCCAGCGTGAGGTGCAACAGGTAGATGGCGGTGAAGGCCATCGCGTAGTTGAGGCTGTAGAGAAAGGCGTGGAAGAACAGGCTGCCCTCCAGGGAGCCGTACCACGCCTTGAGCATGCAGGCCACCGCCACGATGGCGCCGCCGCCCAGGGCCGACCGGAGCATGGCTGCGTACTCGCTGCGCGTGGAGGTGATGTAGTGCTCCCCCTTCCGGCCGGTGTGCTGGGTCACCTCGCGGGCTACGGCCTGGGTGCTCTCCGCGATGAATGCGCCTACCTGGGTGCGTCCGCTGTTGTACCGCACCAGCGCCTTCAGCAGCCGCGCGAAGGCCGCACGGCCGTCGGTGCCGTCGGGCAGGGCGATGGCGTCGAGGATCTCCTGCAGCCGCTGCAGCATGCGCTCCATGGTGAGCAGGTGCTGGTTCACCCGGAAGGTGATGCCGAGCGTGGCGCTGTTCGCGTAGGCCTGTGCGATGGCGCCATGGCATTCGCCGATGAGCGCGCGCACGGGCAGGAAGCCGGGATCGGAGCGCGTGCGGGATGCGCGGCCCGCCCGCACCGCATCCAGGTACCGGTCCAGCTCATCCTCCAGCCGCACGAAGGGACTCTCGAAGTTGGCGTGCTCGGGCACCATCCGCAGCACCTCGCTGTCGAAGGCACGGCCCGCGATGCGCAGGCCCAGCACCTTGGCAGCGAAGAGCAGTTCCTGCATGAGCAGGCCATGGCGTTCGCGGGCATCGATGCCCGGCACCCCGAGGAGGTCCAGCAGCCGGACCACATCCTCGTCCGGGATGGCAGCGACCCACTGTGCATCCTCCTCCTGGAAGAAGACGTTGATCAGCACATGGTCAAGCGACTCCCGCTCGGGCTGGTAGGGCAGCAGCTTGTAGGTGAGGCGCTGCCGCAACTCGTGCCAGAAGGCCCCGCTGGGCATGCCGGCATCGGTGAGGGTGCGCCCCACGCCCTTCTGCCCGAGCACCCGCATGAGGTAGGCGGCCAGCCCGCTGCGCAGCTGTCCATCGTGCTCCAGGAGCTGCAGCAGCGCCTTGAAGCGGGGCGCGCCGGGCTCCACCCGCTCCGACCGGGTGGGGCGCAAGGCCCGCACCAGTTGGCCCAATGGCTCCGCCTCACCGCCATCGTGCGTGGCGATGGCTTCCAGGGCCTCTCGGAGCGGGCTTCGGCGCATGCCGGCAAGATACTCCGTGGTGCAGCTGCCCATGCCCCGTGGCCCGGCTCGGCGCCTCCGCCGCATCTTTGCCGCGCATGGCAACCCATCTCGTCACCGGCGGCTGCGGCTTCGTGGGCCGCAACATGGTCAAGCGGCTCCACGCCCAAGGTGCCCGCGTCCTCTTCATCGACGACCTCAGCGTGGGCATCCACCCGGATGCCTGGCTGGGGCTGCCCGTGAGCTTCGAGCACAAGAACCTGAGGGTCTACGGGCAGGACGAACGGCTCCTTTTCCTCCATGCCGACCTGCGCGACGTGCTCCGGGGCCTCAACACCGATCCGCAGTGGCTCGCCAAGCAGTACGGCCTCGGGATCGCCCTTTTCGATGACATCTTCCATTTCGCGGCCATCGTGGGCGGGCGCAGCAAGATCGACGGCGATCCCATGCTCGTGGCGCAGGACCTCAGCATCGATGCCGAGATGTTCCTCTACGTCTGCCGCAACAAGCCGCGCCGTTTCCTCTATCCCAGCAGCAGCGCCGCCTACCCCATCGACCTGCAGACGGAGAGCAACACGCTGCAGCTGAAGGAGACCGACATCGACTTCAAGAAGATGGGCGAGCCTGACATGACCTATGGCTGGAGCAAGCTCACGGGCGAGTTCCTGGCTAAGATCGCGGCCAGCCATTACGGCGTGCATGTCACCTGCATCCGCCCCTTCAGCGGCTACGGCGAGGACCAGGACCTCAGCTACCCCGTGCCGGCCATCGCGGCGCGTGCGGCGAAGAAGGAGAACCCCTTCGAGGTGTGGGGCACCGGCAAGCAGGGCCGCGACTTCGTGCACATCGACGACGTGCTCGACCTCACCCTGCTGGCCATGGACAAGATCAGCGACGGCCGGGCCATCAACATCGGCATGGGCCGTCTTACCAGCTTCCTGGAGCTCATCGAGGTCTTCACCGGTTTCGCGGGCTACAAGCCGACCATCAAGCCGCTGCTGGACAAGCCCGTGGGCGTGCACAGCCGCTACTGCGACATGACCTGGGTGGAACAGAACCTCGGCTGGAAGGCCAAGATCAGCATCGAGGAAGGGATGCGGCGGGTGTATGAGGCGGCGAAAATGCGGATCGGATGATCGGACGATCAGATGATCAGATAACTGAGCGT
>DDRC01000237.1:8856-9062 GCA_002342985.1 Flavobacteriales bacterium UBA2426
TCTGATCATCTCATTTTCTGATCGATGATCGTCTGCTTCGGCCCCGGCCCCAAGTTCAAAGGCGGCATTGCGCAGTACAACACGGCGTTGGCGCGGGCGCTGAAGGATGAGGGCGCGCAGGTCACCATCGTCAGCTGGACGCAGCAGTACCCCGCGATCATCCCGCGCGAGTTCGTGGACAAGGCCAGCCGCAGCGACTTCCTGGA
>DDRC01000237.1:9350-13072 GCA_002342985.1 Flavobacteriales bacterium UBA2426
TACCTGCGGAGGCACACGAACGCGGAGATCCTCTTCGACCTGCACTTCGTAGCTGCCAAGGAGCAGAGCAGCCTGGATGCACGGCTCACGCGCATGGCCCTTCGGCACGGGCACAGCTTCATTGTGCATGCGTACAAGACGGCGCAGGAGCTGAAGGCGTTGATGCCGGAGAAGGAGTTCAAGGTGACGTTGGACGGGAAGAGGGCGAATGGCGAATGGTCAATGGCGAATGGTGAAACACCTCTTGGACATGTTGACCGACCCATTCACCAATCACCAACGACCATTCACCCCATCCTCAAGCTCTACCACCCCATCTACTCCCTCTTCAAGCCCGATCCGGCGTTCGACAAGGAAGCGTGGAAGGCACAGCACGGCTTGCGGAAGCACGTATTCCTGTTCTTCGGCTTCATCCGCAAGTACAAGGGGCTGCATTACTGCATCGAGGCCTTTGCCGAATTGGCGAAGCAGCGCGACGATGTGAGCCTGATGATCGTGGGCGAGCGCTTCTGGCAGACGGTGGACCAAAGCAAGCTCAGCACCAAGCTGAAGAACGCGGTCTTCGGCACGCTGAAGAAGCTCTTCCTGAAGAAGGCCGATGACGAGCGTGACTACGACCCGCTGGCAATGGTTGACAGCCTCGGCATCCGCGACCGCACGCTGGTGGTGGACCGCTTCATCCCGAACGAGGAGGTCCCTCCCTACTTCCAGGCGGCCGATACCATCGTACTCTTCTACGAGACGGCCACCCCCAGTGGCGTGGAGAGCCTCAGCTACAACTTCAAGCTGCCCGCGGTGGCCACGCGTGTGGGACACTTCCCCGAGACCATCACCGATGGCTTCAACGGCTACCTGGCCACCCCGAAGGACATCGCCGACATGGTGCGCGTGATGAACGCGAGCATCGACAAGCCCATCCCCCGTGAGAACGTGGTGGAGGCCACGAAGACCATGAGCTGGGCGAACTACGCCAAGGCGGTGCTTAACGGCTGACCGGCTTTCCAAGGCTGAACCCTTAAAGATCCCCAACGTAGAAGCAGGGGATGGCCCTGTCCGCTAGATTCGCGGAACCCTTTCCGACCGGTGACCTGGAACCTCGCCGGTTGAAGCAACGAAGGGCGAACCTGCAAGGAAGAAGGATGAGAGCTCCGGTGGCTTTGCTTTTGCCTTTGTTATGGCTGCTGCCCGCTGCCGCACCCGCACCCGCCGCCACCTTGGAATCCCCCACCGTGGACGAGGTGCGGGCCCTCTACACGGAAATCGGCCTTGACGGCTGCCTGCATGAGCTGGCCTTCGCCAAAGGCTATGCCAGCGCTTCGGCACGGGGCGTGAGGCCGCGCATGCTGGCCATCGCTGACATGACCCAGCCCAGCACCGCGAAGCGGCTGGTCGTGATCGACATGGACCGGAAAGAACTTGTGCTGCGCACTTATGTGGCACATGGGCAGGGTTCAGGCGACCTGATGTGCACAACCTTCAGCAATCGCGAGGGCTCCCATGCCACCAGCAAGGGGCTCTACCGCGTGGGGGCCGAGATCGTGAGCCCGAAGCATGGCGCAGCGCTACTCCTCCATGGGCTGGACAAGGGCTCGAACTGCCAGGCGCAGAGCCGTGAGGTGATCATCCATGGCGCGGATTACGTCAGCGATGACTTCATCGCCAGGCATGGACGCCTTGGCCGCAGCTGGGGGTGCCCGGCGGTAAGCCGTGACGACATGCCCCGCGTGATCGAACTGCTCGCGGATGGTGGATATCTCTACGTCCACGGACGTTGAGCCACCGGCCGGCCATCCCTTCCTTCGTTGCCTCCATCGCAGTCCGCATGCGTTTCCCATTGATGGCGGGCACCCTGGCCCTCTTGGCATCCTGCGTGCATCCGGTTGACGATGCCGCGGTCAACGGCCCCGGGCAGGCCGTCGACTCCGTGTTCGAGACACGGGCCGTCTACTCCGTACGCACGCTCGATCCGCTGTTCATCGTGCGTTTCCTCGCCGACCACCCGGAGTACCAGCGTGACTCATCGGGCATCACCGCCTTCTATGCGCGCCGCGGCCACCAGTTCGCCTGGTTCGTGAACGACACCCTCTCGCAGGGCGCTGCGGCCTTCCGCTACCTGGTCACCGAGCCCGACACCGCCTACAGGGAGCTGGCCTACATCCGGGCGAAGCTGGACGACCTCATGAACCAGGGCCGGGGGCGCGAGGCCGGGCTCTGCGACAGCTGCATGCTGCGGCTCGAGCTGGCCTTCACCGCTGAGTTCTTCCGGTACGCGGAGAAGAAGTACGGAGGCGCCGTGGACAAGGACCCGCGCGAGCTCGATTGGTTCATCCCGAGGCGGAAGAAGAACTATGACCGGCTGCTGGACTCCCTCGTGGCCGGCCGCATGGACCTCTCCCCCGTTGAGCCGCTGCACCCCCAGTACAAGCTGCTCAAGGCGCAGCTCAAGCGCTACCACGACCTTGAGGACCTGCCCTGGCCGCAGCTCAGCCTCGGCGACCGCCGGAAGATCGAGCCGGGCGAAGCGGTGGACTGGATGCCCGACCTGCGGCAGCGCTTGATGCTGCTCGGTGATTTCCGCTCAACCGGCGACAGCATGCTGCTCTTCAGCACCGATTACGACAGCCTGCTGGTGGAGGCCGTGAAGCGTTTCCAGGAGCGGCATGGCCTTCATCCGGACGGGGTCATCGGCAAGGGCGTCCTCGCCCAGGTCAACGTGGCGCCCGCCGACCGCGTGCGCACGCTGCTGGTGAACATGGAGCGCCTGCGCTGGGTGCCGGAGCGCACCGCCCCTGACCAGTTGCTGGTGAACATCCCTGAGTTCCGCCTGCATGTGCATGAGGCGGACACCATCGCCTGGAGCATGGCTGTGGTGGTTGGCACGGCAGCGACCCGCACGGTCATCTTCAGCGACTCCCTCTCGACCATCGTCTTCAGTCCCACATGGACGCCGCCCGCGAGCATCGTGCGCGGCGAGATCCTGCCGGCCATGGCCAAGGACCCGAACTACCTCCGGAAGAAAGGGATGGAGATCATCGGCGGGTCGGCATCGAACCCCATCATCCGTCAGCGCCCGGGGGCGTCCAATGCCTTGGGGCGCGTGAAATTCCTGTTCCCGAACAGCTACAGCATCTACCTGCACGACACGCCGAGCAAGAGCTTCTTCGCCCGCGAGAGCCGCGCGTTCAGCCATGGCTGCATCCGCCTCAGCGAGCCGCAGCGACTGGCCGAATACCTGCTCCGGGATGACACCGCGTGGACCGCCAAGCGCATCAAGGAAGCCATGCACAGCGGCAAAGAGCAATTCGTGCGCCTCAAGGGGAAGCGCCCGGTGAGCATCGGTTACTTCACCGCTTGGGTGGACCGGGCCGGCCGCCTGCATTTCAGGGATGATGTGTATGGGCATGATGCCCGGCTGGCCGAGGAGCTGTTCGCCATACCGCCCACGGTCCTTCAGTCCGCCGGCACGATGATGCGCAGCGATCCGGCCCCCAGCCATCCCGTCAACGACCGGTTGATCCAGCCCTCCGCATCACTGCCCGCGTCGAGGTAGCGCAGCGAGCGCGGCTGATCGGCCAGGGCCGGCAGGGTCATCGACCGTGCGCCGGCCTTCTGCGCACCGATGATCCGCGCATAGCGATCCACCAGCGCGGCATCGAACCGCGCCATCCGGCCCGAGAGCAGGTCACCGGTCACGCGCCCGCCGCTTCCGGTGAACAGCACCG
>DDRC01000211.1:0-348 GCA_002342985.1 Flavobacteriales bacterium UBA2426
GCCATTCAACCATGATTGGAGCCACGGTGCCACCACCCCGAGCATCATGGCGCCGCCCGGCACCTACACGGTGACCATCACGGATGCGAACAACTGCGTCTCTCCCCCGCTCTCCGGCACCATCGGCACCATCGCCCAGCCCAATGCGGCTGACGCCGGGCCGGATGCCGTCGGTTGCGTGGGCAGCTTCCCCATCGCACTCGGCGGCTCCGTGACGAACGCCACCGGCGGCACCTGGAGCGGCGGAGCGGGCACCTTCAGCGGCTCCTGGCCCGGTTTCGCCTACACACCTACCGCGGCCGAGGTGGCTGCCGGCAGCGTGATGCTCACCCTCACCACCACGGGCAA
>DDRC01000211.1:478-6358 GCA_002342985.1 Flavobacteriales bacterium UBA2426
TCACCCTCACCACCACGGGCAATGACAATTGCCCGCCGGCATCGGACCAGATGGTGCTCTCGCTGCCCAACAGCTTCGCCGGCATCGGCATCACGGCGACGGATGCCGACTGCAACGGAGCGGCCACCGGCAGCGCAACGGTCACCGGGGGACAGTCCGGCCTCACCTATTCGTGGAGCACCACGCCGGCCCAAACCGCGGCAACGGCCACAGGCCTCGCTGCGGGGACCTATGGGGTCATCATCTCCGATGGCCTGGGGTGCAGCACCAGCCTGAGTGCGACCGTGGCGGCGCCTGCGGCCATCAGCCTGGCAAACCTCGCCGCCTTCGACGAGAGCTGCGCCGGCGCCTCTGACGGCTACCTGGTTGCCACGGCCACCGGGGGCACTGCGCCCTACGCCTATACATGGAGCAATGGAGCCACGGGCAACGTGCTCACAGCCGCGGCCGGTACGTACACGGTATCCATCACGGATGCCAACGGCTGCGCACCGGCCACCGCCAGCGGCACCATCAGCGCGGCGGCACAGCCCAACCTGGCGGATGCCGGCGCAGACCTAGTCGGCTGCATCGGCAGCCTCCCCATCGCGCTCAGCGGCACGGTGACCAACGCCGACGGCGGCGCGTGGAGCGGAGGCACCGGCACGTTCACGGGCGCATGGCCCAATGTGCTGTATGCACCGAGCGCCGCCGAGATCGCCGCCAACGGCGTCACCCTCACGCTCACCACCACCGGCAACACCGGCTGTCCACCGGCTACCGATGAGCTCTTCATCCAGATCCCGAACAGCTTCGCGGATGCCGTTGTGACACCGACAGACGCGATCTGCTTCGGAACCACCACCGGGGCTGCCGCCTTCACCCCCGCACTGCCCGGCTTCACCTACTCATGGAGCACGGTGCCCGTGCAGACCGCAGCCATCGCCACCGGCTTGGGCGCCGGCGACTACACCGTGACCGTCACCGATGCCTATGGTTGCACCATCAGCCTGAGCACCAGCATCGGTCCTGCAGCCGCCGTGGCGGTAGCCGACATCACCATTACGGACGAGACCTGTGCGGGGTCCGCAAATGGCACCGCATCGGCGGTGGTCTCGGGCGGCACGCAGCCCTACTCCTATCTCTGGAGCAATGGCGCCACCACGCCGACGATCACCGCCGGCGCCGGCACCTACACGGTCACGGTGACCGACGCCAACAACTGCGCGCCGGCCACGGGAACCGCCACGATCAATGCCGCAGCGCTGCCCAATGCGGCCGATGCTGGCGCGGACCTCGTGGGGTGCGTGGGCAGCTTCCCCATCACCCTCTTCGGGAGCATCACCAATGCGACCGGAGGCGCATGGAGCGGCGGAACGGGCTCCTTCACCGGAACCTGGCCCAGCGTGAGCTACACGCCCGGGCCCTCGGACATCGCTGCCGGTGGCGTGACCCTCACCTTCACCACCACCAGCAACGACAACTGCCCGCCCGCATCGGACCAGCTCTACATCAGCATCCCCAACAGCTTCCAAGGGATCATCGCCAGCGCCACCGACGCCACCTGCAACGGCTCCACCAACGGATCGGCTACGGTGAGCCCCGATAGCCCGGCCTTCTCCTACCAATGGAGCAATGGTGCCAGCACCGCCACCGCCACGGGCCTGATGGCCGGCGGCCATACGGTGATGGTCACCGACCCCTTCGGCTGCAGCACGGTTCTCAACGTCACCGTTGGCCAGCCCAGCGCCATCGCCATCGCCGAGCTGGTCTCCTCCGATGAGACCTGCGCCGGCTTCGCCGATGGCACCGCGGCGGTGACGGCCACTGGCGGAACACCGCCATACAGCTACCTCTGGAGCAACGGCGCCACGACACCCGCCATCACCGCAGGGGCTGGTTCCTACCTCGTGGGCGTGGGCGATGCGAACAACTGCGCCGTGGCCGTCGGCATCGCCACCATCGATGCGCTTGAGCAACCGCCCGCCGCCGATGCCGGTCCGGACCAGGTGGCCTGCATGGGCAGCTATCCGGTGGCCATCAACGGCACCAGCGTCAATGCCACCAGCATCGCCTGGACCGGCGGCACGGGCACCATCATCGGATCGGGCGCCGCCATCCAGTACATGCCCGCTACCGCCGAGATCCTCGCCGGGTCCGTCACGCTCACCCTGACCGCCAATGGCGGATCCTACTGCCCGGCCGCCTCCGACCAGGTGACGCTGGCCCTGAGCAACGCCTTCATCGGCGCAGGGCTCGCCGCGACCGCCGTGGATTGCCATGGCAATGGCAACGGATCCATCCTCTTCGCACCCGATGCGCCGGGCAACGCTTATCTATGGAACGATCCGCTGGGCCAGACCACGGCCAATGCCACCGGGCTCCAACCCGGCAGCTACACCGTGACGGTGACCGATGCCCTGGGCTGCGACACCGCCCTCACCGCGGTCATCGCAGAGCCGCCTCCGCTGGCCATCGCCGCGCTCAACGTAACCGGTGTGACCTGCAACGGCGGCAGCAACGGAACGGCCAACGTGCAGGTGAGCGGCGGAACGCCCCAGTACAGCTTCTCCTGGAGCGGCGGCCAGTCCACTGCCACCATCGTGATGCTCCCGGCCGGCGACCTCAGCGTCACCGTCACCGACGCCAACGGATGCACCGCACAGGCCAGCGGTTCCATCACGCAGCCACCGCCCATCGTGGTACAGCTGTCCGTGCCCGACACCGTGTGCGTGAACGCCCCGGTGCCCTTGGTCGCTCAGGCCACCGGAGGTACCGGCACACTCAGCTACAGCTGGGGGCCGCTCGGCAGCGGCAATCCGATCACCGTCGCCTTCAGCCAATCGCAGCTCGTCCAGCTAACAGTCACCGACCAGAGCGGATGCGCTTCGCCCACCCTACTGGAGCCCGTCTATGTCCTCGACCTTGCGAACGCCACCCTCTCCGCCTACGGCGACACAACCATCTGCCCGGGCGGTGCGCCCGCCGCGGTCGGGGCCGCGCTCACCGGTTATCCCGGCACCTACAGCATGAGCTGGCTCGACCTGGGCGCCAGCGGCCCGGGGCCCTTCACAGTGCCATTCACCACGGACCGGGACCTCACCGTCACCGTCATCGATCAATGCGGGGATACGCTGCAACGCGTCGTGGAATTGCGCGTACAAACCCCGCCGGCCATCAGCCTGCCGCCCATCATCGCGCAGGGCTGCGCACCGCTCACCGTGGACTATCCCGACCTGCAGCTGCCACCCGGCATCAGCTACTCCTGGGACCTCGGCAATGGTTCGGTGAGCAGCGCCCCCAGCCCGGTGATCGTGTACCAAGCCGGAACCTACAGCGCCTCCCTCTCCGTGAGCACCTCCTTGGGATGCACGTCCACGGCCCCTGTGCCCGGCACCATCAATGCTTGGCTTCCCCCCACCGCAGGTTTCAGCGCCAGCACCTACAGCACCACCGCCGACAACGCAAGCATCAGCTTCACTGACCAGAGCACCGGCAGCATCGCCGCTTGGGACTGGCTCTTCGGCGATGGCGGCACCAGCACGGCCAGCAATCCCACCCACGGCTATGTGGAAGTGGGCACCTTCCAGGTGACCCTCACCGTGACCGACATCCATGGCTGCACCGACGAGGCCGATGCGACCATCACCATCAGTCCGGTCTACGAGATCACCATCCCCACGGCTTTCACCCCGAACACCAACGGCGGCAACGGCGGCACCTGGGACCCCAACGACCTGAGCAATGACGTCTTCTACCCCTTCGCCCGCTTCGTGGATGAGTTCCGCATGCGCGTCTTCAACCGCTGGGGCGAGCTCATCTTCGAGAGCAACGACATGCGCGTCGGGTGGGACGGCTACTACCGCGGCCAGCTGAGCCCCCAGGATGTCTATGTGGTCCAGACCTGGTTCCGCTTCGTTGACGGCAAGGAGGAGCAGCGGCTCACCGATCTCACCCTCTTCCGATGAGGATGCGCCGGCATACCGCCCTGCTGCTCATGGCGGCCACCGCTGGCGCCGTGCATGCGCAGGACCCGCAATTCTCGCAGTGGTACGCCGCTCCGCAATACCTCAATCCCGCGCTCACCGGCAACACCCACCAGGACCGGATCGCGCTCAACTACCGCCTGCAATGGCCGGGCGTGCAGCCGGGCTATGAGACCTACATGGCCGCCTACGACCACCGCTTCAGCACGGTGAACGCCGGCATCGGCGGCATGGTGCTGCGTGACAAGGCCGGTACCAGCGGGCTCACCAGCACCACCGTGGGCCTCAGCTACAGCTATGAGGCGCGCATCAACTACCGCCGAGCTGTGCGCGGCGGCCTGCGCCTGGGGTACACCATGCGCGGAGTGGACCCGGGCGGCTACCTCTTCGCAGACCAAGTGATACGCGACAACGCAGCCCAGACCATAGAGCCCAATCTCATGGAGCGCGTGAACTACCTCGACCTTGCCGGCGGCCTCATGTACTACAGCGAGTCGCTGTGGGCCGGGGTGAGCGTGAACCATCTCAACCGCCCCAACATGAGCCTGATGATCGGCGGACATGCCCCGCTCGAGCGCCGGATGAGCGTGCATGCAGGCTATCGTTTCCCCATCGATGGGCAGCGCAGCCTGAGCAAGAGCGAGACGCGGATGACCGTGGCCACGCACTACAAGATGCAGGGCAAGTGGGACCAGCTCGACCTCGGCTGGTACATCGACCACCAGCAATTCACCGCCGGGCTCTGGTACCGTGGGTTGCCGCTTGTGAAGGCTTACAAGCAGGGCTACGGCAACAATGAGGCGGTGATCCTCATGGCAGGCTACCAGACCGAGAACCAGCTGCGCTTCGTGTACAGCTACGATGTCACCATCAGCAAGCTCACGATGCGGAGCGCTGGCGCCCATGAGATCAGCCTGATCTACGAGTGGCCCAGGAAAGCCAAGAACCGCAAGCACCGTATCGTGCCCTGCCCGAAATTCTGAACCTGGCCGGCACAAGGAATGACCAAGCACATCCGGTCGGCCTGGTGAGACCCCCGAGGTCTTGGGCGGACACCGAACGGTTACATCCGCTCAGGCACTTCGATGCCCAGGCACCACATGGCCCGCTTGGTGGCGTTGGCCACGGCGGCGCTCAGGTCCAGGCGGAAGGCGCGCTTGGCGGCGTCCACCTCCTTCAGCACCGGCACGCCCTGGTAGAACGCGTTGTAGGCCTTCACCAGTTCGTAGGTGTGGTTCGCCAAGGCGGAGGGATCCAGCTTGGTGGCCGCTTCATCCAGCACGGCCGGCAGGTGGTGCAGTAGCTTGATCACCGTTCGTTCTTCGGGAAGCAAGCCCCCGGATCCGATCCGATCATCTGGTCTTCTGACCATCTGATCATCCGATTCTTCCGCCTTCCGCAGCAGGCTTTTGACCCGCGCGTAGGTGTACTGGATGAATGGCCCCGTGTGCCCCTGCAGGTCGATGCTGGCGGCGGGGTCGAAGAGCATGCGCTTCTTCGGGTCCACCTTCAGGAGGTAATACTTGAGCGCGGCCAGGCCGATCATCTCGTACAGTGCGGCCTTCTCGGCTTCGGTGAAGTCGTCCAGCTTGCTGAGCTCCTCGCCCATGCGGCGCGCTTCGGAAACCACCTCGTCTATGAGGTCGTCGGCGTCCACCACGGTGCCTTCGCGGCTCTTCATCTTGCCGCTGGGCAGGTCCACCATGCCGTAGCTGAGGTGGAAGAGCTCATCGGCCCAGGCGAAGCCCAGCTTCTTGAGGATGATGAACAGGACCTTGAAGTGGTAGTCCTGCTCGTTGCCCACGGTATAGATGAGCTTGCTGAGGCCGGGATACTCCTCGAAGCGCTTGATGGCCGTGCCGATGTCCTGCGTCATGTACACGCTGGTGCCATCGCGGCGCAGCAGCACCTTCTC
>DDRC01000211.1:6543-9055 GCA_002342985.1 Flavobacteriales bacterium UBA2426
ACGCCATTCTTCAGGCCTTCGAGCACATCGGCCTTGCCCAGCACATAGGTCTGGCTTTCGTAGTAGTTGCGGTCGAAGTCCACCCCGGCGCGGGCATAGGTGGCGTTGAAGCCTTCGTACACCCAGCCGTTCATGGTCTCCCACAGCGTGCGCACGGCGGGGTCGTTGGCCTCCCATTGGCGGAGCATCTCCTGTGCCTCCAGCAGGATGGGCGCGGTCTTCTCCGCTTCCTCCTTCGGTTTCCCGGCAGCCACGAGGGCATCGATCTCGGCCTTGTAGGCCTTGTCGAACTCCACGTAGTACTTGCCCACGAGCTTGTCGCCCTTGAGGCCGCTGCTCTGCGGGGTCTCGCCTTGGCCGAACTTCTGCCAGGCCAGCATGCTCTTGCAGATGTGGATGCCGCGGTCGTTGATCACCTGGGCCTTGATCACCTCATGACCAGAGGCCTGCAGGATGCGGCTGACGCTGTATCCGAGGAAGATGTTGCGCAGGTGCCCCAGGTGGAGCGGCTTGTTGGTGTTGGGACTGGCGTACTCCACCATCACCTTCCTGCCCGTGGCGGGGAAGCTGAGGATATCGCGCTCGCCCGCTTCGCGCAGGAAGCCCAGCCAGTAGGCATCGCCGATCACGATGTTGAGGAAGCCCTTCACCACGTTGAAGCGCTCCACCACGGGCACGTGGGCCACGAGGTGCTCGCCGATGGCCTGGGCGGTCTGCTCCGGGCCCTTGCCGCTGAGCTTCAGGAAGGGGAATACGTTGATGGTGACATCGCCCTCGAACTCCGGCCGGGTCTGCTGGAAGCCGATGGCCTTGGCATCGAGGTCATGGCCGAAAAGGTCCTTGAAGGCGCCTTGCAGCGCAGGAACGAGCTGGGAGCGGAGTCTGTCCTGGAACATCGGGGTGCAAAAGAAGGGGATGTCGGTTGTTCGTTGTCAGTTGTCCGTCAACGCCTGGCCACCGACAGCCGTCAACGGATGACTAGGCCCTGCTCAGGAAATTCTCCGCCATCATGCAGCGCACGCTGCCTCCCCCGATGGCCTCGATGGTGGGCACAGCAACGGGGATGAGCCGCGCATGGCGCTCCAGGGCGATGCGCTGGAAGGGCTTGAGGGCATGGAAGGCCGTCTCCGAGAGCAGGATGCACGCCCCGCTGGCACCGCGCAGCTCCAAGGCGTTGCCCACGAATCTGTAGAGCTGCGGCAGATCGAAGGCGATGACCTCACGGCCGCTCCGGGCCAATTCCTCCTCCACTTCCTGGCGGTCACCCGGGTAGGGCAGGGCATCGAAGCAGACCAGCGCCCAATCCGTGCCCAGGCTCATGACCACATTGGTATGGTAGATGGGGGCGCCGTTGATCCGGCCATCCATGGTAGCGGTGAAGGCGATGGGGGAATGGCCCAGCCGATCGCACCAGGCGGTGAGGGCCGCCTCCGTGGTGCGTGGCGAAAGGCAGGCATAGGCGCGACGCTTCAGGCGGTCGAGAACGAGGCTTCCGGTGCCCTCGAGGATGCGGCCGTGGTGCTCCCAGCCGCTGATGTCGATTGTCTGGCGAACGGTGAAGCCCTCGGCCTCGAGCGCGCGCGCCAGGTCGGGGTCGCGCTCAGCGCGGCGGCTGGGCGTGAGCATGGGGTACAGCACGACCGTGCCATCGGCATGCGTGCTGAACCAGTTGTTGGGGAACACGCCGTTGGGCGCGCCGGGGTGGAAGGGATCGAGCACCGTGAAGCCGATGCCGCAGCGGCGCAGGGCCTCGAGCAGGCCATCGAACTCCTCGGCAGCCGACCGGCGCGCATCGTCCACCGGGATTCGCTGCTGGAACTCGTTGCTGGCGGCCGTCTCCGGGTCGTAGCCGAAGCCCGTGGGGCGGACCAGGATGACGGCGGAGGCGGACTGGTGGGGGATCACTGGCCCTGTGGCTAACGCACCAAGCCGGCGCACCGAACGCTCATGTGCTGTTGGAATACAGGCCGGATGGGTACCTGACCGTTCATCGCGCGCGCAGGATGGGGAAGAGCGGCTCCAGGATGGAAAGCGTGGCCTCGGCCATGGCATTGCCGCTATCGAGCGCCGGGTTGATCTCCACCACGTCGAGGGTGGCGGTCTTCGGGTCGGCGCAGAAGCCGCTGAGCAAGGCCCTGGCCTCCTCGAGGAAGAGCCCATCCGGGACAGGGGTGCCGGTGCCGACCGAAATGCTGGGGTCCAGGCTGTCCACATCGAAGCTGATGTGCAGCCGGTCGCAGCCGCTGAGGTGGGCCAGGGTCTCCTTCACCACCGCATCGGCCCCCTTCCTGCGGAGGTCCGCCACGGTGATGACCTTGATGCCGTGCTCCTTGATGATGGCCTCCTCCTCGGGCTCATAGTCGCGCAGGGCGATGAAGACCAGGTCGCCGGGGAGGAGCTTGGGGCCGTGGACACCGATCTTCCGCAGGCGATCCCAGGTATCCATGGTATACACCCGCGGACGGTTGCGGCCCTTCTTCTCAATCTGCATGAGCAGCGCCAAGGGCATGCC
>DDRC01000197.1:0-9193 GCA_002342985.1 Flavobacteriales bacterium UBA2426
CCCGATGATGCCGGAGAGCAGGCCGGTGGGCAGGCCGATGAGCGCTGCGGTCCAGCGGGGCATGGGCCGCGCTTCCACCTCCCGCGGAGGGGACAGCGCACGCCAGGCCATCAATACCGCCGAAGCCAGGAGGAACACGCCGGCCACCAACTTGAACGCCTGTGCCGGCAAGCGCAACGCGCCGCCCAGGCAGGCCATGGGCAGGGCGATCAGCGCAAGGGGCCAGAACACCTTGGCATCGAAAAGGCCCGCTCGCACATAGCGCCAGCTGGCGATGCCCGCCACGGCGATGTTGAGCACCAGCACGGTGGGCCGGATGGTCTCGGGCGCGAAGGAGAGCAGGGCCATCACCGCCAGGTAGCCGCTGGCGCCCGCATGGCCCACGCTGCTGTAGAGGGTGGCGATGAGGAGGAAGAGGACGAGGGCGATGAGGTGGGGGTCCATCATCAGGCTTCCCACTCCGCCCAGCTGGTGGCCGTCTCCTGCAGGCGCGCCGCCACCAGCTTCGCATCGCCCGGCAGCTGCGGCGCCAGCTCCTCCACGATCGCCAGCAGGATGTTCTCGCAGGTGGGCTGCCAGGGCGTGAGGATCACGCGGCCGAAGAGGGGCTCATCGGGCTTCACCGCCCCCTTGTCGCGCTCGTGCAGGAAGAGGGCGTGATCGAAGCGGTCCACGATGGGCCTCACCATGCGCTTCAGGTCGGCGAAGTCGATCACCATGCCGTCCTTGGGATGGCCCGGCGCCTCGGCGGGCGTGCCGGCGATGGTGACATCGAGCACGTAGCTGTGCCCGTGGATATTGGCGCACAGGCCATCGTGGCAGCGCAGGGCGTGGGCCATCTCGAAGGTGAAGCGCTTGGTGACGCGGACGGTGCGGTGCATGCTCATGGGGCCCGAAGATCGGGGTGGCGCCGCCAATCGCCCCCAGGGCCCGGCCGCCGGCTAGGCGGAGCGATAGGCCACCTCGTGGTAGGTCTTCACGTGCGGGCCCAGGAAGATGCGCGCGTAGAGGCGGATGAGCGCCAGCCCGTTGAGCACGAAGCTGAGCGCCACCAGCGCCGCCAGCAGCAGCTGGTCGGCATGGATGTGCGAGAAGATGAGGTCCTCGCCGAGGAAGGTGGGCGTGATGGGGAAGCCGGCCAGGCCCAGGCAGGCCAGCAGGAAGAGGAGCGCCAGCCGGGGATGCTCGAAGGCGTGCCCGTGGAAGCGGCCGAGGTCCACGTTGCGCTCGGTGCGGCGCAGCCGGTTCACGGCGAGGATCGACAGCGTGCCGCAGACCACCACGCCGCTCAGGTAGATGGCGATGTGGCTGCCGTCGAAATGCGCGTTGAAGGAGATGGCCAGCGCCACCCAGAAGTGGCCCATGATGACCATGGAGAGCGCCCGGCGCACGTGCTTGCGCTCGGTGAAGGCGCGCAGCACCAGCACCAGCCCGATGAGGGCCATGGCCACGGGCAGGGCGTGCCGGAGCCCCGCGGGCATGCGCTCCGCCTGCCAGAGCGCCACCAGCCCGGCGATGTAGAGGGGCAGCAGGATGGAGAGCATGCGGTTGATGTTGAGCGCATCGAGGCTGCGGCCCATGCGCTTCAGCGGGTTCCACAGGCGGCGGTACATGAACGACTCCAGGTCCCACTCCCGCAGGCAGAGCAGGTACAGGGTGTACTCCAGCCGCTTGGGCAGGGTGTCCTCGAAGGTGTGCTCGCGCGGGGTGAAGTGGTAGAACTGCTCGCGGATGAGGTAGGTGACCACCGAGGGCGATACCAGCAGCTGGTAGGTGCGCAGGAAGGCATTGCCCATGAAGTGGATGAGCGCGAGCAGCTCCAGCCCCAGGGCCACCTCGATGAAGATGAGCCCGATCTGGGCGATGGAGCTGTAGGCGATCTGGGCCTTCACGCTGCTCTGCACGCGCGCGGTGCCGGCGGCCATCAGGCTCGTGGCCAGGCCCAGCAGGCCGATGAGCACGCGCACGCTGGGCTGGTGCTCCCAGAAGGGGAAGGTGCGCAGCAGCAGGAACACGCCGATGTGCACCGAGAGCGAGCCGTAGAAGATGGCGCTGCTCGGCGTGGGGCCCTCCATGGCGCGCGGCAGCCACGAGCTGAAGGGCAGCTGCGCGCTCTTGGCCGCGGCCGCCAGCAGCACGGCCAGCGAGATGAAGATGCCCACCAGCGAATGCGCCGCCAGCTGGTCGTGCACCAGCACGTAGTCGTTGAGCTTGTGGAAGGTGATGTTCTCGTGCCACAGGTGGTGGCTCATCCACATGGCCAGCAGCAGCCCCACGTCGCCCACGCGGTAGATGGAGAACACCTTCACGCTGTTGCGCACCGGCAGGTAGCGGTCGCGGTAGAAGCCGATCAGCAGGAAGGACGAGAGGCCCAGCACCTCCCAGCCCAGGAAGAGCGTCTCGAAGTTGCCCGCGAGCACGGTGAGCGAATAGCCCGTGAAGAAGAAGAGGATGGTGTTGAAGAAGCGCTTGTAGCCCTCCTCGCGGTGCAGGTAGTAGCGGCTGTAAACCGTGATCAGGAAGGTGAGGATGGCGCCCATGAAGAGGTACACGGCCGTCACCCGGTCGAAGTAGAGGTCGATGAAGAACTCGTAGCCCTCGGAGCGGAACACCGACACCTCCTTCACGTTGATGGCGTCGAAGCCGCCCAGCGCCCAGGCGATGATGTAGCCGGTGATCAACGCGGCCTGCACCGCGGCGGTGAGGTAGGCCGTGCGCGAGAGGGCCATCTCGGCGCGCCGGTGCACCAGCAGGCTGATGAGGAAGCCCGCGAGCGGAATCAGGACGAAGAGGGGGAGCAGCAGCTGCATGGGTCTCTGGGTTATCGGATGCCTTGCCTCAGGGTCCTTTGGCCGGGGCTCAATCCATCAGCAGCATCACCTCGGCATTGTCCTCCTGCCGGGCGATCACGGAGAGCTCATCGGCGGCCACCGGCAGCTCGGTGCGCAGCGGGGTGAAGTCCTCGAAGGCGCCGCCGCGGAAGCGGTGCATGGTGCGGCGCTCGGGATGCACCGCCACCAGATGCACCCAGTCGTTGGCGAACCACCCGTAGGTGGCCGGCACCTTCTGGATCGTGCGCAGCACCACTTCGGGCACCTGCTCCACCACCACCAGCAGCCGCAGGGGGTCGTGCACCTCGATCATCTGGCTGGGCAGGCCGGGGCGCAGGTCGCCCTCGATGCCGTTGGCCACGCCGATGAGGCCCATCACGTTGTGCGGCAGCTTGGTGCCCGCGCCGAGCTTCTGGTTGTCCATGCGCGAGAAGTAGTACTCCAGGTTGATGCCGCCGCACACGGGCGCCACGGCGTTGAGGATGCCCAGCAGGTGCTGCCCCTCGGGGTCGAGCAGCGGGTCGTAGGAGTTGAGGAAGGCGCGGCGGTCGAGGAAGATGCCGCGCGTCATGGCCCTGCGGCCCACGATGGCGAGGGCGTTGGTGGCATGGTTCAGCTCCGGGCGCGGCTCGAAGAGCGAGACGCTGCGCCGCTTCACGCGCTCGTGCACCGTTTCGCCGGGCAGCGCGCTGTCGATGCTGAGGAAGCGGCGCGAGCGCTCGCGGGCGTTGCGCTCCAGTGCCTCGGCGATGATGCGCTTGTTGCGCTCGTGGGCATGCACCTGCGCACCGGCCAGCAGTTCCTCGTCGTAGTAGGCGATCTCGTCGCGCGTGGTGTCGTGCAGCGCGCCCAGGAAGCGCGTGGTGTACGGGATGTCGATGCCGCGCTCCCGGAGCAGGGCCCGCACCTGCGGATGGTTCGCCATCTGGCAGAACACGCGGGCGTTCACCGAGCCGGGCCGGCCGCTGCACGCGCCGCAATCGTAGGCCGCGTAGTGCGGGTTGTTCACGCTGCTGGCGCCATGGCCCACCACGTACACCACCGGCGCGAAGCCCTTCACCAGCCCGATGCTGCGCAGCGTGCCCTCCACGCGCTGCGCCATCTCGGGCACCGTGAAGCCCACCTGCAGGCCATCCTCGTGCACCCCGCAGTGCTCCACGGTGAGCGATGCCTGCGCATCCATGTGCTGGAAGGAATCGCTGGTGCCCGGCGTGCTGCTGGGCCTGAAGATGCTCACGAAGAGCTTGAGCGCCGACCAGAAGCCGAGGGTCTGCGAGATGAGCCAGCCGGCCACCAGGCCGTGCGTGTGGCGGGTGAAGTGCGGATCGCGCCCCAGCTTGTGGCGCTTGTCCACCTCCTTGATCAGGTAGCGGGGCTGCACGGGGGCGGGCGCCACCTTGGTGTGGAACTTCCCGTGCTCGGGCTTGTAGTGGAACTCCACGCCGAAGAAGCCCGCGGTGCCATAGGTGTCGAAGCCGTGGTCCAGGTGCTCCAGGTGGCGCCGCAGGCTGCACTCGCGGTCGTCGATGCAGAAGAGGCCCTGGGCGGTGGGGCCGTCGGAGAGGGGGCGCGGGGCGGCCATGTCGATGCCGGCCAGCGCATCGTCGTACAAGGTCCACTCGAAGGCCTCCTGCCACAGCGCCCGCACCGCATCCACCTCGGCCCTGGGCACGGGGTCGAAGAGCGGGCGCGGCCGGTGCTTCATGCCCTCGGCGAGCGGGCGCCAGCCCTTGGGGTACTGGCGGTCCAGGGCATCGATCTCCAGCAGCAGCTCGAAGAGGATCACCTCCTTCAGGCTGATGCGCCGGCGGTCGAGCAGCGTGCCGGGCTGGTCCTCGATCACGCTCACCAGGCCGCTCCAGCCGCTGTGCGCGAACTGCTGGTCGAAGAGGTAATCGGCATAGAGCGACTCATCGCCCACCAGGATGCCGAGGAGCTGGGCGATGGTGGTGCCCTCCTCCAGGAGCAGGCCGATGGCGCGCCGGCCGCGCAGCAGCCCGCTCCACGCATGCCGCTGCAGCTCGCGCACGCTGGCCAGGAAGCCCTGGTCCCAAACGGGGAACCGCCAGATGGCGATGCCCTGGTCCAGGTAGCTGTTCAGCACCCGGAAGAGGAGCGTGTGGGTGAGCGCGTCGAGGTCGATGCGGCGGTCGCGCTTCCAATGGGCCCGCAGCGAGCCGATGCGCGGCACGATGGCGTTGTCGTAGGGCTTCTCCAGCAGCCTGTGCCGCCATGCCGCGAGGCCGTCGATGCCGTGGTGGTCGGCGATGACGCGGTCCATCACGGCGGCATTGATGCGCCCCTCGTGGAAGAGCCGGCGGTACTCGTTCACCGAGAGGTACACCTTGTACCCGAAGATCCGCGAGGCCCGGGCCAGCGCCTCGTGGAAACGCTCCTGCTGGAAGGCATGCAGCGTGTTGTGGTGGATGAAGTCCTTGAGCGGGGCCTGCGCCGGCAGGTAGTGCTTCAGGTCGTGCAGCACCGCATGCTCATCGAATCCAGCGGTCATCTGGCGTCGCTCGAGGATCTCCATGCGGATGCGGTTCTTGGACGGCACAAAGATGCCCGGGAATGCGGCGGGCGTTATGAGAGGCGGATTAAAGCACCGGTCGCGGCCGTGAACGGGGGGTGACGAAGCCGTTGAGGCCAACGCTCGCCAACTTGCGGCCATGCCCGACAACTACGCGCGATTGCTGCGCCTGGCCGACGAAGTCTTCGCCGTGCGCACCGACCCCGAGCAGCTCAACGTGGACGAGGCCGTGCTGCAGCGCCTGCGCCGCATGCACCCGGCCAGTGTGCAGGAGGAGGCCACCACCGATGGACCTGTGGCGTGGGTGCTGCTCATCCCCACCACCGCCGCCCTCATGCAGCGGTTCGTGGCCGAGCGCATCACCGAGCGCGAGCTCTACGAGCGCACGCCGGAGCACGGGCCCTTCGAGGCCGTGTACCTGTGCAGCGGGCTGGTGCTGCCTGAATGGCGGCGCAGGGGCATCGCCGGCCGACTCGCCGTGCGGGCCATCGGAGCCATGCAGCGCGACCATCCCATCCGAGCCCTGTGCTCCTGGGCCTTCACGCCCGAGGGGCTCGCCGCCGCGCGCGCGCTGGCCCGTCATTGCGGCCTTCCGCTGCACGAGCGCCCGCCGCACGGCACCCGGCACGATGCGCCGCCCACCTTTGCCCCATGACCCCGCCCGAGATCGCCGACCGCTGGTTCGCCGCCTTCAACGCGCACGACCTGCCTGCCCTGCTGGCCCTCTACCACGACGATGCGGAGCACTTCAGCCCCAAGCTGAAGCAGCGCCGGCCCGAGACCGAAGGCCGGGTGCGCGGCAAACCCGCACTGCACGCCTGGTGGGCCGATGCCTTCGAGCGCCTGCCCAGCCTGCGCTACACCGCTTGGAACCTGATCACCGACGGCACCGCCGTCTTCATGGAGTACATCCGCCAGGTCGACGGCGAGGACGACCTCCGCGTGGGCGAGGTGCTGGTGATCCGCGATGGCCGCATCGCCGCCAGCCGGGTGTACCACGGATGAGCGCTTCTCCGGCCCGCGCACGCCGGAGACCCTAGCCCACCAGCGCCATGCGCACCGCCGCCACGGTGCCCTTGCCCTCCACGGCGCTCAGCTCCAGCCGGCCGCCATGCACCTGCATGATGCGGTCCACGAGGGCGAGGCCGATGCCATGGCCATCGAGGGGTGCGGCGTCCGCGGTTCGGTAGAACAGCTCGCGCACGCGGGCCAGCGCGTCGGGCGCCATGCCCTTGCCGTGATCGGTGACGGTGGCCACCGCATCGCGGCCCTGCACGGCCACGCGCAGCTCGATGCGCTCGCCGCCGTACTTCACGGCATTGGTGAGCAGGTTGTAGAGCGCTGCGGTGAGCAGCACCGCATTGCCCTGCACCAGCGGCTCGCGCCCCTCCGGGTCCTCATCCATGCCGAAGCGCACGGGGCGCTCGGGGTAGCGCGCGCGGCAACGCTCCAGGGCGCGCTCGGCCACCTCATCGAGGCGCACCTCGGCGAAGGGGATGCGCTCGGCGGCGCCGCGCGTCTGGGCCAGCCAGAGCAGCTGCTCCAGCAGGTCCTGCATCACCATGGCCTGCTCCTCGATGGCGCGCAGGCGTTCGGCGGTCTGCGCGCTGATGTCCGACTGCCGGGCCTGATGCGCCTCGCCGCGCAGGATGGTGAGCGGCGTGCGCAGCTCGTGCGAGGCGTTGGCGATGAAGGAGCGCTGCACGCTGAAGGCGCTGTCGATGCGGGAGAGCAGCTCGTTGAAGGTGGTGGCGATGGCGGCCAGCTCATCGCCGCTGCGGCCGGGGGGCACGGGGATGCGCTCCGATGGCTCGTGGATCTCCGCGGCCTTGCGCACCAGCAGGCGCACGGGCACCAGCGCCCAGGTGGCATAGAGCCAGGCGATGCCCGCCGTGAGCAGCAGCGCCACCAGGCCGGTGAGCCACATGGAGCGGCGCAGCTCGCGCAGCGATTCATGCCCCGCGGCGTCGATGGCCGAGGCCATGGTGTAGAGGATGCCCAGCGGACGCGTCTCGGGACGGTCCACCACCACGAACTGACGGTCGCCCTGCGTGATGCGGGCCCTGCCCTTGCGCGTGGCGGTCTCGCGCCAGCTGGTGGGCAGGTCGATGGGCTCGCGCTCGAAGAGCACCTGCCCGTCTATGCCGATCACCACGATGCTCTCCTCGGGCAGCGCGTCGCGCAGGGCCTTCGCCAGGTGGCCCGCCTCGCTCTTCGTCATGCCCCGCGATTCCTCGATGAGCCGCTCCACCAGCACGGCGCGGTCCTCGAGCCGGTCGAAGAACTCCTCCTCGCGCAGGTGCTCGGCGTGGGCATGCACCAGCACGCCGAACAGGGCCAGCAGCGCGCCCACCAGCAGGGTGAACACCACGGCCATGCGCGATCGGAAGCTCATGGCCGATCGTTGCGCAGCACATAGCCCATGCCCGTCACCGTGTGGATGAGCGGACGGCCGAAGGGCTTGTCCACCTTGCGGCGGAGCATGTTGATGTACACGTCCACCACGTTCGATTCGGTCTCGAAGCTGGTGTCCCAGACCTGATCCAGGATGGTGGCGCGGTCCAGCACCCTGCCCTGATGCGTGAGGAGGTGGTGCAGGAGGGCATACTCGCGGGCGGTGAGCCGGATCTCCTGGTCGGCGCGGGTCACCCGCTTGGCCTCATGGTCCATCACCAGGTCGCCGCACACCAGCAGCTTGTCGGTGCCGCGCCCCTGCGTCCGGCGGATGAGCGCATTGACCCGCGCGAGCAGCACGGCGATGTCGAAGGGCTTGGCCAGGTAGTCGTCCGCGCCGGCGCCCAGGCCCTTCACCTGCTCCTCCACGCCGTCCAGCGCGGTGAGCATGAGGATGGGGACATGGGGGTCGGAGGTGCGGATGGCCTTGCACACCTCGATGCCGTTGCGCTTGGGCAGCATCCAGTCGAGCAGGATGATGGCATAGCGGTGCTCCTGCGCCTGCCGGATGCCCTCCAGGCCATCGGCCGCTTGATCCACGGTGAAGCCCATCCGGCCGAGCTCCGCGGCGATGAAGGCGGCCACCTGGGGTTCGTCCTCGACGATGAGCGCACGCATGGCTTGAACGGCTGAAAGGTAGTGGCCCCGTGCGCGGTCGCCATTGCGGATGCAGCTCAGCCCCCCGCCTTCACACCTGTTGGCACCGCTTTAATCCCACTCTCATAACGCCCCCTCCGTCCCGCGGGAATTTTGGCACCGCGCAGAACCCGTAGTGCGCATCCGCATGAGCAACACGAAGCTTCCCCTCACCGGGCTCGCCGGCCTCAAGGAGAACTGGCGCAGCGACCTCCTCTCCGGTTTCATCGTCTTCCTCATCGCCCTGCCGCTCTGCCTGGGCATCTCGCTCGCCTCCGGCGTGCCGCCCATGGCGGGCCTCATCACCGCGATCATCGGCGGCCTGCTCGTCTCCCGCATCAACGGCAGCCACGTCACCATCAACGGCCCAGCCGCAGGCCTCATCGTGGTGATCCTGGGCGCCGTGGAGAGCCTCGGCGGCGGTGATTCCATGGCGGGCTACCGCAGCATGCTGGCCGCCGTGGTGGTGAGCGGCGCGCTGCTCTTCCTGCTGGGGCGCATGAAGGCCGGCCGCTTGGGCGACTTCTTCCCCAGCAGCGCGGTGCACGGCATGCTTGCGGCCATCGGCGTCATCATCCTCAGCAAGCAGGCGCACGTGGCCCTGGGCGTGAAGCCGGAGGGCAAGGAGCCGCTGGAGCTGCTGGCCGAGATCCCGAACAGCCTCCTGCACATGAATCCCGAGGTGGCCATCATCGGCGGGGTGAGCCTGCTGATCATGTTCCTGCTGCCGGTGATCAGGAAC
>DDRC01000197.1:9323-9575 GCA_002342985.1 Flavobacteriales bacterium UBA2426
TTCCTGCTGCCGGTGATCAGGAACAGGTGGGTGAAGATGATACCCGCGCCCATGGTGGTGGTGCTCGTGGGCATCGCGCTCGGGCACTGGTTCGATCTGGAGCACGAGCACAAGTACCTCTTCCTCGACGGCCACGAGTACAGCATCGGCCCGAAGTTCCTGGTGACGCTTCCGGAGAGCCTCGCCGATGGATTCGTGTTCCCCGACTGGTCCAAGGCCTTCACGCTGCCCTTCCTCATCGCGGTGGTGAGC
>DDRC01000007.1:0-2377 GCA_002342985.1 Flavobacteriales bacterium UBA2426
AAGTACCACATCCAGACCAGCGGCCGCAGCCTGCACGCGCAGGAGATCGACTTCAACGACATCCGCACCACGCTGCAAGCGCTCTACGCCATCTACGACAACTGCAACAGCCTGCACACCAACGCCTACGACGAGGCCATCACCACGCCCACCGAGGAAAGCGTGCGCCGCGCCATGGCCTCAGGGTACCACGCCGTGCCTCGAACGGATGCCACGGGCGATGATCGTTCGGCCAGGCAAGGCGCGAGGAAGGGAGGCTACCACGAGGTAGCCGACCGCCGAGCAACGCAGCATGGGCGGACGAGCGCGCCCGCCCGAAGGGTGGCGGCTGTGCCGCCATGGCGCCGGAACGGGGTGCGGTGTGGTACCCGAGAGCTCATCATCAACAAGGAGCTCGGCCTGGCCAAGAACGAGAACCCGCTGCAAGGCTCCTTCATCATCGAAGAGCTCACCGACCTGGTGGAGGAGGCGGTATTGGCGGAGTTCGATCGGATCACGGAAAGGGGCGGTGTCCTTGGAGCGATGGAAACGATGTACCAACGCTCCAGGATCCAGGAAGAGAGCTTGTACTACGAGACCCTCAAGCACACGGGCGAGTATCCCATCATTGGCGTGAACACGTTCCTGAGCTCGAAAGGCTCACCGACGATCCTGCCAAAGGAGGTGATCCGCGCTACGGAGGAAGAGAAAGAGGCGCAGATCGCCACGGTGGAGAACCTGAAGGTGGCCTATGCCGAAGAGAGCAAGAAGGCCCTGCACGACCTGCAGCAGGCAGCTATCCGCAACGAGAACATGTTCGCCGTGCTGATGGAGGCGACGAAGTACTGCTCGCTGGGGCAGCTCACCCAGGCGATGTTCGAGGTGGGGGGGCAGTATCGGAGGAATATGTAGGCACGTGTCACACTGAGCATAAGCGCAGCGGCACTACGCAAGGCGCGAAGCGACTGAGGAGTCGAAGTGTGGGCGTGCCGGCTCGAAGACTCGCCGTCGTGCTTTCCGCTCGTACTCCTCGCTCCTTCGTCGCTGCGGGGTACCCGCTTCAATCGCTCACGCGGCGTCCTGTGCCGCCCTTTGCATGACCAACTGATCGATGATCCGCAGGTAATGCGACGCTAAGCGCCGGGCCTCCTCCGCATCGTTGCATTCCTCGATCACGAAGCCGTCCGGTGCTTCGCCGGTTTCGTGGTAGGTGGCGGTGAGGCGCCAAGCGGTGGCCCGGGCCTCCAGTCCGTCGATGAGCTGGCCTAAGTCGAGGCCACTGAGCCGGATGACGTATTCCTTGTCGTGGGGCATGGGGCCAGGTTAGCGATCTTGGAGCGATAAAGCCAGGCACTGATGGCCACCACCCGCAAACCATGGTCGCGCGAGGAGCTGCTGATCCTCCTGAACCTGTACGAGAAGATCCCCTTTGGGAAGTTCGACCAGGGCAACCCCGTGCTGATCGATGTGGCCCAGCGGATGGAGCGCACGCCGGGCAGCGTGGCCATGAAGCTCAGCAACCTGGCCTCCTTGGACGAGCGCCTGGCCGCACGGGGCATCAGGGGCTTGTCCGGCGCCAGTGCGCTGGACCGTCAGGTGTGGGCGGAGTTCCACGCCCAGCACGAGGCCTTGGCCCCTGAGAGCGAGGCGCTGCTGGCCAAGCTCCTCACCGGCGATGCGGACAGCCCGATCGAGGTGCAGCCCGAGGCCATCACCGTGCTGCGCGCTCCCGAAGGCACCACCGAAAGCACTGCCTCGGTGAAGGTGCGCCGGGGCCAGCGCTACTTCCGCCAAGCCGTGCTCAACGCCTACAACGGTCGCTGCGCCGTTACCGGCCTTGGCATCCGGGACCTGCTGGTGGCCTCGCACATCATCCCGTGGAACGCCGCCGAGCAACACCGCCTCGACCCGCAGAACGGCATCGCCCTCAACGCGTTGCACGACAAGGCCTTCGACCGCGGGCTGATCACCTTTGATACGGAGCTAAGGCTTGTATGCGCTTCCTCGCTTCGCGACCACTTCGCTGAGGCGACCGTGAGCCAGAGCTTTCAGGCCTATGAAGGCAAGCCACTGGTCATACCCGCTGAAGCAGCGGAACCCAAGCCTGAGTACTTGGAATGGCATCGGCGGGAGGTGTTCGGGAGATAACGGTCCGGCTCAGGCCACCTTCACGGTGTACTCCCGGATGAGCGTTTCGGCGGGGATGCGCAACTGCTTGTGCAGGGTGCGGATCATGTTGAGGCTGAGCTTGCGCTTGCCGCTGAGGATCTCGCTGCGCCGTTGCCTTGAACCGAGCCACTTGTCGAGGTCCTTTTCGCTGAGACCGAGCTGATCCAGGCGGAACTTGATGGCCTCGATGGGGTCGGGCGGGGGGACGGGGTAATGGATGTCCTCGTAT
>DDRC01000007.1:2502-13241 GCA_002342985.1 Flavobacteriales bacterium UBA2426
GCAGTTCCAGTTCATCGAACGCGGCGCTGCCTTCCTTGGGGTCAAGGTCGAAGAGCTCCTGGATGCGCAACAGCGCCGCCTTGTGCTCCTTTCGGGTGCGGATGGGCTTAACCTTCATAGCGCAGGGTTGTAACGTCCACCTTGTCGTACTCGGCATGGGTCATGACCCGGATGATGTAGACGATGCCGTTCCTGGCCGAGGGCTTCTTGTACCGCACACGCGCCACCAGGCGGAACGCATTGCCCTTGATGTTGAAGACCAGCCGGTCCCCACCCACGAACGACACGGACGGGAAGCTGCGCTTGATGTCCTCCGGTGTGGCCCATGTTTCCTTCTTCACCAGTTCGTACCATGCCCTTAACGGTTGCAAGGCTTGCATATGGCGCTTGCCATACCGCTCGAGGGTCTCTTTGGCGATGATCCGCATGCGAAGATACGGCGAATGTAACCAAAATGGTTACACTGGTCGGTCGGCACGAGCGCGTCCGTTATTGCTCAGGGTCGCGTGAGCGGGCGCAGCGGCAGCTTGCCGTAGGAACGGGCCAGCCATGCACAGCGCGAGGAGACTGCGACGAAGGAGCAGGCCCCGGAGCCTGATGCAAGGCGGGCCGGGACAAGGCAACTACAGCGGAGCACGCGACCCTGGCCGCTCCCGAGCAAAGGCTCTGCGACGCGAAGGGATGGGCCGGGGCACGCCCGAATGCGCATCGGCCCGCCCGCGCCCTCTACGCAACCGGTCGCTGGAAGCGCGGCAGGGGCTGCTGCTGGTGGGCGACAAGGAGCTGGTAAGGGCGCCTTTCCGGGTGGTGGAGAAGCCATGACGGCTGCGTGACTCCTGGTCGCTCACTGGCGTGCCCTGGCGGTCATCCACCCATACACGACCAGCATCCACAGCGCGCAGAAGGGCCCCATGTCCAGCATGCCGACGCTGTCGGGTGGGTCGGGGAAGGCGGCCATGTTGATGCCGAAGAGCAGCGTGCCGCAGAGGGTACCAGTGAGGCTGAGCGCCTTCGCGAATGCGGACAAGCGCCATAGCTGGATCGCGAAGAGCGTGATGCTCGCGGCGATGAGGCAGTCCCAGGCGATGTCGAGCCCGAAGTGAACGGCGCTGCCCACGTCCATGAGCGCCGTGCGGAAGGGGTCGCTCTCTGGCAAGCGACCATACGCGGCGAAGAGCGCCTGCTGCACGGTGAGCATGGCCAGTACGGTAACACCCGCTGACGCGCCGAGGAAGCCGGCGATGCGCGTACCTACGCGGGGCGTGCCCTGCTCAACGGCATGCACCAGCCCGAGCGAGGCGATGGCGACCAGCGGTCCGAACGCGAACGCGAGGACCTGTGCAGGCCTGACGGGCAGGGGCAGGAAGGCCGCGCCGAAGTAGGCCAGGATGGCGGCGATGCCGCAGAGGCCGCCCGTGATGATCCACGTCCGGCCAAGCGCTTCAGGGTGTCGCATGCACGGAGGACGGGGGACCCTGCAGGAAGTTACAGGCCGCCTTGCGGTCGGGGTCGCCGAACTTTGCATCCATGCCCATGCGTGCCATCATCTTCTTGTATGCGCTGATGACCGGCAGTGGCCACATCGCCTCTGCCCAGCGCCTCGTTGTGCTCGTCCACGATGAACAGGGCAAACCGCTCCCCGGCGCCAACGTTACCCTGCGCGATTCGCGGGACCGCGTCGTAAAGCCCTCCACGAAGAAGGACGGCGTATTCACCTTCGAGCAGGTACCGGAGGGCTACGATGCGCTACAGGTGAAGGCCGCCGGCAAACTGCTGAACGGCTGCCAGTGGTATGGGTCTCTGCCTGACACGGTGCGGATGACGATGCGCAAGGGGCCGTATCACCTGATCGATGAAGGGTATCGTCAACCCCGGCTGGTCTTCGATGAGCGCCGCTTGGAAGTGGACTACCACCCTGGCGTTCGCACCGACAGCCTGCGACCCTGGTTCGCAGAACGTGGCCTGGTCTATGAGCCCCATACCTGTACCTACTTACGGCGGAAGAACGGCGGTAAGTTCAAGCTGCACCACAATGCCGAGCTGGAAGCGGTGCGCAAGAACCCAGTGGTCAATACGGCCGGGCTCTATGCCGAGCACCAGAAGCGCGATCTCCATGAATGGGTAGGCGTTACGCCGCACGCGGGGCTGAGCATGACCCAGCAGCACCAGTTCACGGGCATCGTGCGCATCACCTTCTTCGCAGGCGGCATGGAGCGTTCAGGCGCATTCGGCTACATGATGGAGGTCAACCGGATCCTCGATACGTTCGGCTTCCGGTTGACAGAGACCACTTCCGGCTACGCGGATGAAACGACGCTCTCGGAGGCGGTCGGCGATGGTGTGGAAGCGAAGCCGGTCTCCGGCCTGGCCGGTCCATTCCTGATCGGGCAGTTGGAGCAACTGGCGCGGCACCCGGCCGTGGCCAAGGTGGAGCTGGTGGTGCCGATGATGCTCGATTGAGGGGCTTGCGCTTACCAGTCTGGGATCCCCATCTACGCCCAAGGCGGCAGCGAATGGACGCGTCATCTCCGTATTTCGCATTCGATGCAATGCACGCACTGCTCGCGTCATCCGTTGCTTTTAACCACGATCCTGCTGACCACCCACGCCCAGCCCTGCGCCTGCCCCTCCACCTTCGATTGGATGGTGCGCACGTTCGAAGAATGACGCGGGCTTCCAGCTCGTGGTGGACAGCAAAGGCCAGGCCGCCTATGCCGAGCACGCGCAGGCCCTCCGCTCGCGTGGACAGCAGTGCCTTGCACGCCGCCACAGGGCGGCTCAACCGGTCGGCACAATCCTGCTGAGTGGGTATTGCGAAGGCATCATGGCAAGGGGAGCTTTCGGTCGCTTTCTAGGACCAATACCCAATGCCATGAGAACGAACAGAAGGCCTTACCTGCTCCTCATCGGGGTCATCGCGGCCGCAGTGGCATGCCGCAAGGAGGAAACGGCAGTTCCAACCAGTGCACCCATCGATGCACCGGTGGATGCTACGGATTGGACCGGTCACGAACCGGAGGTCACCGACGCAGCCAAGCACCTCACGCCGCCCGTGCAGACGGGCACGTGGAAGGTGCTGCGCCTCTTCTCGCGCCGGGTGCAGCAGCCTGCTGCGCTGATGCCGTGGATCCGCATCCAAGGCGGTGAGCTGACGGGATTCACAGGCTGCAATCAGATCAACGGGTCGGTGCGCGCCAGCGGGGAGGCCATCCAGTTCAGCGACGTCAGCGCCACCCACAAGCTCTGCCCCGGCACGGCTGAGCAGGAGGCGGACCTGGTGGAAGCGCTTCAAGCGACGACGGGCATCCAAGTGGCGGGCAGCCGGCTCTTCCTCCGCAGCCCGCGCGGCGAAACAGCCATGCTCATCCGCCTCTCCGATTCGCCCCGCTTCCTTTCTACGGGGGCGTTCTGACTGCCGGAGCATGCTCGTCGGCCATGGCGCAGGGCTTTCCATCGGAGGGCCCTGCGCCCCTTTCAAGCATACCGTGGCCGGCGCTGTCGGCTGACAGGGAGGCGCCGCCTCATCGCCGTGCATGCCGGTGCGCCATCTCCAGCGCCTGGCGGAAGGTGCGCGCATCGAGCCGATCGAGCCGGGCCAAGGTGGCGCCGTGAGCGCCCCACTTGCCGGGGAAGGGCTCAAAGGCAGGGGAGAGGTCCAATGCGGCGGCCTGCAGTTCCTGGTCGAGCATCAGCACGGCGAAGCCCTCCTCGATCCACAGCGTCATGAAGGTGCGGCCGGCCTTGCCGCCGGGCTTGCGCGGCGCGATGCGGTAGGCGGCCTTGCCGAAGTGCGCGTACTCCTCGCCGCCGAGACCGGCAAGGGCGAGGTGGCGGGCGTCGGCGATGCTCATGGGGGAGGCGAAGCTAGACGGCCTCCCGCGGCAGCGGCATTCCTGAGCCAGCAGCACACCCTCCGATTTTTTTCCGGCGCTGTGAAACCCCCGTTCAGCGGCTGCCGTTCAACCACCTGTCCAAGTAGTTCAAAGGTCAGTCTGAAGAGTCACGTCGCCCCTGTCCCGCTTGCGGGATGGGGGCTTCGTGCTTCCGGGAAGCCGCACTTGAAAGCCGCGGCTGCACCGTGATGCATTGCGGCATTGTCCGGGCCACTATATTTGCGCCCCCTGCCAGCAGGGGCACTCACCGGAGTGGCGGAATTGGTAGACGCGCACGTTTCAGGGGCGTGTGACCGTAAGGTTGTAAGGGTTCGAGTCCCTTCTCCGGTACAGCAAGGGCGGCCCACCGGGCCGCCCTTCGAGTTTGAAGGCGACGCAAAGCAGCATAACCATGGCCGACAAGCGGTTCAGGACGCGCAAGCAGTGGAACAACACCCTGCTGGTGCTGGGCATGGCGCCGTTCCTGCTCCTCGTGGCGGCCAGCTACGGGTTCTCCTCAGGCCGGCTCTACTGGATCGGCATCGCGGCCGGCGTGGTGGCGGTGCTGACGGCCCTGGCCGTGCTGCGCGACCGTGGACGCAGGGCTTCGTACGTGATCCGCGATGGCCGGCTGATGCTGAGCCGGGGCCGCCACCAGCGCACCATCGCCCCGCAGGACATCGTGGATGCCAGCCTCATCGAGCGCTCCGCCTGCCGCGATTACGTGCGCAAGAAGGCCGCGGTGCGGGTGGAGGACCGGGGCGGCTCGCGCCGCGCCGCCGAGCGGGCCTACCTGCGCTTCTGCACCATCGACATCGGCCTGAGCTCCTACACCCTGGGGCTGGGCCGCCAGATGATCGACCGCATGCCCAGCGCGCGGGCCGACCTGCTGCTGCTGCGCACGCGCGATGGCGATGACGTGGTGCTGTCGCCGGAGTACAACCAGGACATGCTCGAGCACATCAGCCGGGTGAAACGGGCGGTGGAGGCGGGGCGCTGAGCGCGGAGGCTGCGCCCGACCGGCGCGCCAAGGCCCCATCCCAAGTTGGAGCAAGGCTCCCGCGGCTGATCAGTTGTAGCGCACGCGCTGCCCGATGGCGAGCACGGAGCGCTCGCGGATGCCGTTCATCCGGCACAGGGCGCTCACCGAGGTACCGTACCGGCGGGCGATGGCCGAGAGCGTGTCGCCGCGGCGCACCACATGGTACCGGCGCGCGCCGGCCGCCGCCTTGGCCGCCGCCATGGCGGAGAAGGTGTCCTTATTGATCTCGAAGGTCCGCGCCTTGAGCGTGCCGTTCTCCACATCGAAGATGAGTGCGGGGTCGATGGGCTGGTCCAGGAAGCGCACCTCGAAGTGGAGATGGCTGCCGTAGCTGCGGCCGGTGTTGCCGCCCAGGCCCAGTGTATCGCCTGCTGCGATGACCTGTCCGGGCTGCACCAGTCGCTTGCTCAGGTGGGCATAGAGCGTCTCCAGCCCGTTATGGTGGCGCACCACCACCACATGGCCGAAGGTCTTGTTGTACTTGGAGATGCGCACCATGCCGGGGAAGGCGCACACCACGGGGTCGCCCTTCTGCAGCTTCAGGTCGAGCCCGTAGTGCATGCGGCCCTTGCGGGGGCCGAAGGGGGAGGTGAGATGCCCGGGACAGGGAAGGGCATGGTCGTCGTCGCGTACGCTCAGGTGCAGGCACAGCGTGTCGTGCGTGAAGCGGGAGGTATTGCCGCGGTCGAAGATGGCCTCGGTGTTCCAGTGGCAGTACATGTCGTAGCCGGGAATCACCGAGAGGGAGTCGTTCACATCGTTCAGGATGCCCAGCGCGCGGGCGGCACGGCTGATTTCCACCGTGGCGTCCTCCGCTTCGTCGGCCGGCACCAGCTCGTCGTAGATGTCCACGCCATCGGGTCCGCCGTATCCGCTGGTGTCCACCTGGGCGCGCAGCGGTGCGCTGATCAGCGCACCGGCGAGGAGGGTGAGGAGAGCGTTGAGCCGCATGGTGGCGGGCAAAACTATCCGCGGAGTCGAAGGAGCCAAGTGGGGGTTGCCTCTTCTGTCCACAAGTGGCGCCGATAAGTCGACGGATTTCGCGGACACCGCGACGGATGCGGGTTCTGAGGGGGACGAGCCGCCTGTTAATTGACGTTAACGGGCGGGGCTGCACTCCTTGGGGCTCAAGCAGACGGGGTCGGGCGTTGGGCGGCGCGTTATCAACAGCGGGCCGCCGCCGGAAGCCCCGGGATACCTTCGCCTCCACGGATGAAGCGGCTCGTAGAACCCGCCGATCTGGCCAAGGCCAGCCACATGCGCCCGGGCGACCCGCGCATCGCACTGCTCACCGAGGTGAGCGGACTGAAACGCTTGGAGCGCATCTACGCCAGTGCCGCGCACCTGCACGACCTGGATTTCTGCGCCGCCATCTTCCGCGAGCTGGAGCTGGAGATCGAGGTGCCCGAGCAGGACCTGGAGCAGGTGCCCAAGGATGGGGGCCTGGTGGTGGTGGCCAACCATCCCTATGGCGCCATCGACGGGCTGGCGCTGGTGCATGTGCTGGGGCGCGTGCGGCCCGATCTGAAAGTGATGGCCAATTTCCTGCTGCAGCAGCTGGCCCCTTTGCGCGACCGTTTCATCGGTGTCAACCCCTTCGAGCAGCTCGGCTCGCTGAGCAGCTTCCAAGGCATGCGCCAGGCCATGGAGCACGTGAAGCAGGGCCACGCCTTGGGCGTGTTCCCGGCCGGGGAGGTGAGCAGCTGGCGCACCGAGGTGAAGGCCGTGGCCGACACACGGTGGAAGACCCCCGCGATCAAGCTGCTGCAGCGCGCTCAGGTGCCTGCAGTGCCCGTATGGTTCGATGGCGCCAACAGCCTGGTGTTCCAGATGCTGGGCATGATCCACCCCAACCTGCGCACGCTGGCGCTGCCCACCGAGATGCTGCGCATGCGCGGCCGCACCGTGCGCATGCGCATCGGCAAGCCCATCGCACCCAAGGATATCGCCGCCTTCAGCAGCGCCGAGCAGCTGGCCCGCTTCCTGCGGGCCAAGACCTATGCCCTGGGCAGCGGCCTCACCGTGCGCCGCGAGCTCTTCAGCCCGCTGCGTTTCCCCAGCCGCCCCAAGGAGGTGGTGGAAGCCGGCGCCTCCGCAACGCTGGCCCGCGAGGTGGCGGGGCTGGAGGACCTCAAGCTCAACAGCCAGGCGGAGTTCGACCTCTACCTGGCCCCCAGCCACCGCATCCCGCAGCTCCTGCGCGAGATCGGCCGCCTGCGCGAGCTCACCTTCCGCGCCGTGGGCGAGGGCACCAACAAGGCCATCGACCTTGACGAGTTCGACCTCTACTACGACCACCTCTTCCTCTGGGACCGCGCCAACGGCCGGTTGGTGGGCGCCTACCGCATCGGCGACGGCCGACGCATCATGGCGCGCTACGGCAAGCGCGGCTTCTACACCAGCACGCTCTTCCGCATGGACCGTCCCATGGAGCGGGTGCTGCGGCGCAGCTTCGAGCTGGGCCGCTCCTTCATCGCCCAGGAGTACCAGCGCCAGCGGCTGCCGCTCTTCATGCTCTGGCGCGGCCTGCTGCTGCACATCATCGCCAATCCCGAGCAGCACTACCTCATCGGCCCCGTCTCCATCAGCGGCACCTACAGCCGCTTCTCGCGCGCCCTCATCATGGAGTTCGTGCGCCAGAACCACTATGATGTGGACCTGGCAAGGCATGTGCACCCGCGCAACCGCTTCCGGGTGAAGCCCGACAAGGCCGATAGCGAGGCCCTGGTGCAGGCCAGCATGGCCGACCTCAAGAAGATGGACCGCCTCATCGCCGAGGTGGACCCCCACGAGACGGCGATGCCCGTGCTCCTCAAGAAGTACCTGCTCCTCAATGCCCGCATCATCGGATTCAACCGCGACCCGCGCTTCAACGATGCGCTCGACGGGCTGATGGTGCTGGACCTGAACAAGCTGCCCGAGCGGACCGTGGAGGACCTGAAGAAGGGGATGGAGGGCTGAGTGCGGCCGTCTACGCCGGCTGGCATGGCTCCGGTTCCGCGTCAGGCACCTTGCGCGGGGAAGGCGCTGCGGCTGCGGAGAGCGCGGAGAGCGGTACGTGCGCATGGCCGCGCGGATGCGTGTAGAGCGACCATGCACCGCCGGCATACTCCAATGCGCTGAGGTGCTCGATCCAGTCGCCGCTGTTCATGTATCGGACGCTGCCGCGGTCGGTGGCGATGGTGCGCAGCTGCGGCTGGTGGATGTGGCCGCACACCACGTAGTCGAATCCCTCGTGGATGGCCACCTCGGCGGCGGTCTCCTCGAAGTCGCTGATGTAGGCCACGGCGCGCTTCACGCTGCGTTTGATGCGGGCACTGAAGCTCATGCGCGGCCGTCCGAGGAGGGTGAGCATGCGGTTCACCAGGTCGTTGATGCGGATGAGCAGGTCGTAGCCGATGCCGCCGAGCTTGGCGATCCACCTGGCGTGGCGCGTGCTGGCGTCGAAGATGTCGCCGTGGAAGAACCAGTAGCGCTCGCCATCCAGCGTCAGTTCCAGGCGGTCCACCAAGCGCAGGTTGCCCAGGCGCACCGGGCTGTAGCGGCGCAGCGCCTCATCGTGGTTGCCGGTGATGTAGTACACCGGCACGCGCGACGCCAGCTTCATCAGGCGCTTCAGCACCTTCATGTGCGCTGCGGGGAAGTAGCTCTTCTTGAACTGCCAGATGTCGACGATGTCGCCGTTCAGGATCACCAGGCGTGGCTTCACCTCGCGCAGGTACGCGAGCAGCTCCTCGGCACGGCTGCCGTAGGTGCCCAGGTGGAGGTCGGAAAGCACGAGGACGTCGATGGGTCGTTTCATCCCCCGCGAAGCTCCCCAGGCCATGTGGCCGCAAGGTGAATCATGCGTTACGTCTCAGCGGTCCGCGAACACCCCCTGTTGATGGCCACCTTTGCGGCATGATCGGGACCACCTTGGTGCTGGGCGCGAGCGAGAAGCCCCACCGCTATGCGCACATGGCTGTGCAACGTCTGGCGGCGGCCGGCCATCCCGTGCTGGCCGTGGGCCGCCGGCCGGGGCGCATCGGCGCGGTGCCCATCCTCACCGAACTGCCAGCCGATGCGCGGGTGGATACCGTGACGCTCTATCTCGCGCCCATGAACCTGGAGCCGTGGCGGGCGCGGATCATGGCGCTGGGGCCGCGGCGCGTGATCTTCAACCCCGGCACGGAGGATGCCGCCTTTGCGCGAGCGCTGCGGCGCCAAGGCATCGAAGCGGTGGAGGCCTGCACGCTGGTGATGCTGGCCACGGGCCAGTACTGAGCGGCACGGCAGCGCCTACTCCAGGCCCAGCAGGCGCTTGGGGTACTCGTGCCAGACCAAGGTGCCCAGGTCCCGCCCGGTGCCCTGCCAGCCGTCGGCCACGAAATCGATGCGCACCAGCGCGCAGGTGGGCAGGTCGCCAAGATCCTCGCTGCTGAAGTATTCCACGGCCGCCGAGAAGCCGGGATTGTGGCCGAAGAGCATCACGCGCTGGGCGCTGTCGGGCAGCGCGGCCACCACGCGGCCGATGGTGGGCACATCGGCATGGTAGAGCCGCGGCTCCAGCACGAAGCGTTCGCCGGCGATGCCCAGCTCGCGAGCGAAGGCCTTGGCGGTGGCCAGCGCGCGCGCGGCGTCGCTGCTCACGATAAGGTCGAGCGGCTCGCCCCGCCCACGGAAGTGGTGCGCCATGGCTGGCGCATCGCGCAGGCCGCGCTCGTTGAGCGGGCGCGCATGGTCGGACTGGCCGGGGTCGGCCCAGCTGCTCTTGGCGTGGCGGCAGAGGTAGAGCGTGCGCATGCAGCCAAGTTAGCGTAGCGCGCAAGGTGCAGGCCATATCAATCGAGCCCATGGGGCGCCATCACCGGATGGGCGCGGAGGGCAGCCTTGTGCAACGAGCCTCCCGAATGGCAGAGCAGCAGGCCGCCGTGCGGGCCTTCAAGCACCGATGACCTATGCGGCGCTACACCGACACCCCTTTCAGGCCGTCGAGGAGGCTGGCCAGCAGGGCGTTGGCATCGGTGGTGATGGGCAGCTCGATCTGCACATGGCGGGCATCGCTGAACTGCTGGCCGTTGCGGAAGCCCTTGCTGATGTTGAGGAAGAGCGACCGGGGGTACTCGCCGGTGAAGTGGAGCTGCACCAGGTTGCCGCCAGCCATGCGCAGCACGTAGCGCGGGTAGTGGCTTCGGCCGTCGCCGGTCCACTCGGTGTCCTCCTCCAGCACGCTGCCCTGCTCGCGCAGGTCGGCCGCCCAGTGGTCCATCACGTAGTAGAGCGTGTCCTCCACGAAGATCGCGGGGTCGCGCGGGAGCTGTTGCTGGAAGGGGTCCACCGGGGCCAGGAGGCGCGTGCGCGTGTGGCGCAGGGCGGTGGTGAGGTCGTCGATCTGTGCGCTGAAAGTCATCTCGTTCTCGCCTTCGTTCGTGGGGGCAATGTATCCCGTGCAGGCTTCGTGGGGCCGTATGGGCGCCTTTCGTTTTGCACGATCGATCCCACGATCGGCACGCGCGACGAGAATGATTACCGTCAGTGCGGGAGCGGGGACCACGCTTTCCATTTGCACCGTGGCCGCAAGGCCCTGCAAGAGCAGGCAGTCCGATGGTGCGGCATGGCGGATAGGAAGGGAGGTCCTTGCCATGCATGATTCCTGTCGGCTTCCTTCGGGGGCCCTTCCGCAAGGAGGGGCCCTCGGTATTGCAGCCTCATGCGCTGCTTGGCGCACCTGCGCTTCAGCATCATCATCCGGCGACCGTCGGGTGCGCTTGCGCAGGGCCTGTCTTCAGAACGGTCCCTGGTGTTTATTCCGGAACCACCAGGTGCCGCATCGTTCGGTGTGCAAT
>DDRC01000007.1:13367-33360 GCA_002342985.1 Flavobacteriales bacterium UBA2426
ATTCGGTGTGCAATAACAGCCAGTGCATGTCAAGTGGTGCAGTGAGGTTCTTCAGCACGGAGAAAGGGTTTGATCTCATCCCCGGATGAAGGCGGCAAGGACCTCTTCGTTCACAAGACCGGCACCCGTGCGCCCCGCCGCGCAGGCGACATGGTCACCCACGGAGTGGAACAGGGTCAGAAGGGGCCCAATGCGGTGAACGTGCAGTACGCCTGATCGGCCACATCCGTCCGTTCACGGAGCTCTCCGCCCGGCGTGGGGCGCTGCCTTTCGGGCGGTAGCGGACATAGCGCAAGCTTCATGCACGGGCCCACCACCGGCAACATGCCCGCGCTTGCTTCGCGCCCGAAACAACGCCCATGACCGCTTTCCTTCGCCGCGTGCACCCCGACCTGCTGGTCCTCGCCCTCCTCACCGCCCTGGTCGCATTCGCGTTGCTGGCGGTGTACGCGTAAGCCGCACCCGCCATCAGGTGTGCAGCGCGGGCGCTTCAAGGCGCTCCGGCCTGGCCCAGCGGTAGGTCCCTGATCGGGATGGGCCGATCTTTGCGCCATGCGACCGCTGATCATCGCCCTGCTGGCGCCCCTCTTCGCCGCTGCGCAGCCCTTCGATCTCGCGCACCCCGACCGTCGGCACGCGCTGCCTGCCGAGCTGGTTGAGGTGAGCGCCCTCACCGATGTGGATGCGCGCACCGTGGCCTGCCTGCACGATGAAGCCGCAACCGTTTACCTGATCGACCTGGCCACGGGCGCTATCGCCGGCCGTCGGGCCTTCGGCGAGCCGGGCGACATGGAGGGCCTCACCCGGGTGGGCGGCGAGTACTATGCGCTGCGCAGCGACGGCCTCATCTACCGCATGGCCATGGGCCACCTGGCGATGACTGTGCTCGACACCTTCCGTGTGCAGCTGCCGCAGCCCAATCTGGAGGGGCTCGGCTACGATGAGCGCAAGGGCCTCATCCTCATCAGCCCCAAGGGCGTTGAGAAGGGCGGGCCCGAGGCGCGCGACCGCCGCGCCATCCATGCCTACGATCCGGTCGCGCAGCGCCTGCTGGAGCAGCCGGTGCTGGAACTCTCCTTGGAGCGCATCGCCGAACAGGCGCGGGCCAAGGGATTCGCCGTGCCCGAGCGCGTGACGCCCAAGGGGCGCACGGTGCCAGCGCTCAAGCTGCGCTTCAGTTCCGTGGCGGTCGATCCCGTGAGCGACCACTACTACCTGCTCAGCGCCATTGACCGCACGCTGCTGGTGGTTGACCGTGCCGGCGCGGTGGTGGCTCTGCATGTGCTCGATGCCGCGCTCTTCCCCAAGCCCGAGGGCATCACCTTCCTGCCGGGCGGTGCGCTGCTCATCAGCAACGAGGGCAAGGACCAGCGGCCCAACCTGCTGCGATTCGAGCGCATCGGCTAGGCGGCACCAGGCACAGCGGCCTGCACGGGCCCCAGTGGGACAAGGCCCAGTCGGGCCACCGGCTCATCGAGCAGCTCAGGGGTGCGGGCGAGCACCACCAGCCGGTCGCCGCCCAGCACCACGGTCGATCCGCTGGGCGCGATGAAGCCGCTGTCGCGCTTCACCATGGTGATGAGCGTCCCGCGCGGCAGTCCCAGCCGCAGCACGGGCAGGCCCACTGCGGCGCTGCCCACGGGCACCTCCAGCACATGGGGCACCCCGCGCGCCTCGGGGCTGATCTCCACCTCCAGCGCCGTTCGCGGGCGCGACTCCTCGGGCCGGTGCACATTGAGCCAGCGCGCCACCAGCGGCAGTGTGGTGCCCTGGATGGCCACCGAGGTGAGCACGATGAAGAACACGATGTTGAAGATGTAGGCCGCGCCGTCGATGCCCATCACCATGGGATAGGTGGCCAGCACGATGGGCACTGCGCCGCGCAGGCCCACCCAGCCGATCATGGCGCGCTTGGCCCAGGTGGTGCGGAACGGGAGCAGCGAGAGGAGCACGGCAATGGGCCGAGCCACGAACATGAGCACCAGGCTCACCAGCAGCCCCGGCACCATCACCGGCACCAGTTGCTTGGGGAAGACCAGCAGCCCCAGCACGAGGAACATGCCGATCTGCACGATCCAGGCCTGCCCGTCGAAGAAGCGCACAAGGCTCTTCTTGTGGATGAAGTTGCGGTTGCCCAGAACGATGCCGGCCAGGTACACCGCCAGGAAGCCGTTGCCGCCGATGAGCTGGGTGCCTGCATAGGTGAGCAGCACCATCGCCATCAGCAGCACGGGGTAGAGCCCGTCGAAATCGAGTTGCACGCGGTTCACGACGCGCGTGGTGAGCATGCCCATGGCCCAGCCCGCCAAGGCCCCGATCACCATCTGCTGCAGCAGCATTCCGCCCAGCGCCCAGTAGCTGATGCCCTCGGCATCCAGCGTGAATAGCTGCAGCGCTGCCGTCGTGAGCAGGTAGGCCATGGGGTCGTTGCTGCCGCTCTCCAGCTCCAGCAGCGGCCGCAGGTTGCCGCGCAGACCCACGCCCTTGGAGCGCAGGATGGTGAATACCGCCGGCGCATCGGTGCTGCTGATGATGGCGCCCAGCAGCAGCCCCTCCTTCCAGCCCAAGGGCGTGATCCAGGGCACCAGCAGCCCCACCACCACCGCCGTCACCACCACCCCGAAGGTGGAGAGCACCATGCCTTGCCGCAGCACGGGTCGGATGCTGTCCCACCGCGTATCGAGCCCGCCGCTGAATAGGATGAAGATGAGTGCGATGTTGCCGATGAGCTGAGCCTGCCTCGGATCGTCGAAGTGCACCCAGCCCAACCCGTCGCTGCCCACCAGCATGCCAACGCCCAGGAAGAGCAGCAGCGACGGCACGCCCAGCCGCCCGCTGGTCTTGCTGGCCATGATGCTGCCGAGCAGCAGCACCGCGCACAGGAAGAGGAGCTCCTCGATGGGGAAGGCATTGAGCATGCGGGGAACAAGTTACCGCGCGTTCCGCGGCCGGTCCTTCAGGGATGGGGCTCGGCGTGGCGCCATGGTCCACGGTGCGGCGCGTTCAGCGCATCCGTGCGCGTGCCATGCGCCTCGGCGCGCTCACCCCGAGCGCTGCACGCGCTGCAGCAGCTCGCTCTGCTCAACGCTCCACTGGCTGCCGGCACGCGCGCCTTGGATGAGGTAGAAGAAGCTGCCGCGCTCGAAGCTCCACTTGCGCGCAACGATGCGGCCGTGAGCGGTGGGCCCCAGCGGCACGCGCTGGTGCGGCTTGAAGGCGGCGAAGGCCTCCATGGCCCGCACGATGTCGGCCTGGCTCACGTTCCAGTGCACCTGCAAGGGGCCGTGCTCGGGCTTCTCGTGTATGGTGTAGATCCAGCCGAGCACAGGGTGCGGCCCGCGCCACACGATGGGCCAGATGCCCTGGCCCCACGGTACCAGGCCGCGCACCGGGCAGGGGGTCTTGGGGATCGCCATCATTCCCGTCAAGGTCACGGGCCAGAAGCTAATGCGATCGCAGGCCTGTCCGCACAAGCCGTGCACGGGGCGGTGCGACCTGCCGGACGGTTGCGGCGCCTACCGGCGGCTGTTCACGAAGCGCACGCCCACCAGCCGGTCGCAGCGCTGCATGCGGTCGGTGAAGTACACGAGTACGAGGTAGTCGTTCTTCGTCTCGAAATGGCTGCCTTCGATGGCGGTGATGTCGGGCACCTGCTCGCCGCGCGGCAGGGTGACGAAGCTGAAGTCGTAGAAGCCCTGCTTCAGGAGCAGGGTTGCGGTGTAGGCGCTGTCAGCGGGGCTCCAGGCCATCCGGTGCTCAGGCCGGCATTGCCAGTCCGTGAGCTGGCCGTACACATACACCTCCTGCATCAACGGCGCCTCCATGGGCAGCGCGAAGTGCACGTTCACGTAGTCGGCACCGAGGGGGTCACCGTCCACCTGGTCGTTGCGCACCAGGTAGCGCCCGTTGAGGTCCTGCAGGGTGTTGTAGCGCCGGATGCTGCGGCGCGATTCGGGCAGCAGCCACACCTCATAGATGCGCTCGCCCAGGCCGGGCGCGATGCGGCGGATGCGGTTGGTGGTGAAGCGCAGGTCCTTCGCATCGAAGTTGCGGTACTCGTTACCGGCCATGAAGAGGCCCTGTGCCGGGAAGTCGTAAACCAGCTCGGTGCCGCGCACGAATCGGGGCTGTGCACCGGTGCGGGCATCGTGCCAGCGCATGTTCTGCAGCAGGGTCACATGCACCTCGCCGAAGGGATCCTGCACGGGCAGGGTATTGGTGTTCACGGTGAAGTCGAGCTGCTGTGCCACATCGCGCAGGTCCACCTGGCGCGTGGCCATGATGCGTGCATCGATGGTGGCACGGGGCTCGAAGACGAGGAGGCGGCGGGTGAGCACAAGGTCTTCCTCGTCACCGCCGCGGTACACCTTGAGGAGGTAGTTGCCGCTGCGTGCGGGCCGCATGTCGGCGTTGGGGAGGGCGAGCTCGTAGTGGATGAAGGGCTGCAGGGTGTTGTAGCTGGTGCGCCCAGCGGGGAGGTAGGCGTTGGTGGCGCCCTCCAGGTACTGCCCAGGCTGCAGGTCGGTGGGCTGCCACAAGTGGTCGCAATGCACCAGGGTGTAGGAGAGGTCCTCCACGGTGGGAGCGAGGTCGTCGAAGCGGAGCACCACCTGGTCGTTGCCGCCGAGCTCGATCACGGGCGGAGCCAGCTCGAACCCCGCCTTGAAGAGCTGGACGGTTCGGATGGTGGGGGAGTAGATGCGGTCCTCGGCCACCGGCTCGCTGGGGGGCCAGTAAGGAGGCTCCTCGGGTGCGGGCGCAGCGCCTGCGGTGGGGGCCGTTCCCGCGCATGCGGGTAGGATGAGAGCGAGCGCCACGAGGGTCGGTATGCACATGAATCCCGCGCCCATCAAGGATTTTCGGCGTTCGTACCGCGAAACGTTCCGTTCATACATTTGCCGCGCCCTTTCGGGAAGGGAGGGTTTGCAAACATGCCGAACATCGTCCGGATCCGCAAAGGACTCGACATCCGCCTGAGGGGCGAAGCCGAGAAGGTCCTTGTGCAGGCGGAACCCGCGAAGGTCATCGCGATCAAACCGACCGATTTCCATGGCTTGGTGCCCAAGGTACTGGTGAAGCCCGGCGACGCCGTGCAGGCCGGCTCCGCGCTCTTCGCCGACAAGTACAATGACCGGGTGCTGTGGACCAGCCCGGTGAGCGGCGAGGTGGCCGAGGTGATCCGTGGCGAGAAGCGCAAGGTGCTGGAGGTGCGCGTGCTGGCCGATGCACAGACGCGCTACGAGGATTTCGGCAGCGGCGACCCGGCCAGCATGAACCGCGAGACCATCGTGCAGAAGCTGCTCAAGAGCGGCGCATGGCCGGTGATCAAGCAGCGCCCCTTCGATGTGGTGGCCAATCCCGCGCACGAACCGAAGGCCATCTTCATCTCGGGCTTCGATACGAATCCGCTGGCGCCTGACCAGGACCTGGTGGTGCGCAACCACGGCGCCGACTTCCAGACGGGCCTCGATGCCCTGGCCAAGCTCACCAAGGGCAAGGTGCACCTGAGCGTGAGCGATAAGACGGCGGCGCGCGAGTTCCTCGATGCCAAGGGCGTGGTGCGCCACACCTTCAGCGGCCCGCACCCCGCCGGCAACGTGGGCGTCCAGATCCACCACATCAGCCCCATCAACAAGGGCGAGGTGGCATGGACGGTGAGCGTGCAGGACGTGATCCTCATCGGCCGCCTCTTCCGGCAGGGCCGATACGATGCCTCGCGTACCGTGGCCGTAACGGGCAGTGAGGCGCGCAACCCGCGTTACGTGCGCACCGTCATCGGCGCGCCGATGAAGGACATCGTGGGCGCGGTGGAAGGGAAGGTGCGCGTGATCAGCGGCAACTGCCTCACGGGCGACAACGTGGGCCCCGACGGCTTCCTGGGCTTCTATCACACGCAGGTGACCCTGCTTCCCGAAGGCGATCGGCCCAAGTTCTTCATCACCGACGGCTGGGCGGCGCCCGGCTTCGACAAGTTCAGCGCCAACCGCAGCTTCCCCACCTGGCTGATGCCGGGCAAGAAGTTCGCCCCCGACACCAACCAGAACGGCGAGGAGCGGGCCTTCGTGATGAGCGGCCAGTACGAGAAGGTGTTCCCCTTCGACATCTACCCGGTGCATCTGCTGAAGGCCATCCTGGTGAACGACATCGAACAAATGGAGAAGCTGGGGCTTTACGAAGTGGCGCCCGAGGACTTCGCCCTTTGCGAGTTCGTGTGCACCAGCAAGATCAACAGCCAGAGCATCGTGCGCGATGGCCTCGATGCCCTGAAGAAGGAAACAACCTAAGCCGCTGCCGACGTGAAAGCACTGCGCAACCTGGTCGATGGCATGAAGCCCGCCTTCAGCAAGGGGGGCAAGCTCGAGAAGCTGCATTGGGTCTTCGACGGCCTGGAGACCTTCCTCTTCACCCCCGGCCACGCTACGGAGAAGGGGGCCCACATCCGCGATGGCATCGACCTGAAGCGGACCATGAGCATCGTGATCACCGCCATGCTACCGTGCCTGCTCTTCGGCATGTGGAACGTGGGGCACCAGCACTTCCTGGCCTTGGGCGAGTTCACCCAGGCGGGCGAGGGCTTCTGGGACAAGTTCCTCTTCGGCGCCATCAAGGTGCTGCCCATCGTGGTGGTGAGCTACGGCGTGGGCCTGGGCATCGAGTTCCTCTTCACCAGCATCAAGGGGCACCCCATCCAGGAAGGCTACCTGGTGAGCGGCATGCTCATCCCCCTGGTGATGCCGGTGGACACCCCGCTCTGGATGGTGGCCGTGGGCGCCGCCTTCGCGGTAGTGATCGGCAAGGAGGTCTTCGGCGGCACGGGCATGAACATCCTCAACGTGGCGCTCACCGCGCGCGCCTTCCTCTTCTTCGCTTATCCCACCATGATGAGCGGCGATAAGGTGTGGGTGAACACCGCGCTGGAGCCCGGCCAGGCCGTTGTGGATGGCTTCAGCGGCGCTACCTCGCTGGGGCATGCGGCGTCGGGCAACATGGCGGGCGTGGTGCCCATGCTGGACAGTTTCTGGGGCTTCGAAGCCGGCAGCATCGGTGAGACCAGCGCCTTCGCCTGCCTCATCGGCGCGGCCATCCTGCTGCTCACAGGCATCGGCAGCTGGCGCATCATGCTCAGCGTGTTCCTGGGCGGTGCGGCCATGAGCAGCCTCTTCAACCTGGTGGGCCCCTCGCTGGGCAACGCCTACATGCAGATTCCCGTGCTGCACCAGCTCATGCTCGGCAGCTTCATGTTCGGCCTGGTGTTCATGGCCACCGACCCGGTGACCTCCGCACAGACCAACACCGGCAAGTGGATCTATGGCTTCCTCATCGGCGCCATGGCCATCCTCATCCGGGTGGTGAACCCGGCCTACCCCGAGGGCATGATGCTGGCGATCCTGTTCATGAATGTGATGGCACCGCTCATCGATCACTACGTGGTGCAGGCCAATGTGAAGCGCCGCCTGAAGCGCGCTGCCGCCCTGCAAACCGCCTAACCGAACGCCATGGCCTTCGACAAGAACAGCAACTCGTTCACCTTCATCTTCGCCACCGTGCTGGTGGTGGTGGTGGGCACCCTGCTGGCGGTGACCTTCCTGGCGCTGAAGCCCGCCTACGATGAGAACGTGCGGCGCGAGAAGATGCAGAACATCCTCGCCAGCATGAACGTGAAGGTGGAGCGCGATGCCGCGCCCGCCAAGTACCAGGAGCTGGTGAAGGAGACCCTGCTCGTGGATGCGGAGGGGAAGCCCGTGGAAGGCGATGCCTTCAGCCTCGACGTGCTGAAGCAGTACAAGGACTGGAAGGCCGGCGTGCTGAAGGCCGAGGACCTGAAGTACCCGGTGTACAAGGCTACCGCTGAAGGCAAGGAGCTCTTCGTGCTGCCGGTGGTGGGCACGGGCCTCTGGGGGCCCATCTGGGGCTACCTGAGCGTGGAGAGCGATGGCCGCACCGTGTTCGGCAGCACCTTCGACCACAAGGGCGAGACCCCCGGCCTGGGCGCGGAAATCGCCACCCCGGTCTTCACCGGCCAGTTCCCCGGTAAGACCTTCACCGAGGAGGACGGGAGCTACGCCGGCATCAAGGTGTACAAGGGCGGCACCGGCACCACCGACCCGCATGGCGTGGACGGGATCAGCGGCGGCACCATCACCAGCGATGGCGTGAGCGAGATGCTGCTGCGCACGCTGGCCACCTATGACAAGTACCTGAAATCCGTGGTGGCGCCGCCGCCGCCACCGGTGGCCGAGCCCATCGTGGCCGACAGCCTCGCCGCCGATACCACCCTCACAACCTCCGTCAACCCATGAGCACCGCCACCGCAGCACCCGCCAAGGCGAGCGAAGGGCTCTTCAGCAAGAAGAACCGGAAGCTCATCACCGACCCCCTCAACGACAACAACCCCATCACCGTGCAGGTGCTCGGCATCTGCTCGGCGCTGGCCATCACCGTGAAGGTGCAGAACGCCGTGGTGATGAGCCTTAGCGTGCTGGCCGTGGTGGTGGTGGGCAACATGGTGATCAGCGCCCTGCGCAACATGATCCCGGGCCGCATCCGCATCATCGCCCAGCTGGTGATCGCCGCCGGCCTGGTGACGCTGGTGGACATCGTGCTGAAGGCCTATGTGTACGACGTGAGCAAGCAGGTGGGCGTTTACGTGGGCCTCATCATCACCAACTGCATCCTCATGGGCCGCTACGAGGCCTTCGCCATGGGCAACAAGGTGTGGCCCAGCGCGCTCGACGGCCTCGGCAATTCACTGGGCTATGCGTGGATCCTGGTGGTGGTGGCCTTCTTCCGCGAGCTCTTCGGCAACGGCAGCATCATGGGGCTCCGCATCATCCCCGAGGCGTGGTACGCCACGGCCGGCGGGGGCTACTTCAACAACAACATGATGATCCTGCCCCCGATGGCGCTGGTCATCGTGGGCATCATCATCTGGATCCAGCGCTCCCGCAACACGAAGCTCATCGAGCAGGCCTAACCCCAGCACGCCATGAACCTCGTCAACATCTTCGTCAAGGCGATCTTCATCGACAACATGATCTTCGCCTACTTCCTGGGCATGTGCTCGTACCTCGCCGTGAGCAAGACGGTGAAGACGGCCGTGGGCCTGGGAGCCGCGGTGATCTTCGTGCTGGGCGTCACCGTGCCGGTGAACTACCTGCTGGAGAACTATGTGCTGAAGCAGGGCGCGCTGAGCTGGCTGGGCGCTGGCTTCGCCGACATCGACCTGAGCTTCCTCGCCTTCATCATGTTCATCGCCGTGGTGGCCGCCATCGTGCAGCTCGTGGAGATGATCGTGGAGAAGTTCGCGCCGGCGCTCTATGGCGCGCTCGGCATCTTCCTGCCGCTCATCGCGGTGAACTGCTCCATCCTGGGTGGCGCGCTCTTCATGCAGGAGCGCCAGTACAGCACCATCGCCGAGGCCACCAGCTTCGCGCTGGGCAGCGGGGTGGGCTGGTTCCTCGCCATCGTGGCCATCGCCGCCATCCGCGAGAAGCTCCGCTACAGCGACATCCCCGCGCCCCTGCGCGGGCTGGGCATCACCTTCATCCTCACCGGCCTCATGGGCATCGCCTTCATGGCCTTCATGGGCATCAAGATCTGATCTGAAGCATGGGTCCCACCATCCTCATCACCCTGGCGGTCTTCCTGATCGTCACCCTGCTGCTCGTCGGCGTGCTCCTCTACGCCAAGACCAAGCTATCGCCGAGCGGGCTCGTCAAGATCCGCATCAACGGGGAGAAGACCATCGAGGTGGCCGCGGGAAGCAGCCTCCTCAGCACCCTGAGCGAGCAGAAGATCTTCCTGCCCAGCGCCTGCGGCGGCGGCGGCACCTGCGCCATGTGCAAGTGCCAGGTGCTGGAGGGCGGCGGCGAGATCCTGCCCACCGAGGCGCCCTACTTCAGCCGCAAGGCCATCGCCGACAAGTGGCGCTTGGGCTGCCAGGTGAAGGTGAAGCAGGACATGGACATCAAGGTGCCCGAGGAGATCTTCGGCATCAAGAAGTGGGAGTGCGAGGTGGTCTCGAACTACAACGTGGCCAGCTTCATCAAGGAGTTCGTGGTGAAGCTGCCGCCCGGAGAGACGCTGCACTTCGAGGCCGGCGGCTACATCCAGATCGATGTGCCCCCCTGCGAGGTGGACTTCAAGGACATGGACATCACTGCGCACCCGGAGCTGCAGGCGCTGGGCCGCGACCCCATGGACTTCAAGGGCGAGTGGGACAAGTACAAGCTCTGGGACCTGAAGATGAAGAACCCCGAGCCCATCTTCCGCGCCTACTCCATGGCCAACCACCCGGCCGAGGGCAACATCGTGATGCTGAACATCCGCATCGCCACCCCGCCCTGGGACCGTGCCAAGAACGGCTGGATGGACGTGAACCCCGGCATCTGCTCCAGCTACGTCTTCAGCCGCAAGCCCGGCGACAAGGTCACCATCAGCGGACCCTACGGCGAGTTCTTCATCAAGGAGACCAACGCCGAGATGCTCTACATCGGCGGCGGTGCCGGCATGGCTCCCATGCGCTCGCACCTCTTCCACCTCTTCCACACGCTGAAGAGCGGCCGCAAGGTGACCTACTGGTACGGCGGCCGAAGCAAGCGCGAGCTGTTCTACCTGGAGCACTTCAACAGCATCGCTCGCGAGTTCCCGAACTTCAAGTTCTTCGTGGTGCTCAGCGAGCCCCTGCCCGAGGACAACTGGAAGGTGAAGAAGGACATCAACGATGCCGATGGCGATGGCTTCACCGGCTTCGTGCACCAGGCCGTGATCGACCAGTACCTGAAGAAGCACGAGGCCCCCGAGGACATCGAGTTCTACTTCTGCGGACCGCCCATGATGAACGCCGCCGTGCTGAAGATGGTGGACGATTGGGGCGTACCCAAGGAGAACGTGAGCTTCGACGACTTCGGCGGATGATGCCCGCACCGATGAGCACCGGAAAGTCCCGCCGCGCGCGGGGCTTTTCGTTCATGGTGCTCGGCCTGGCATTGGCCGCGTGCGGCACGCGGTCACCGGAGTGGTCCACGCTGGAGGGCAAGGCGCAGGGCACCACGTTCCGCATCACCTACCTCGATTCGATGGGCCGCGACCTCACGATGCCCGTGGACAGCCTGTTCCGCGTCATTGACCGTAGCCTGAGCCTCTGGGACAGCACCTCCACGGTCACCCGATTCAACGACGCCCCGGATTCCTTCTCCACGGACGACCGCCACTTCCAGGTGGTCGTGGCCCTCGCCCGTCAGCAGTGGAACGCTACAGCGGGCGCCTTCGACCCCACGGTGCTGCCGCTGGTGAGCGCCTGGGGCCTTGGCAAGGAGGGGCGTGCCGCGCTCGATACAATCGCCGTGGATAGCCTGATGCGCTGCGTGGGCATGCCCCGGATCTACATCCCCGACAGCTGGGAACGGGCGAACGCGATGGCGCCGCTCACCTTCCGCAAGAGCGGCCCCTGCGTGCAGTTCGACCCCAATGGCATCGCCCAGGGCTACACAGTGGACATGATGGCGCTTCTGCTCCGGCAGCGGGGCATCGAGCACTACCTGGTGGAGGTGGGCGGTGAAGTGCGGGCCTCGGGATCGAACGCGCGCAACGAGGCCTGGACCATCCAGATCGACAAGCCCGTGGAGGGCGATGCGCACGTGCGGCAAGCCGTGGTGCCGCTGAGGGAGCGCAGCCTGGCCACCAGCGGCAACTACCGCAAGTTCATCGAGGTGAACGGCAAGCGCTACGGCCACACCATCGACCCGGGCACGGGCCGGCCCGCCATGAGCGACCTCCTGAGCGCCTCCGTAATCGCTGACGATTGCGCCACCGCCGATGCCTTGGGCACCGCGCTGATGGTGATGGGTACCGATGGCGCCAAGCAATGGCTGAGCACCCACCCCGAGGTGCAAGGCTACCTCATCAGCGATGATGGCAAGGGCGGGTACGCGTTGTGGATGACGGAGGGCTGGCCTGAGTGAGGTTGAGGGCGTCAACCACCGACTTCCTCCCTCCGGCACTTCTCCTCGGGCCGCGCACCGCAGAAGCCGCAGCCCCCGCCTTCTGCCTGCACCAAGGGGTTGTTGCTGGCGCAGGTGCCGGCGAACTGGCCGTCCTTCTTCGCCCAGATCTTGATCGCGATGCCGGCGAAGGCCAGTCCCAGCAGGCCGATGCCCAGCAGGGCGGTGGTGAGGAGCGTGCTCATGATGCAGGGTCGGGCAATCCCGGCCCGCAAATGTACTCCGCTCCTGACCGGAGTCAGCATCCGGGAATGCGCCGATGGCCATCTTCATCGGCATGACCGAGCTTGAGTTCCGCCCGCGGTTCCGCTTCCGCACCACCCTCCACCCGGATGTGATACGCGACCGGCTGAGGACGCATGTGCGGGAGAAGAACCCGGTCGGCTTCCGCCTTAAGGGCACCGGCCCGCACCTGGTGCTCCAGTATCCGCCGGAGCAGCAGGTGCCATGGACGCCACAGCTCGACATGGACCTTGAGATGGACCAGCAACCGGGTGACGAGACCTACACGGTGGTGCGCTGCCTGATCGGACCGGCGCCGGAGATCTGGATGATGTTCCTGGGCAGCTACATCGGCATCGCGGTGCTGTCCGTCTTCGGCATCGCCATCGGGTCGGCGCAGGTGATGATGACGGAGCTGCCGTGGGGCTTCTATGCCACGCTGCCGTTGCTGGCACTGGCCGCGGTGCTCTGGCTCTTGGCGCAGGAGGGCAAGCGCCGGTCGCGCAGCGCCATGCTCGGCCTGAAGCACTTCGTGGATGACGCCCTCGGGTGCGACTGCTTCCGGCTCGCGGACGAGGAGGCGACCCGGTGAGCGGGCCGAACCCAGGTGCAAGGCGGTGTGTTGCCCGGTTGCCGCAAATTCGCGCCGCCATGCTTGTGCTCCTTTCCCCTGCCAAGGACCTCGCCGCTGCCACGCCCCAAGGACTGGAGGGCCTCACCACGCCCGCGCTGCTGGAGCGGGCAGAGCCGCTTGCCGCCAAGCTGCGCAGCCTCAGCGCCCGCAAGCTCGCCGACCTCATGGAGCTGAGCCCCAAGCTGGCGGAGCTGAACAGGGCGCGCTATCAGGCCTGGGCCACGCCCTTTACCGCGGCCAATGCGCGGCCGGCCGTTTTTGCCTTCAACGGCGAGGCCTATCGCGGCTTCGATCCACGCAGCCTCGATGCAGCCGATCTGCGATTCGCCCAGCGCCACCTGCGCATCCTCAGCGGGCTCTATGGCGTGCTGAGGCCGCTGGACCTCATCCAGGATTACCGCCTGATGATGGGCACGCCCCTGAGCGTGGGCCGATCCAAGGACCTGTATGCGTATTGGGGCGACCGCATATCCGATCAGCTCCGCTCCGACCTCGCTGCCGCAGGGACGTCCGTGGTCGTCAACCTGGCCAGCTCGGAGTACTTCAAGGCGGCGCGTGCCGAGCGGCTCGGGGCGCGCATCATCACCCCGGTCTTCAAGGACCGCACGCCGCAGGGCTACCGCATGGTGATGGTCTTCGCCAAGCATCAGCGCGGCGCCATGGCGCGGCACATCGTGCGCCATAGGTTGCTGGATCCTGAGGCCCTCAAGCGCTACGATGGCGATGGTTACCGCTTCGCGCCTGAGGAGAGTACGGGCGATATGTGGGTCTTCCTGCGTGAGCGCAAGCCGGCTTAGAAACGCATCGCCAAGCCGGCATTGATGCGCTGGCTGTTCCAGGCCAGGAGCAGCGGCTCGCCCGCACTGTTCAACAGGGCGCGGCCTTCGTAGTCCACCACGTTGCCGGGGCCGCTCCAGTTCTGGGCCAGCTCGCCGAAGACGGCGATGGTGCCCGTGAGCATGCGGAGGTAGCGCACGCTGAGGCGTGTGCTGCCGCGGTTGGACACCAAGGGCAGGTTCGCTTCATACGGCTTCAATGCCATCACCATGGGGCCCAAGGCGAGACCCAGCTCAACGGCGGACCGGTCTCCTATCCACGGCCGGTAGGCGACCTCCACCTGGTAGGTAGTGAAGCGGATGCGCTCAGCCGCCGGAGCAGGCTGGTCCGCCCCGATGCGGTCGAATAGGAACCCGAATGACCACCGATTGCCGGTGGCATAGCCGAAGCCGAAGGCCAGCGACCCGCATGCGGTGGCACCGGCCGCCAGCGAATCGGGGGTGCGGTTCACCGTGGCGATGCCCGCCCCGAACCCCAGCCGCGTCACCAGGTGCCGCCGCTTGATGGCCTGCGCCTCCGCCGGGAGCACGCTGCCCACCAGCACCATGAGGAGCACCAGTCTGCGCATGGCGCGAAGATCGGGCCGCCGGGCGCGTGCCCGGTACCTTTGCCCCATGAACTGGCTCTGGGGCGCACTGGCTGTGTCTGCTGCGGCTTACGCGGGGCTGGCGCTGTTCTACTACCTCTTCCAGGAGCGCTTCATCTTCCTGCGGTTCCGGACGAGCCAGGGCTATCGGTACCGCTTCCCCACGCCGCACACGGAGCATCGGATCGAGCGGCCCGACGGGGCGCGGTTGCACGCGCTATGGTTCAAAGCGGATCGGCCCGTGGGCACGGTGCTCTATTTCCATGGCCACTCGGGCAGCTTGAAGCGATGGGGGAAGTTCGCCTCCCGCTTCACGGCGCTCGGGCACGATGTGCTGATGCCTGACCCGCGCGGGTACGGCAAGAGCAGCGGCAGGCTCTCCGAGCGGGCCCTGATCGATGATGCTGCGGCCTGGTTCGACTGGCTGGCCGAGCGCGTCCCGCCGGCCGGCATCGTGCTCTACGGGCGCTCTCTGGGCAGCGCGCTGGCCGTGCCCTTGGCCGCTCAGCGGCAGGCACGCATGCTGCTGCTGGAGACGCCGTTCAACAACCTGCTGGATGTGGCTTGGGCGAAACTGCCGCTGCTTCCTTATCGGTGGCTCCTGCGGTATCCCTTCCGTAACGACCGTGCCATCCGGGGCGTCCGCTGTCCGGTGCGCATCTTCCACGGAAAGCGCGACCAGGTGGTGCCGCTGGCCTGTGCCCTTGACCTCTATGCTTCCATTCCCGCGAGCGTGGACCGCGAGGCGATCATCTTTCCGAAAGGTCGCCACAACGACCTGTACCGCTTCATCCGGTTCAGGGAGGCCCTGCGCAGGCTCCTCGAGCCTTCGGCGTGATGCGCGGCATTCCGGCCCCTTCGCTGGCGGCCGAAGGACTACCTTCGCGCCCCATTCACAACCGCATGACCATCCGCCTCGCCTTCGCCCTTGTGGGCACCGCCTTCATCACCGCCTGCTCCCAGGGCCAGAAGGACCGTGTCACCCTTCAGACCGAGATCGACTCCGTGAGCTACGCCATCGGCGCCGACATCGGGGCCAATTTCAAGCGCAGCAAGCTGGACAACGTGAACATCCCCGCATTGGCCATGGGCCTGCGCGACGGCATCGACAGCGCCGCCATGATGAGCGACGACGAGGTGCAGAAGGTGGTGCAGCGCTACATGATGAAGCTCCAGGAGGAGCGCATGGCAGAGGAGCGCGCCCAAGGCGAGGAGAACCGCGTCGCCGGCGAGAAGTTCCTGGCCGAGAACGGCCAGCGGAAGGAGGTGGTGACCACCCCCAGCGGGCTTCAGTACGAGGTCATCACCATGGGCAAGGGGCCCAAGCCCACGGCCGAGAGCACCGTGAAGGTGCACTACACCGGCATGCTCACCGACGGCACCAAGTTCGACAGCTCGGTCGATCGCGGCGAGCCGGCGCAGTTCCCCGTCGGCGGCGTCATCCGCGGCTGGGTGGAAGGCCTTCAGATGATGCCCGTGGGCAGCAAATGGAAGCTCTACATCCCCAGCGAGCTGGGCTACGGCTCGCAAGGCGCCCCCGGGGGCAAGATCCCCGCCAACAGCGTGCTCATCTTCGAAGTGGAGCTGCTGGAGATCGTGAGCTGATCCCTTCCCCTTGCGACTGCGCGGAGGCGCGAGGCTTGTGCCTCGCGCCTTCTTCTTTCGGTGAGGCTCAAGGATGGCCGGGCAATGGCATCCAGTGCGACACCTCGTGGAAGAAGCGGTTGCTGGTGCCCTCGCCGAGCCAGAAATGAGGCGTGCCCTGGTAGCCGGTCTTGCTGGGGTTCTTCACGAAGAAGTCGAGCGCGAAGCGCATGACCACCACGTGCCGCTCCTCGCTGGCGCCGGTCTTTCCAGGGAGGTATACGGTGTTCTTCGGAAGGAAGCAGAGGACGCGTTGGCCGTCATCGGGCAAGCGTGCGCTGACGGGGATCCAGGAGGTCATGGCCGGCGGGCTGGGCGCGGGCAAGATAGGCGGCGTGCTCAGGCCTGGGGCTCGAGGGGCACGCCATCGGCGAGCACCAGGTCCAGCGTAAGCTGAACGGCCTGCCGGGCAAGGACCTTGGTGCGCTCATCGGACTCGCTGAACATCTTGTCGGATTCCTTGCGCACCAGGTAGCGCAGGAGGTCATCGTGGATGTCGAGCTGGGTGGCGGTGATGGTACCCTGGCGCGAATGGCACCACTGCCAGAGGAGCCGCAGCGCCAGGCGCAGCGATGAGCGGTCGTGCAGCCGGCTGCCCTGCACCACCCAGGCATTGCCCTGCCAGCGCATCACCAGTGCGCGCAGGATGGTGCGGATGGTGCCCACCAGGCTCTCCACGGTGATCGCGCCCTCAGGCCTGGTGATGAGTTCCGCAGGCTGCACGGCATGGTCGCGCAGGTAGCCGAATTGGTTGGCCAGCGGCATTACTTTATTGAACTGGGCCATGGCCGCATTCACCGTATCGGCATGCACCACGATGGTGCCGTCGAAGCCGTCTGCGGCTTCGCGCTCCTTGTCGGCCAGCATCTCCAGGTAGTCGGGCTTCAGCTTGGCCGGGTCCCGCGGGGGGAGCACAAAGGAGGGCGAGCCGATGGCATGGCAGCCGCGGCGGTGGCAGAGGCCGATGATGTGCAGGGCCAGCGCCCGCAGGAATGGGGCGTTGAGCCCGATGGCCTCGCGGTCGGGGAAGACCCGGGCATCAGGCCCATGGTACAGGGCGATATGGTCCGCTGCATATCCCTGTGGATCGATGGCGAGGCCCCCCGCATGGTGCATGAGCTCGAAGAGGATCTCGTCGGCCTCGAGGGCGCCGGCGATCGAGTCGATCATCACCGTGGCGCGGATCGTTCCGCGGGGGAGGTCGGCCTGCTGCTCCACCTCGTCGAACAGCTGCGCCCACAGGCGGGCTTCAGCATGCCCCTGCACATCGCGGAGCACCAGGTAGAGCCCGCCTTGGCGATCGGTCAGCGGCCGCAGCGCATGCACCCCCAGCAGGGCCAGGTCGAGGAAGGCGGCGGGGCTGGGCTCGTCGTCGAGCAGGACGCTCCGCTCCAGCACATGCAGCGGGCGCGGCGTTACCATCAGTCGCGTGGCGCTGCGGGGATTCGCGCGCACCCGCCCCTCGGTGGGGTCGAGGTAGGCAAGGTCGAGCCGCGCAGCGCGCTCCAGCACCCGGTGGGCGCGCATGATGCTCCACGGGTCGCCGCAGGTGAAGTTCCAGAGGTCGGCGATGTACGATTTGGCGCCGGCATTCAGCCCGTTGATCACATCGCTCCGCGTGCAGCCGCCGATGAGTTCCACACGGCGCTCGAGGAGCCGGTCAGGCACGGGGTCCACGCGCCATTCCGTGCGCCGTACATGGGCGGTTTCCACCAGATGGTCCACATCCCCCGATGCCAGCTGCACGCGGCGCCGGTCCCGCAAGGGCAGGAGTGCCGCGCGCCGTCCATCGAAACGCTGGAGGAGCAGGGTGAGAAGGTCCTTCACGCGAGGCCCCAAGGTGCGTTCCGCTGAACTGACTTCCATGCGCTGGTCGTGTGCGTGGCCTCATACGTCGAATGATGCGGCTCGGTTATCGGCGCTGTGCGCGGCGGTGCGATCGTCGGCCGGAGCGACCGGTCGCTGGGCCAGGCCCGCCCTGACTGACAGGGACCTGCTGCGTTCCCGAGGTGGTGGCGCCCTTGTACCTTCGGCGCCCCGGCGAGGATTCCCCCCGCGGCAACGTCACCCGCATGAAGACCCCGATCGCCATCCTGACCCTCATGCTCGCAGCATCCGCTACGGCGCAGCGCAGCGCCATCCAATACACCGAGTTCGACCTCGACAACGGCTTGCACGTGATCCTCCATGAGGACCACGGGACGCCGATCGTCACGGTGAGCGTGATGTACCATGTGGGGAGCAAGAACGAGGACCCCACGCGCCGCGGCTTCGCGCATTTCTTCGAGCACCTGCTTTTCGAAGGCTCCCAGAACATCGGCCGCGGCGAGTTCAGCCGGCACGTGGAGCGCGCGGGAGGCGTGCTCAATGCCAACACCACCGCCGACCGCACCTACTACTACGAGGTGCTGCCGAGCAATCAGCTCGAGCTGGGCCTCTGGCTCGAGAGCGAGCGCATGCTCCACGCCAAAGTGGACCAGAAGGGCGTTGATACCCAGCGTGAGGTGGTGAAGGAAGAGCGCCGGCAGCGGTACGAGAACCAGCCCTATGGCACCATCCTCATGGAGGTGCTCTCCCGGGCCTACAGCACCCATCCCTACCGTTGGCCCACCATCGGCTACATGGAGGACCTGAACGCCGCCAGCGAGGCCGATTACCAGGCCTTCTACAAGCGCTTCTATGTGCCCAACAACGCCGTGCTGGTGGTGGCCGGCGACATCGACCCGGTGCGCACGCGCGACCTGGTTACGCGGTACTTCGGCACCATTCCCAAAGGCGAGCCGGTGACACAGCCCGCAGTGGAGGATGCAGGGCCCAGCGCGGAGGTGCGGGATGTCATCCACGACCGGATACAGCTGCCGGCCGTGGTGCTCGGCTACCGCATCCCGCCCACGGGTACCAGCGACTACTATGCGGTCGACCTGGTGAACCGGCTGCTCAGCAGCGGCAACAGCAGCCGCCTCAACCGCGCACTGAAGGATGAGCAGCAGAAGGCCATCGCCACGGGCGCCTTCAGCCTCCCGTTCGAACAGGGCGGGCTGGCCATCATGTATGCCATCGCCAATGCCGGCATCGAGGCCGCGCCGCTGGAGCAGGCCATGACCGCCGAGGTGCGCCGGATCCAGGAGCAGGGCGTGCCCCGCGAGGAATTCGACAAGCTCCTGGCCCAGTTGGAGATGGAAAGCGTGCAGGACAAGAGCCGCATCGCGGGCATCGCCAGCGACCTGGCGCGCTGCCATATGCTCCTTGGTGATACGCGACTCGTGAACACCGAGATCGACCGTTACCTGGCGCTCGGCCCCGAGGACCTGAAGCGCGCGGCGCTGACCTATTTCCGTCAGGATGCGCGCGTCGTGCTCCACTACCTTCCCGCTTCCCAGAAACAACCCTAGCCCTGCCGCCATGGAACACCGCATCCCCGCTCTTGGACTGCGCCTGGCCGGTGCGCTGCTCCTCCTTCCTGCACTGATGAACGCCCAGATCGACCGCACAAAGCCGCCGGCTCCCGCTTCCGCACCCACCGTTCAGCTCGGAGAGCACAAGAGCTTCGAGCTCCCCAATGGGCTGAGGGTCATTGTGGTGGAGAACCACAAGCTGCCGGTGGTGAGCGTGCAGGCGCGGTTCGATATCCCCCCCATGGCGCAGGGCGACCGGGCGGGCTTCATCGACCTCATGGGCGAACTGCTCGAGGCCGGCACCCGCACGCGATCGAAGGCGCAGATCGACGAGCAGGTGGACCGAATCGGGGCCACGCTCTCCACCAGCCGCGAGGGCGTCTACGGCAGTGCCCTGAAGAAGCACCTGCCCGAGCTCATGGCTTTGTTCGCCGACGTGGTGACCGAGCCGAGCTTCCCCGAAGAGGAGGTGCAGAAGGCGCGCAAGCGGAGCCTGAGCAGCGTGCAGCAGCGCAAGGAGGATCCAGCGGCGATCGCCGATGCCGTTGGTGCGGCTGTCACCTTCGGCCGCTCGCACCCCTACGGCGAGGTGGTCACCGAGAAGACCCTGGGCAAGGTGAACCGCGACCAGATGGTGGCCTACCACGCCAAGTTCTTCCGGCCGGAGAAAGGC
>DDRC01000007.1:33600-33739 GCA_002342985.1 Flavobacteriales bacterium UBA2426
GACCATCGAAGGCATCGGCATCGTGCGCTTCCTGGATGCGCCCAAGGGGCCGCAGGGCCCCCGTCGCGTGGTGCTGGTCGATCGCCCGGGCGCAGCTCAATCCGTTATCCGGGTCGCCTTCCCGATCAACCTGCATCCG
>DDRC01000072.1:0-4852 GCA_002342985.1 Flavobacteriales bacterium UBA2426
CTTGGTGGCCAGGAAGGCGTTGGCGGCGTATTTGGTGAGCTCCGCGCTGCGCTCGTCCATGAAGATGATGGGGTTGCCCTGGCGCACGAAGGGCTTGTAGAGGTCCTCCATCACCTTGCGGGCGCGCTCGCTGCTGGTGCCCACCACCACGCGGTCGGGCTTCAGGAAATCGTCCACCGCGAAGCCCTCGCGCAGGAACTCGGGGTTGCTCACCACATCGAAGAGCTCCTCCTTGGCGTGCTTCGCCAGTGCGGCATGCACCTTCTCCGACGTGCCCACGGGCACGGTGCTCTTGTCCACGATCACCTTGTAGTCGGTGATGATGCGGCCCAGTTCGTCAGCCACACCAAGGACATACTTCAGGTCGGCGCTGCCGTCCTCGCCCGGGGGCGTGGGCAGGGCCAGGAAGATGATCTGGGCATCCTTGATGGCGCTGGCCAGGTCGGTGGTGAAGTGCAGGCGGCCCTGGCGGATGTTGCGCTCGAAGAGCACATCGAGGTGCGGCTCGTAGATGGGCACCTTGCCATCCTTCATCATCTGCACCTTGTTGGCGTCGATGTCGACGCAGATCACATGGTTGCCGGTCTCGGCGAAGCAGGTGCCGGTCACCAGCCCTACGTACCCTGTTCCTACTACTGCGATGTTCATGGGAAGGTGGGGGCCGGAGCTTCCCGGCCCTTGCTTGTTTACTGGTTGAAGAAGCGCTTCACCGCGCCGGTGATGTGGCTGAGTTGGTCGTTGTCGAGCTCGGTGCTCATGGGCAGGGAGAGTACCTCGTGGGTGATGGATTCGGTCACGGGCAATGATCCTTCGCCGAAGCGGGCCGTCTTGTACGCATTCTGCAGGTGGCAGGGTACAGGGTAGTAGATCATGGCGGGAACGCCCCGGTCCTCCAGGTGCTTCTTGAGGGCGTCGCGCCTTCCGCCCGCCACCTTCAGGGTGTACTGGTGGAAGACATGGGTGCTGCTGGCGCTGCGCTCCGGCAGGGTCAGCCCCGGAATCCCTGCGAAAGCCTCGTCGTAGGCGGAGGCGGCGTGGTTGCGCGCTGCGGCGTAATCATCCAGGTGCCGCAGCTTGATCCGCAGGATGGCGGCCTGAAGGCTGTCCAGCCGGCTGTTCACGCCCACCACCTCGTGGTAGTAGCGCACATCGCTGCCGTGGTTGCACACCCGGCGGAGCTTCTTCGCCAGGTCGTCGTCATTGGTGAACAGGGCGCCGCCGTCGCCGTAGCAGCCCAGGTTCTTGCTGGGGAAGAAGCTGGTGGTGCCGATGTGGCCGATGGTCCCGGCCTTCTTCTTCGAACCGTCGCTGAAGGCGTAGTCGCTGCCCACGGCTTGGCAGTTGTCCTCGATCACGAAGAGGCCGTGTTCCTTGGCGATGGCCATGACCTGCTCCATGTCGGCGCTTTGGCCGAAAAGGTGGACGGGTACGATGGCCCGTGTCTTCGGCGTGACCTTCCGCTTGACGTCGGCGGGGTCGATGTTGAAGGTGCCGGGCAGCACATCCGCGAACACCGGCGTGAGGCCCAGCAAGCCGATCACCTCCACGGTGGCCACGAAGGTGAAGCTGGGGGTGATCACCTCATCGCCTGGCTTCAGCCCCAGCGCCATCATGGCGATCTGCAGGGCGTCGGTGCCATTGGCGCACCCGATCGCATGCTTCACGCCGAGGTAGGCAGCCAGCTCCTGCTCGAAGCTCTTCACCTCCGGGCCATTGATGAAGGCGGCGCTCTCCAGCACCCGGATCACCGCGGCATCCACTTCGTCCTTGATCCTGTGGTATTGGCCGACGAGGTCGACCATTTGGATGGGCTTCGTAGGCGCGGTGGATTCCATCGATCGGCGGATGAAGGGGTTCGGATAGCCGCGCCGAAGATAGCCACGCCCCTTGCCGGGTGGCGGCTGCCGGCATTCCGCCGACGGACGCACACGGTACCTTCGCCGCATGCGCGCCCTCATCGCCCTCCTCGCGTTCCTTCCCTGCGCCGCCCAAGCCCAGCGGACGGGCAGCATCCGGGACAGCACCATCGCCTTGGTGGCCGTGCAGCCTAGCTATGCGCACCAATGGCCGGGCGGCGACCTCGAGACCCGATTCGGCCATAACAGCAACATCGGCATCTCGGCCTACCGCAAATTCCGGAGCAATTGGCTGGTAGGCGGGGAGGGGAGCTTCCTCTTCGGCAATCAGGTACGCGAGCCGGGCATCCTTCGGAATGTGGTGAACAGCGCCGGGCAGATCGTGGACAAGGACGGACTCATGGCCGATGTCTTCCTCTACCAGCGGGGCTGGACGGCCTTCGGGTTCGCCGGGCGCCTGTTCCCGGTCATCGGACCCAATCCCAACAGCGGGCTGGTGGTGAAGGTGGGCGCCGGCTACATGCGTCACAAGGTCAGGGTGCAGACCCAGCGCAACGTGGTGCCGCAGCTCGAGGGCGACTACCTGCAGGGCTATGACCGCCTCACTGCGGGCCCGGCGGTGCTCGGCTACGTGGGCTACCACCATTTCGGCAATCGCCGGCTCATGAACTTCCACATCGGCGCAGAGGTGATGGCGGGCTTCACGGAGCCGCTGCGGGCCTACAACTTCGATACGGAACAGTACAATACCGGCGGTCGTACGGACCTGCTCATGGGGCTCCGGGCGGGCATCACCCTGCCCATCTACCGCCGGGCGGACGATCGTTACCGGTACTGACATGCCGTTGCTCTACGACTTGGGCCTGGGGCTCTACCATGCAGGCATCCGGCTGGCCGCGCCGTTCCACCCGAAGGCCCGGCGATGGGTGGCCGGCAGGCACGGGCTCTGGGAGCGGCTGCAGGCCAGGCGGAGCGAGCTGAACGGCTGCCTGTGGATGCACTGCGCCAGCGTGGGGGAGTTCGAGCAGGGCCTGCCGGTGCTGGAGGCGCTCAAGGCGGACCGCCCTGACCTGCCGGTACTCGTCACCTTCTTCAGCCCCAGCGGGTATGAGGCGCGCCGGCACCATCCCATCGCCACGCATGTGGAGTACCTGCCGGCCGATGGCGCCGCCAGGGCCCGCCGGATGATCGGCTTGGTGCAGCCGAAGGCCGTGCTGTGGGTGAAGTACGAGTTCTGGTACCACTGGCTGAGCGCATTCCGCCGTGCGCGCGTGCCGGTCTTCCTGGTATCCGGCATTTTCAGGCCGGAGCAGCCGTTCTTCCGGTGGTGGGGGCGCACGCACCGGCGGATGCTCGCCTGCTTCGAGCGGCTATTCGTGCAGGACGAGGCCTCGCGCGACCTCCTCGCTACGATCGGGGTCGGCCAGGTGACCGTGAGCGGCGACACCCGCTACGATCGCGTGGATGCCATCGCCCGCACCGCGGGCGTAGTGCCCATCGGCAAGGCCTTCCAGCGCGCCATGGAAGGCCCCGTGCTCATCGCCGGCAGCACATGGCCCCAGGATGAGCAGGTCATCGCAACGGCTTTGGGCCGCATGAGTCGGCCGCCCCGCCTGCTGCTTGTGCCCCATGAGCTGGATGAGGCCGGGCTGCAGCGCGCCGAGCGCATGATGCCGAAGCCCGTGGTGCGTTGGAGCCATTTGGAGGAGCTGCTCGCGGCGCCCTCCGCTCCGGCCGGGGATGGCCCTCCGGACGAGGATCCCTTGTTCGCGCGCACCCTGCTGGTGGACCGCATGGGGCTGCTGGCCCGCCTTTACCAGCACGGGAGCATCGCCTATGTGGGAGGGGGGTTCGGTGATGGCATTCACAGCACCTTGGAGGCCGCGGCCTGGGGCCTGCCGATCCTCTTCGGCCCCGAGCACCGCAAGTTCGCCGAGGCCAAGGCCCTGCTCGAGGCCGGCGGCGCCCGTGAGGTGCGCGATGCCGAAGGCCTTCAGCACGCGCTGACGGGCCTCATCCAGGACGCGGGAATCCGTGAGGCAGCCGCAGTCGCTTCGCTCGGCGTGGTACGCGAGGGCGTTGGGGCCACGCGTCGCATCGCCGCGGCAGTGGCGCCGTTCCTCGGCTGAATCAGCGCGCCGTTTCCTTGATCAGATCGATCCGCACCGGCTGGTAAGTGCTGCCGTTCAGCGTGCCGGTGCCGAGCAGGTAGTGCTCGTCCTTCCCCGCGGTGAGGATCCGCGCGCCGCAGATCAGGTCCTGCGCTCCGCCGCTGGAGAGGATGGACTTGGTGATGAAGGCGCCCTTGTCATCGAAGGCGGCATAGACCGAGTACGGCACCCCCACGTCCTTGGTCGTCACCGGCTGCTTGGCCTTGCGCAGGGCGGCCATGTTCTCGCTGTCGAGCAGGAAAAGGAAGAGCCGGTCGCCGTGCAGCACGCCGTGCGGTGCGCCCACGATCGGGCTCAGGGAGTCCACCCAGCGCTGGAACACGGTGCTCCATTGCTCGTTGCCATCCTTGTCGAAGCTGCGCGCCTGCACCGGGCCATGGTAGTGGATGAGGAACTCGCGACGGGCACCCTGTTCGCGGCGAACGATGGTGAAGCGCACGGCATTGATGATGAAGAATCCGCCATCGCTGCGATGCAGCACCGCCGCCACATCCGTGCCCCAATCCAGGCGCTCCTCGAACTTCTTGCCGCTCTTGAGCAGGGCCTTCACCTCTTCATCCTCCTCCGCATCGGAGGATTCCGTCACCGAGCGGCCGCCGCCATCGCCGAGCCCTTCGCCCGAGAAGGGCGCCAGCCAGGGCGCACCCCATTCCGAGGAGCCCTTCGGGAGCAGGCACGTGAAATTCCCGGCGGCGCTGCCCCGGGAGTCCGTTGCATATAGCCCGTGGTAGGCGAGGGCGCCGTCGCGGGTTCCCATCAGCAGGCCGCCCGTGGGTCGCTTGCCCTCCTCCAGCGGCAGCTGGGCGGGTGCGATATCCGCCGCAT
>DDRC01000072.1:4959-18284 GCA_002342985.1 Flavobacteriales bacterium UBA2426
ATCTCCGCCGCATCGAGCCGATAGAGCACAACCTCCGAGGTGCTGCCGTTGAAGGCGTTCTCCTTGGACCGATTGCGCAGGATCACATAGGCCGAGCCGTCCGTGTGGGGCATGGCCGAGACAAGGTCGACGCCCTCGGCACGCGGATCGAGCCGAAGCAGGTGCTGCCACTTCACCGTCATGGTGCGGTCCACCAGCGCGAAGAGGTAGAAGCGCTGCTCATCCTTGTCGCGCAGCTCGGCGCTGTGGAGGAGCATGTGTGAGCTGTCACCGGCCACGATGGCACGGAAGGGCTGCCGGGTGGGGGTGCCGGGCTTGGGCTGGCCGGGCTCCTTGGGCTGCGGCTTGGGTTCATCGAGCTGCACGGGGAAGGTGCAGATCCGGTCGAATGCGGGTGGCTGCCGCGTCAGGTTGGGGTCCACATGCTGCCAGAAGAGGGCCACCTCCTCATCGCGCTGGTTGCGGGCGATGAGCATGGGCTTCCCCCGGAAGACCACCAGGTCCTCCAGCAGCAGCTTCTCGTTCGATGGACCCTTGATTGCCGGCTCCAGGTTGCGCAGGAACACGAGCTTGTCCCGGTCGTAGAGCTCCAGCCGCGCCTCCTGCTTGGTGGTGGGGCGCCGGTCGAACTCGGGATTGCGGAGCAGCATCACGGCGTTGGCATTGCTGGCAATCAGGCTGGTGGGCATGATGCTCGCGTCGCCCATGGGGAATTCGCCCATCCGGGCCTTTACCTTCACCTTCACCTCGGTCTTGGGCTGGGCATGCGTGAGGCCGGGGATGAGGGCGATGAGCAGGAGCATTGTTCGGATGGCGGTCATGAGCGGTCGGTATTGCGGGGCGTGAATGTAGCGGGACGGGCCTTGCCAGCACCGTGCCAAGCCGGTCGTGAGGCTCACCGGAGCTTGGGGTTGCTGCGGTGCCGGTCGGCATCGCGCGCTGTCTTGGCCGCCATGCGGCGGTGCCATGCGGCCTGCAGGTCCGTGCCGGTCTGGTTGGCCAGGCAGATGACCACGAAGAGCACATCGGCGAGTTCCTCGCCGAGGTCCTTGGCCTTGTCGCTCTCCTTCTCGCTCTGCTCGCCATAGCGCCTTGCCATGATCCGCGCCACTTCGCCGACCTCTTCGGTGAGCATGGCCATGTTCGTCAGCGGGTCGAAGTACCGCACGCCGGTTGATCCGATCCAGGAATCCACTTCGGTGCTCAAAAGTTCCAGCGGGGCTGGCGCATTAATCCCGAATTCCTTAGTTTCGACCATCTTTCAGGCTGAGTTATGCACAAAGGTCTGTGTCCTTCGGGGAGAAGCAACTGGGCGCTGGCCTTGCTGACCCTTGTGCTGCTGTGCCTGGCGCCGCGCAAGGCCGTCGGCCAGGATTTGGTGCAGGCGGCCGTTGATGGCCTTTCGGACCCGCAGCAGGCCCGCACGGCGAGTGAAGCGGTGCTCGCGCTGCCGGGGGTGCTGATGGCCCGGTTCGACGTGCCCACGCGCAACATGATGCTGCACGCCACGGAGCAAGCGGTGCTGGACAAGGCCACGCTCAACGCTGCGCTGGCCGGCACCGGGGTGCAGGTGCGGTGCGTCAGTCGCCGGCCGGTGCGGCTCGGGCCCTTCCGGCATGTGGATTCCGGTCGCTGTCCGGAGCAACCCTTCATCGATCGATGACCGCAGCGGCGCAACGGATGAAGGCCACCCGGGTGCCGCAATCGCTGCGGTTGCTGGCGCTCCTGGCGGCCGCTCTCGTCATGGAAGCCGCGGTGGCGTGCATCAACGCCACGCCGTTCGGCACGGCGACAGCGCCGACCAACAACACGCCGCTGACCATCAGCACCTGTACCTTCCAGAGCGAGTACAATACGATCAACGGCATCGTGGCGGGCGCCACTTACCAGGTGACGAGTTCCTGCGGCGGCTACGTCACGGTGCGCCGCGGCACACCGGGGGGCGTCATCGTGGCACAGGGTAATTCGCCGGTATCCTTCACGGCGCCGGTCGCCGGCACCTACTACCTGCACCTCAATACCAATGCAGCGTGCGGAACGGCATCGGTGTGCTGCACCACCACCATCACCTGCACATCGTGCACCGGGACTACGGGGTGCGTGAATACGGTCGCGTTCGGGACGGTCACCGCGCCGGTGAACCTTACGCCGCTCACCATCAGCACCTGCACCTACCAGAGCGAGTACAATACCATCAATGCCGTGGTGGCGGGCGCGACCTATACGGTCGCAAATTCCTGTGGCGGATACATCACGGTGCGCCAGACCACCTTCAACGGACCGGTGGTGGCCCAGGGCAACGCGCCGCTCACCTTCACGGCACCCGCCAACGGCACCTACTTCGTGCACTACAACACCAGCGCGGCCTGCGGTACGGCCAGCACCTGCTGCACCACCACCATCACCTGCACGTCGTGCACGGTGACCCCGCCTGCTGGAGCTTGCACTGCGGTGAACATCCCCAGCCTACCCGTCACCAATCAAGCGGTGGCGTGCCACGCATCCAACCTCCTGTCCCTGGCCAACATCGCCAACATCTGCGGTTCGGCCAGCACGCTCTACCTCGGCGGCAACGAAGCCCTTTACACGGTCACGCCCACCGTCACGGGCAACTATGCCATCAATTACACCGGGCAGACCTACAGTTCCATCTGGGTCTTCAGCGGCGCCTGCCCCGGTGCCGGAGGATTATGCCAAGGGTCGGTGAGCGGCACGGGAGCCGTACAGAATCTGACGGTGACCATGACGGCCGGTGTGCAGTACTGGATCCTCTTCGACACCTGGCCTTCGCCCCCCAGCCCCTGCCCGGGGACGTTCAGCATCACCACCTCCTCGGTACCGCCGCCGGTGGTGGCCAGCGACTGCAACCAGGCTGTGAACGTTTGCACCAACATCAATTTCCAGATTGACCCCAATGGGTTCGGCACGGTGAACGAGGTGCCGCCGTTGGGGTCGCTGGGCAACCCGGATTATCTAACCGACGGGCTGCCGAGCCCTTGGGGCACGGACAATTGGGGATGCCTCCGGGCCGGAGAGCTCAACAGCACATGGATGATCGTGAACGTCCTCACGGGCGGCAGCCTCGAGTTCACTTTCGGCGGGCTGGGCACGCAGGGCGGCTTCTACGATTGGATCATGTACCCCTACAATGCATCGGCCTGCTCGCAGGTGGCCGGGAACACGTTGGCCCCGGTCCGTTGCAACTGGAACGGCGTTTCGTTCGGAGGCACAGGATTGGCCGCCACGCTCCCGGCTGGCGGCGACGCGACCAACTTCGAGCCGCCGCTCATGGTGGGCAGCTATACGCAATGGCTCATCTGCTTCAGCAACTGGAGTTCGGTGACCACGGCGGTTCCGCTCCAGTTCGGCGGTACCGCCGTGGTGAGCTGTTCGCCATTGCCGGTGGAGCTCCTTTCCTTCGAGGCGGAGCGGCGTACCGGCGGGGTCCAGCTGGAGTGGGTCACAGCGGCGGAGCGGAATGCCTCCCGCTTCGTGGTGGAGCGCTCCTCGGATGCTGAAGCGTGGATGGAAGTGGCAACGGTTGCGGCCCAAGGGGAGTCCCATGTCACGCTCGTGTACAGGACGGAGGACCGTCACGTGCCATACGGTCAGCTTTACTACCGCCTTCGCATGGTCGATTCGGATGGCTCATTCGTGCATTCACCGGTGCGCACCGTTGGAATGGCCGGTGGCCACACGGTGGTGCCGAATCCGGCGACGGAGGGATTCACTGTATTGGATGTGCCGGAAGGTGCGCACGTGGAGCTGCTGGATGCGTTGGGCCGAGAGGTCCCTGTGCACTGGGAGCGCCATGCGGATGGCTCCGTGCATGCATCGTCATTCGATGCGGTTCCGGGCCTCTATTCCGTCCGGGTGGCCGGTTCAGGGGCCGTGGCGGTCACACGCCTGCTGCTGCAGCGCTGAGGCTCACTCGCGCGTGCGGCTGTCGATGATGATGGTCACAGGGCCGTCGTTGACCAGGGAGACCTTCATGTCGGCGCCGAATTCCCCCGTTTTCACCGGCCTTCCCACCAGCTCGGCCAGGCGCTGCTTGGCGCGCAGGTAGAGCGGCATGGCTTCCTCGGGCCTCGCGGCCCGCAGGTAGCTCGGGCGATTCCCCTTCACGGTGCTCGCATGCAGGGTGAATTGGCTCACGAGCAGCACTTCGCCATGCGCCTGCGTTACGTCCCTGTTCATCACGCCGGCCTCGTCCGGGAAGATGCGCAGCCGGGCGATCTTGCCGCAGAGCCACTCCAGGTCGTCCACCGTATCGCCGGCCTGCACACCCAGCAGCACCAGCAATCCAGGCCGTATGCGCCCATGCTCCACGCCGCCGATGGTGACGGCCGCCTCGCTCACTCGTTGCACCACTGCGCGCATGTCAGTAGCCGTTCCGTTCGAACCAGGCCCTCATCCGAGCCAGCTTCTCCGCATCGGTGCCTTTGCCATGTATGGCATCGCGCCAGGTGCCGTACATGGGGTTTGGGAGCAGGATGAAGTATTGGGATAAGCTGTCGGCCAAGGCTGTGAGGTGGCCCTTGCCATCGTCCCTAGACCGGTCCTTGAAGCGCTCATCGAAATCGCGCAACTGATCGCCCACCAGAAGCAGCACCCGGTGGGTGGAGTAAACGCGTGCCCGGCGCTCTGTCTTGTCACTCGTTCCATCCATGAGCAGCAGATGCTTCTCGTCCGCGAAGGGGAAGCCGAGGTCGCCCAGGTTCTTCAGCGTGCTGGCCTTCTCACGGATGTCGCGGTTGGTGATGTAGAACACCTCGCAATCCATGGAGGCCGCGTGGTGCAGGAACCCGAGCGCGCCGGGGGAGGCCTTGGCCGCGGCCCTGTCGGTCCATGCCTTCCAGTCGCTCTGGTCGAAGGTGCGGCCCTCGCGGATGGCATTCACCTGATATGGGCTGTTGTCCAGCACGGTCTCATCGATGTCCACGATCACGGCCAGGGGACGGCGGTCCCACTGCGCGCTGTCGAGCATCTGGCGATCGGCCTCGGCGGCCTGCCAGTTGGCCTCAAGCTTCCGATGGGCATGGTCGTAGGCCTGTTCGTACAGCCAGGCCGCTTCGGCTGAGGCATGCTGCCACAGTACGGCATCGGCGCCCTGCCAGGCCAGGCGTTGCATGGCTTCGGGTTGCCCCTCCTGGGGCAGGCGCGCAGCCCGGCAGCCCAGCAGCAGCAGGATGCCGGTAACGGTTATCAGGATGGGGTGCTTGGCCATGGGGCTTCAATCCAATCGGTAAGGGCTTTCCTCGTCGATGCCGGCGAGCATGTCCAGATAGCTGCGGTAACGGCTTTCGGCGATGCGGCCGTCCTCAACCGCCTCCCGCACGGCGCAGCCCGGCTCGTCCTTGTGCAGGCAATCGTTGAAGCGGCAGCTGCCCTTCAGCTTGAACATCTCGGGGAACTGGTCGCCGATATCCTCGGGGCGCAGGTCCACCAGGCCGAAGCCTTTCACGCCGGGCGTGTCGATGATGAAGGTGTGGCTCCCTATGCCGGCCCCCTGGAGCTCGAACATCTCCGCGAAGGTGGTGGTATGCTGCCCCTTCTCGCTCGCATCGCTGATCTCGGCCGTGTGCAGGTCGAGCGAAGGGTCGATGGCATTGATGAGCGTGCTCTTGCCCACGCCGCTGTGCCCCGCGATGAGGGTCACCTTGCCTGAGAGCAGCTCCGCTACCTGCTGCACGCCGAGCCCCTGCCTGGCCGAGGTGATGAGGGTGGGGTAGCCGGCCCCTTCATAGGTGTCCTGGTACTCGGCCAACAGGTCCAGTTCGCGCTCAGCGGTCAGGTCATCCACCTTGTTGAGGATGATGACCACAGGTACCCGGTAGGCTTCCGCGGTGACCAGGAACCGGTCGATGAATCCGCAGGAGGTGCGCGGCCGAGCCACCGTCACCAGGAGGATCGCCTGGTCGAGGTTGGCGGCGATCACGTGCTTGTAGTGGCTGAGGTTCACGCTGCGCCGCACCAGGTAGTTGCGCCGGTCGTGCAGGTCGGTGATGACCCCCGGATGCTCGGCGTCGGCTTGGGGCTCGAAGGAGACGCGGTCGCCCACGGCCACGGGATTGGTGCTCTTCCAGCCCTTGATGCGCAGGTTGCCGCGCGCCACGCATTCATGCCGCATGCCGTCGTCGCCGCGCACGAGGTAGCGGCTGCCGGTGCTGCGCATCACGAGTCCGGTGGGCATGATGGCAAAGGAATGCGGTTGACGGCGGAATAGGGAATTCCGCCGGGCTGGGCGCCGTCGGGCCGTTGTCCCCCGTCGTGCGCGCGTGCTTTCGGTGCTTGGGACAGGCGCACAGTCCATTCGCATCAACCGCACCACCTACCTTTGCCCCGTCTTGCAACGGGGTGCTCCGCCCAAGGGCGGAAGCTGAGATCATACCCGAAGAACCTGGGCAGGTAATGCTGCCAAGGGAACGGCTTCCATCTGGAGGCGCCTCCGTGCAAGTCTTCAACACGGAGGAACATGCGACCGATCCTTGCACTCTTCGCCGCGGCCCTGCTCAGTATGGGCGCCGCCGCCCAATCACGCCTCACCGGCACCATCACCGGCGGCGATGGCGTCCCGCTCGAGGGCGTGAGCATCGTGGTGGGCCCGGATGCCCGTTTCGGTGCGGCCACCGACCGGCTCGGCCGGTACGCCATCGGGGGACTGCGCGAGGGCCCGTTGCGGGTGCGCCTGTCGCGCATCGGCCATGCGCCGGTGGACACCACCGTGTCGATCGCGGCCGGTGAGAACACCTTCGACCTGCGCCTGCCCGCTGCTCCCGTCCTGCTGTCGGCCGCCGAAGTGACCGCATTGCGGGCGGGCGATCGCGCGCCCTTCGCGAAGACCGTGCTTCAGCGTGAAGACATCGACCGCATCAACACCGGCGTGGACCTGCCCTTCCTGCTGGAGCAGCAGCCCGGCGTGGTGGCCACCAGCGATGGCGGCACCGGCATCGGCTACACCTACATGCGCATACGCGGCACCGATGCCGCGCGCACCAACATCACCCTCAATGGCGTGCCCTTCAACGATGCGGAGAGCCAGGGCGCCTTCCTCGTGAACCTGCCGGACCTGGCCACCAGCGCCGAGGACATCGAGGTGCAGCGCGGCGTGGGCACCAGCACCAATGGCCCGGCCGCCTTCGGTGCCAGCGTGAACGTACGCACCACAGCGGTGAGGCGTGAGCCCTGGGCGCTCGCCAGCGTGAGCGGCGGGTCCTTCAACACGCAGCGCTACAGCGTGAGCGCCGGCACGGGATTGATCGATGGCCGCTTCAGCCTCGATGCGCGCCTATCGTCCATCACCACCGACGGCTACATCGACCGCGCGACCGCCGACCTGAAGAGCTACTTCCTCCAAGGTGCATGGCTCGGCCGGCAGCGCGCCCTGCGGTTCATAACCTTCCGGGGGAAGGAGGTCACTTACCAGGCCTGGGGAGGCGTGCCGCGCGAGGCCATCGACACCAATCGCACCTTCAATCCCTACACCTACGAGAACGAGGTGGACAACTATGACCAGACGCACTACCAGCTGCTCCTCGACCAGCGGCTGGGTGGGAGTGTGGCGCTGAACCTCACGGTCTTCCGGGTGCTCGGTGCGGGCTATTTCGAGCAGTTCCGCGAAGACGATGACCTGGGCCGCTACGGCATCGCACCGGCCGTCATCAATGGCGACACGGTGATCAGCACCGACCTCATCCGGCGCCGCTGGCTGGACAATGCGCTCACCGGCGCGAATGCCAGCGCCGAGATCAAGCTGGGCGGGCACCGGCTCGTGGTCGGCGGCAGCTACAGCGAATACCGCGGCACTCACTTCGGAGAGGTGGTCTGGGCGCGATGGGCCGGTACGCTCGATATCCGCGACCGCTACTACGACAATGACGCACGGAAGACCGACGCGAACGCCTTCGCCAAGCTCACCTATGCCCTGGGCGACCGGCTCGATGCATTCGGTGATGCGCAGGTTCGCATGGTGGAACACCGCCTGGAGATGCTCAACAGCGATTTCGCGCCGCAGCAGCAGTCCATCGCCTTCAGCTTCTTCAACCCCAAGGCGGGGCTCCTCTGGCGCGTGCACGATGGCGGCAAGGCATATGCATCGGTGGCCGTGGCGCACCGTGAGCCCAACCGCGAGGACCTGCAGGAGAGTACGCCCGATCGCCGCCCCCGCGCCGAGCGGCTGGTCGACTACGAACTGGGCTATGAGCGGGGTGCCAGCCGCACGAACGCGGGCATCAACCTCTACTTCATGGACTATGCGGATCAGCTCGTGCTCACCGGCGAGCTCAATGACGTGGGCGCAGCGCTCCGCACCAATGTGGCAAAGAGCTACCGTGCGGGCATCGAGCTGACGGGAGCGGTGCGCATCGGGCAGCGCATAACCTGGCGTGCCAACGCCGCGTTCAGCCGCAACCGCGTGCGCGACTTCACGGAATTCGTGGACGATTGGGACACCGGCGGGCAGGCCGCATTCGCCTATGCCGAGCGTGAGCTCCCGTTCTCGCCGGGTCTCGTGGCGGGCAGCGAACTGGGCTATCGCGCATGGAGCAGCGAGCGCGGCACGGCCGACATCACGTTCGTCACGAAGTACGTGGGCACGCAATACCTCGACCTCAGTACCAGCCCCGACCGCAGGCTCGACCCCTTCCTGGTGAACGACCTGCGGCTGAATGCCACATGGTTGGCCAAGGGCACCAGGGGCATCGACTTCAATCTCACGGTCCGCAACCTCTTCAGCGAGCTCTACGAGAGCAACGGCTGGGCCTACAGCTTCATCAGCGATGGCAGGCGCCAGCAGCTTGTGGGGCTGTTCCCGCAGGCGCCGCTGCATGTGCTGGCGGGCGTGAGCGTGAAGCTCTAGCGGCTACTTTTGGGTTATGGCGCCCCGATGCCTCATCAGCGCATCGCTCTGTTGTTGGGCCATATGCGCAACAGCGCAGTTCCACGCGCTGCCGCAGGGCTATGCCGTGTGGGTGGGTGCGGGATGGGTAGGCCCCGGCTATGAGCACTACGGCTGGTCATTCACCTATGACCCTTCTGCACCGGACACGGTCATCGGTGGAGTGGCTTACATGAACTGGAATGGCATGCCGGTGCGCGAGAGCGGTACCGGTCAGGTGTATTACCGCCGCCCATGGATGGAGGAAGACCTGCTCTGGTACGACTACGATGTTGCGGTCGGGGATACCGTGCGTTTCGGGTCGGTGATGGGCTTCCCTTCGGTCGATGCCGTCCGCGTGGTGAGTGTCGATACGGTTTTTCTTGGTGGGTACGCCGCGCAAACGGATCGGAGTGGCATCCTTGATCGATCCGGGAGATTGGCCCTGCGCCCATTGGATACAAGGCGTGGGAAGCACGCTCGGGCCGTTCAATATGTGCGCGGGTCCGTCGGTCTCAGGCAGCCAGTGGCTCGTGTGCATGAGCGTCGATGGAATCGTGCACTACGGGTTGTGGGAAGGTGAGCCCAATGATTGCATGGTCCACTTGGGCGTGCCGGCAAGGAACGGCCTGCAGCCGGCCTTGCGCCTGCGCCCGAACCCCGGTTCAGGGGAATTGAGCATCGGCCTTGGCAACGCCGTCGGCCTGGTTAGCATTCGCGTGTTCAACATGTCCAGGCAGATGGTGCATTCGTCTTCCGGATGGGCGGGAAGCGCGTTGGACACAACGGGCTGGCCGGCAGGCATCTACCTCGTGGCGGCCCGGGATGATGGCGGTACGGTGCGGCAAGGGCGCTGGGTGAAGCTGGCGGATTGACCTCGGCTGGGCACTAACCAAAGTTCTATTGCGGAGCGCAGGCCGGGCGTCTAGTTTGGCGCCATCAAAGCTCCTCCCATGCTTCGCTCAGTCATCTCGTCATGCGCACTCGCTTCAGTGCTCCTCGCTGCTGCACAGGCGACCTACGACGCACGGATCCTGGACTATACGGGCCTGCGCTTCGCCTGTGAGGGGAGCGCTTCGCCTGTGCTGCGGATCCAGAATGCGGGCTCGGCCACCATGGGCAGCTGCGTGGTGGAGACCTGGAGCAATGGGCTGATGGTGAACACCTTCAATTGGACCCTGGCGGTCCCAGCGCTCCAGGGCGAGGTGCGCCAGCCGGTGCTGCCCGTGGTGCCGGACCTCGAGCCGGGCGATGTGCTGGAGTTCCGCATCATCAGCGTGAACGGGATCGCCGATGAGGACCCGAACGGCAATATCATGTCCGTGCCGCTCGATGTTCCAGTGGTGGCCGCCGGCAGCTATGTGATGGGCCTGGTCCTGAGCATGGCTGCCGCCCCTGATTCGCTCACGTGGGCGATCACCAATGGTGCAGCGCAGGTGGTGGCGCAGGGCGGGCCATACACCACCGGCGATGAGGTGGAGCAATGGGTGCAGCTGATGCCCGAGGAATGCTACATGTTGCGGCTGGCGGAGGTGGGCGGTGATCCGGTCGGGGGGGCGCAACTGAGCGTCTTCGTCGACGGCACTCCCGTGACGGTGCTGGATGCGGGCACCGCGGCGGCGCCCGCGCGCTCGGGAATCATCACCGGCCTCGCGATGGCTCAACCGGATCGCGGGCCGAGCGCGCTGCAGGTGTACCCGAACCCCGCTGCGGATGTTCTGCATTTGCGCCTGCCCAACGCCAAGGGCGAGCTGCGGTACCGGCTTATCGATGCCACAGGCCGCGTAGTGCTTGAGCGCGCGGCGGTCCAGGTGGCGGAAGGGCTGAGCATCGACCTGGGCCGGGTGCCGGCCGGCCACTATGCGCTGGAAGCGCAGGCGGGGCAGTCGGCGGCTCAGCGCACGCGCGTGGTGGTGCAGCGCTGAGCTCAGCCCTGCCGGCGCTCGGCGAACCACATCTCCAGCTCTCCCTTGCCCTTGGCGCTCACCCGGCCGCGCGGGAAGAAGGCGAGGTCAGGGGCATGCACGGCCAGGGCGTGGGTGGCGCCGCTGATGTTCACCCGGCCGGCCTCGCCGGACGATTCCATGCGAGCCGCGGTGTTCACGGCATCGCCCCAGATGTCGTACTGGAACTTGCGGGAGCCGACGATGCCGGCCACCACGGCACCGGTGTGCACCCCGGCGCGCATCTCGAAGGCGGGTAGCCCTTGCGCGGTGCGCGCCTCGTGCCGCGCACGCATGAATGCCTGCATGGCCAGGGCTGCGCGGATGACGTCGGCGGCGGCATCGGGGCGCGGCTCCGGCACGCCCCCGGCGGCCATGTAGGCATCGCCGATGGTCTTGATCTTCTCCACGCCGTAGCGTTCCATGATGGCATCGAAGGCCGTGAAGCAGCAGTTGAGCTCCTCCACCAGTTCGGCCGGGGAGAGGCGCTCGCTCACCCCTGTGAATCCCTTGAAGTCCGTGAACAGGATGGTCACCTGGTCGAAGTGCCGGGCCTCCGCATGCCCCTTGGCCTTTAGCTCGGCGGCCACCTCCTCGGGCAGGATGTTGTGCAGGAGGCCATCGCTGCGGTCCTTCTCCCGCTGGATGGCGGCCCGTGACCGCCTGGTGTACCGCAGCCTGTTCCAAAGCCCGCCTGCCAGCAGCAGCACTCCGATGCCGGAGAACAGGAAGATGTTGCGCTGCTCGCGCTCCCGGCCGAGCTGCTGCTGATAGGCCAGCTGGTCCTCGTACCGCTGCCGCACATTGCTCAGGCTATCGGCCAGCATGCGCTCCTGGAAGCTCCTGCTCACCTCCAGCCGGGTCACCTCCTTGCTGTTGTTGATGCGCTGGAGCGAATCATGCACCGTGGTGTATTCCGCGTGCGCCGCGTAGGCTTTCCGGTAGTCCCCCAGGCGCTCATAGGCTTGATGCAGGCAGGAAAGGCATTCGCGGCGCTGCTGCAGCAGATTGCCCTCCAGCGCGATGCGCTCACCTGCCCTGCAAGCCGCCACCGCATCGCGGGCGCGGCCGGCTTTCAGCAGGAGGGTGCCGCGGTTCACATGGGTCCGTGCCAGCGGTTTGGCGGTGCCGATGGCACCGAGGATGCGCTCCGCCGAATCGAGGCTCGCGAAGGCCTCAGGCAGTCGCCCCAATTGCCCGTACGCCCGTCCAAGGTTGTTGAGCACCATGCCCTGCTCAGGCTTCCGGCCCAGCTTGCGGTAGCGCTCCAGGCTTTGGCGGAAGAGGATGATCGCCGTGTCGGGCCTTCCGAGGTCGAGGAGCGTGCTGCCCAGGTTCATCGCCGCCTGGGCCCGGCCTTTGTCGCTGTTCAGCGCGTCGGCCAGTTCGGCGCTGCGCCGGTAGTTCTCCAAGGCCTTGGCGGGTTCCCCGAGCTCCGTGTAGAGGTTGCCGATGTTGTTGTAGGTGCCTTCGAGCCCTTCGCTGTTGCCCAGCTCCGTGTCGATGCGCAGGCTCTTCTGGAGCTGCTCAAGGGCGAGCGGCAGGTCGCCGATGCTCCGGTACACGTTGCTCTGGTTGCGGTAGGTGCTCGATTGCCGCTTGAGGTCGCCCATGGACTTGGCCAGCGCCATGCACTGCGAGAGGTGCTCCAATGCGGCCGCATGGTCGCCGCGCATGCTGCTCCCTACGGCGATGGTGGTATGCGCCTCGTAGATGGAACGGGCGGAGCGGGCACGCGTGGCCAGTTCGAGCTGCTTCCAGGCCAGGGCCACGCCGCTGTCGGGCTGCTCGAAGACGGCTTTCCAGGCCAGCTGCTGGATCGCCTGCAGCCTGGCGCTGTCAGGCCTTCCGGTATCGCTCCACACGCGCCAGAGCGAATCGGCCTGCGCCCGCGCCGAGAGCGCAACCAGGATGAGCAGCAAGGAAAGCGGGCCCCGCATGATGCGTGTATGGTCGGCGTACGGCTTCACCCGTGAACCGCATCGCTCATGGCGAAGATCAGTTCAGGGTCCTGCTCGAAGGCGGTGCCCACCACCAGCAGGTCCGCTCCGGCTTTGCAGAGCGCTCGCGCCGTGGCCGCATCGCGGATGCCGCCGCCCACGATGATGGGCAGCCCGACCGTGGCCCGCACCGCCGCGACCATGGCCGGGGACACGCTCCGGGGCGCGCCGCTGCCGGTGTCGAGGTAGAGGGCCCGGAGCCCCAGAAGCTCTCCGGCCATGGCGGTGGCGGCGGCAATGCCGGCCTTGTCATGGGGGATGGGGGCCGATTGGCTCACATAATGGGCGGTCGTGGTGCGGCCTCCGTCCACCAGCAGGTAGCCCGTTGGAATCGCTTCGATCCCCAGCGCCCGCACCGTGGGGGCCGCCGTGACATGGTGGCCGATGAGCAGCTCCGGGTTCCGGCCGCTGATCAGGCTCAGGAAGAGTACGGCATCGGCATGCGCGCTCAATTGTGAGGGACTGCCGGGGAAGAGCACCACCCGACGGTCGCTCCACTCCTTCCCC
>DDRC01000072.1:18427-19908 GCA_002342985.1 Flavobacteriales bacterium UBA2426
AAAAGAGCACCACCGGACGGTCGCTCCACTCCTTCACCCGCCGCACGCAGCGGTCGAAGGAGGACGAGGTGAGCAGGCTACCGCCCACCAGGAGCAGGTCGGCGCGCGCCATGCAGGCGTTGTGCACGGTGCGCTCCAGGGCCGCCTCATCCTGCCCGAAATCGGGATCGATGAGCACGGCCAGCAGCTTCCGTCCCGAACCCTTGGCCTCCTCGATGTGTTCCAGCACGCGGCCCATGCCCGCGAACATAGGGAAAGGCCTTGTTCGTCAGGAAGGCCGTAATTTCGCCGACCCTATGAACACCACGATGCCCCAGACCAAGGAACAGTTGAAGTACAAGGTGAAAGACATGGCCCTCGCCGACTGGGGCCGCAAGGNNGGCGCCTTCTCGGGCAAGGATCCGTCGAAGGTGGACCGCTCGGCCGCCTACATGGGCCGCTGGGTCGCCAAGAACATCGTGGCCTCCGGCCTCGCCACGCACGCCGAGATCCAGTTCGCCTACGCCATCGGCCACCCGCAGCCCGTGTCGGTGCGCGTCGAGACCTTCGGCACCGCCAAGCTCGGCATTTCCGACGAGCAGATCACGGCCGCCGTCCAGGCGGTGTTCAGCTTCAAGCCGGCCGACATCGTCAACCAGCTCAACCTCCTGCACCCGATCTACCGCCAGACGACCAACTACGGCCACTTCGGCAAGCACGGTCTGCCCTGGGAAGAAACCAACAAGGCCGCCGCCCTCCGCGCCGCCATCAAACACTAAGAGATCCGCACTATGTCCACCACCGCTTCCACTTCCGCCAAAGCCTCCGATTACAAAGTAAAGGACATCGGCCTCGCCGACTGGGGCCGCAAGGAGATCGAGCTGGCGGAGGCAGAGATGCCCGGCCTGATGGCGCTCCGCGAGCAGTACGGCAAGGAGAAGCCGCTGAAGGGCGCCCGTATCGCCGGTTGCCTGCACATGACCATCCAGACCGCCGTCCTCATCGAGACCCTCAAGGAGCTCGGCGCCGACGTCCGCTGGGCCTCGTGCAACATCTTTTCGACGCAGGACCACGCCGCCGCGGCCATCGCCGCCAGCGGCACCCCCGTTTTCGCCTGGAAGGGCGAGACGCTTGAAGAATACTGGGATCTCACCCTGCACGCCGTCAGCTTCCCGGGTGGCAAGGGCCCGCAGCTCGTCGTTGACGACGGCGGTGACGTGACCCTCCTCATCCACAAGGGCTGCGAACTCGAAGAGGGCAGCGACTGGGTCAACACCCCGTCCGGCTCCCACGAGGAACAGGTCATCAAGAACCTGCTCAAGCGCGTCCACAAAGAGGATCCGCTCAAGTGGACCACGATGGTGAAGGAATGGCGCGGCGTCTCCGAGGAGACCACCACCGGCGTGCACCGCCTCTACCAGATGATGGAGAAGGGCAAGCTCCGCGTCCCCGCCATCAACGTCAACGATTCGGTCACGAAGTCGAAGTTCGACAATCTCTAC
>DDRC01000072.1:20097-34295 GCA_002342985.1 Flavobacteriales bacterium UBA2426
GTCATGATCGCCGGCAAGGTCGCCTGCGTGTGCGGCTACGGCGACGTGGGCAAGGGCTCCGCGTTTTCGCTCAAGGGCTTCGGCGCCCGCGTCATCGTCACCGAGATCGATCCCATCAACGCCCTGCAGGCCGCGATGGAGGGCTTCGAGGTCAACACGATCGAGTCCACCCTCGGCGTGGCCGACATCTACGTCACCACGACCGGCAACAAGGACATCATCACGCTCGAGCACATGCGCGCGATGAAGGACCAGGCCATCGTCTGCAACATCGGCCATTTCGACAACGAGATCCAGGTGGACCGCCTGAACGCCTCCGACGCCAAGCGCACCACCATCAAGCCGCAATACGACATGTATACGTTCCCGCAGGGGAACAGCATCTACATGCTCGCCGAGGGCCGCCTCGTGAACCTCGGCTGCGCCACCGGCCACCCGTCGTTCGTCATGTCCAACAGCTTCACCAACCAGACGCTCGCGCAGCTGGACCTGTGGAAGAACAAGGACACCTACAAGGTCGGCGTCTATCGCCTGCCCAAGCACCTCGACGAGGAAGTCGCCCGCCTGCACCTGGAGCGTATCGGCGTCAAACTGACCAAGCTGACCAAGGAACAGGCCGAATACCTCGGCGTCCCCGTCGAAGGCCCTTACAAGCCCGAGCACTACCGCTACTGAGACTCGCAGCAGCAATCACGGCCAACCAAAAAGCCCGCGGCATGCCGCGGGCTTTTTGTTGAAAATGGCGGAGAGGGGGGGATTCGAACCCCCGGAACGGTGTTACCCGTTCAACGCTTTAGCAAAGCGCCGCTTTCGGCCACTCAGCCACCTCTCCAAACCAGATGGGGCAGGCAAACGCGCCCGCCGCAAAGTGCAAGGTCGTTTTCCGACGCTTTACTCGTCGTCGTCCTCGACGGGGCGTTCGAGTTCCGACCGGCATTCGCCGATGACCCGGAGCCAGATTTCCCGCAGGTCAAACAGAATGGCGTGGGCGCAGGTGCTGTAATCGGCCAGTGTGTTCCCTGCGGCGGCGGGTTCATTTAACCGGGCCAGGGTTTGATTCAATGCGCCCAGCGCGCGTTTGAAGAGACTGACCGCCATCGCGTAGTCGCCGAATTCCAAGGCGTGGATGGCCTGCATTGCGAGGTCTTCACCGGCGTGCAGCGCGCTGAGGTAGCGGACCGCCATGGTCTGTGAGACCTTGTGAGGATCGGTGGCCAGCAATTCCCAGTTCCGGCGCAGGAGCAGGTAAAGCGCGCGGGTGGAGATGAAGATGGGATTTTTGTGCAGCGTGTAAACATCGGCTTCACTGTCGAAGCCCTCGGCCTCGATGTCCTCGACGGCTTCGCTGGCGCTGCCCGGATCGACCTCGTTCAGCAGGCCGCTCTCCCAGTCCATGCGTTTGGCGACCTCATCGATCCGGTCGGGCGAATCGCGCAGACTTTCGTAGTGGGCGAGGTAGCGATTGACCGCCTCGTCCTGGTCGCGCAGGTAGCGCTCCCAATCGAATTCGTTCCAAGCCAGATCGCCGCGGTCTTCCCACTCGCTGTCGGAGGGGCCGTCAGAATCGTAGTTGCTCATTGCTTGGTGGCACACTGAGTGCAGCGCCGGGCGAAGTGCAAAATAAAAAACCACCGCCCCGGCCGGCTCTTTTGCGGGTTGAATCGTTGGCGGTCGGGTGGCTGGATGACGGCCAACATGGCTGACGTGCAGCATGAGGCGCTTTTCTTCTCCGGCCGCGTGCAGGGGGTGGGTTTCCGCTACACGACCCTGCAGATTGCGAAGGAATTCGAGGTGACGGGCTTTGTGCGCAATCTGCCGGACGGACGGGTGCAACTGGAACTGGAGGGATCGACCGCCGAGGTGCGGGCGTTCGTGGAGACGGTGGAGGAGCGTATGCACGGTCACATCCGGAAAATCGAGCGGACAGCGACCCGCCGGACTCCCGAATTCACGGGGTTCCGCATTGCATGAGCACGGAGCCGGCAGTCGCGGTGGAGCTGGCGGATGTGACGAAGGATTACAGCGTGGGGCTGCGCGGGGTGCGCCTGCGCGCTTTGGACCGCGTCAACCTGCGGATCGCCCCGGGTGAGGTCTGCGTGCTGCTGGGACCAAACGGCTCCGGCAAGAGCACCCTGCTGAAGTTGTTGGCCGGCCTACAGGCTCCTTCGGCTGGTTGCTGCCGCGTGGAGGGCGTTGACGCCGAAAGCGCGCGGGCGCGCGGGCTTATCGGCTATATGCCCGAGTCGCCGGCATTTCCGGTCGGCATGACCGTAGGTGCGCTGCTGAGGCACTATGCGGAGCTGAGCGGACTGGATGAAAGCGCCGCGCAGCGGTGCACTGCGGCGGTGTTGGAAACCGTCGGGTTGCTCAACCGGGTCGCGGTAAAAGTGGGAACACTCTCAAAGGGTCTGACGCAGCGGCTGGCGTTGGCGCAGGCGTTGGTGCACGAACCCAAGGTGCTGCTGCTGGATGAACCGACCGCAGGGGTTGATCCTCGTGGTGCCGAGGAGATGTTGGCCCTGATTAGGAAGCTCCAGGCGCTGGGCCGGACTATTGTGCTTTCGACCCACCAGCTTGAACAAGCGGCTGCGCTGGGCGGTCGTGTGGTGCTGATGCAGGCTGGCCGCGTGATTTTCTCGGGCAATTGGCCGGATTTTGCCGGCGAGGGCGAATCGGCCTGCTTTCGCACGGAGCCGCTCAGCCCGGCGATGCGGGATGAACTGACCACATGGCTGGCGGCCCGCGGACATACGCTGCGCGCGGCCGGCGGCGCATGGCCGACACTACAGGCACGCTACTTGGAGCGGCTGGACGAGGCCACAGGGAAGGGGCGTTCGCCATGAGACGGGTTTGGTTGATTGCCGCGGCAACGCTGCGCGAGAGCCTGCAGCACCGCAGCTTCGCGCTCTTGCTCTTGGCCGCACTCGCATTCGTGGCGGGGACGCTTTTCCTGCGGCAGTTCAACTTCGGCTCATCCGAGCTGAAGTTTGTGGCCGACCTGGGCTTCGGCATGCTGTCGCTCGGGGCGGCGCTGCTGGCAATCGCCATGATGACGCAGGTGTTTTTCGATGAATGCGAACGGCGGACATTGCATCTGCTGTTGGCGCGCGGGGTCAGCCGGAGTGAGTTTCTGTTGGGCAAGCTGGCGGGTGTGGCCCTGTTGCTGGGGCTTTACGCCCTGATGCTGCTGGCCTGTCTTTGGCCGGTGCTGTGGGCGCGGGAAACGGCCCTGCTCGCCCTGATGCCCGATGCTTTTGATCGGGGCTCCGGGTTGAACTTTGCCGGGGTCATGATCGCGGCCTATGCATCCTGGCTGAAAGCCTGCGTGCTGGCCGCAGCCGTGCTCTGGCTGGCTACGTTGGCTGAAAACCGGGTTTTTGCGATGGGTTGCGGCTTGCTGCTACTGATCATCTTCCACAGCGCCGCCGTATGGGCGGCTTATGGAAGCAACGGCGGCTGGCCTGTCTGGTTGCTGCACGGACTGGGTTATCTGCTGCCGGATTTTGGCGCTTTCGATCTCACGCCCGCGGCCTTTGCCGGTGACGGTGGCTTTGTGGTGAGGGCCGTGCGGCTTACGCTTTATGCGGTCCTGTATGGCGCAATTTTCATTGGCTTGGGAGTCCTGCAATTGCGCCGCCGTGAGATTTGACTGGAAACATGCTTTGCGGGTTTTGGTGGTTCTGGCCGGCGGCGGCATTTTGGCCAATGCGGTGGTGTTGCCTGATGTGACGGCGAGGGCTGTCCGTGCGCCGGCGGGCTTGTGGTGGGACTGGATCGGCGGGCTGCGTCCGTTGGGAGCGAATCTGGCCTGGTTGCAGTCACAGGAAGCCTGGGGCCGGGGGGATGCTGCGCAGACGGCGGCATTCCTCAGGTTGGCGGTGGAACTGCAGCCGGAGTCGCTGTATTTTTGGTCCAATGGCGCGCGGCTGCTGGCGTTGGATCTGGCGGCCGTGGCGGATGCATCCGGTGATTCGCCGGACGCGCTGCGCCGGGCCGGGATGGCATTGCTGGAGCAGGCGCGGACCTGGCACGAAGATAATCCGTATTACTGGGTCGAGCGGGCAGGGTTGGAGTGGCAGGCCCTGGCTGATGGCGGATTGGCCGCGGAGAGTTACCGGCGGGCGGCGTTGCTGCCGGGAGCGCCGTATTATGCGGCCCGGTTGCACGCACTGATGTTGGTGCGGCAGGGCCGGCTCAATGAGGCGCACGCTTGGCTTTGTTGGCTGCATCCGCAATTGCCGGCCGCCGATCCCGCGGCGCAGGCGGACCTCGTGCGCAAACGCATCCATGGGATCGAGCAGCAGCTCGAGCTTCCCGCGGAGCAACGTTACCGGCAGCAGGATGAACTTTGACAGCGCGTAGCCGGCCGCCAAGCGTGACGGCTTCGCATCGTGATCATTGATTATAGTTTCCTACTGTTGACTGTGATTTTGCTTTGGTTTCCGCGGCAATGGCTGCGGTTTTGCAGCCAATTCGGGTGTGATATTTTTGGCACGGTGAGGCTGTGCCCGGTTGTCAACAGCCTGTCTCAAGTTGTATTCGCCGGTGATAGAAGCAAATAAGCAGCAACGTTGAACTCAGAAGTAACACCAAGGTGGCGGATTTGGTGGGCGGCGGCCCGGCCGCGCACTTTGTCCGCCGCCGTGGCTCCGGTCGTGCTTGGCTCGGCCATGGCGTGGCAGGCAGGAGGATTTTCCGCGGCGGCGGCCTCGATCTGTCTGGGCTTTGCGCTTTTGGTCCAGATCGGCACCAATTTTGCGAACGACTACTATGATTTTGTGAAGGGCGCCGATACGGCTGCGCGGGTGGGGCCGACCCGCGCGGTCGCGGCGGGCTTGGTGAAACCTGCGGCCATGCGGCGGGCGATGTGGTTGACGTTTGGCGCGGCCTTTCTGCTTGGCCTGGGGTTGATCGCGTGGGGCGGGCCTTGGTTGATCGTGATCGGGCTGGCGAGTATCGCTTGCGGCTATGCCTACACCGGCGGGCCTTATCCGTTGGGCTACCATGGCTGGGGAGATGTCTTTGTCTTTTTGTTTTTTGGCCTGGTGGCGGTGGGCACGACATATTTTGTGCAGGCCGGATGGCCGGGCCCCGCCGTGTGGCTGCTGGGCGCCGGCACCGGGCTGCTGGCGGCAAATATTCTGGTTGTGAACAATTATCGCGACGCAGACACCGATGCCGCGGCGGGCAAGCGCACGCTGGTCGTCAGGTTTGGCCGCGGATTTGCCCGCACGCAGTTTGCCGCCTCGTGGCTGCTGGCGTTTGGCGTGCTGCCGGTTGCAGCCTGGTCGCTTGGCTCGGCCTGGGGCTTGCTGTTGCCGGGCGTGCTGGCGCCGCTGGCGTGGTCGCACGGCCGGCGGCTGGCGCAAAGCAAAACGCCCGGCGAACTCATCGAGTTGCTGGGCGATACGGGCCGCCTGCTGGCGCTTTATGCGCTGCTGGCGGCGACGGGGCTTTGGCTGACGTCGCGGTAGGACCTCAGAGATGGGCCGCGAGCTTGGCCTTCAGGGCGGCCTTGGGCATCATGCCGACGATCTGTTCGGCAACGGCACCATTCTTGAAGAGCAACATGGTCGGGATGGCGCGGATGCCGAACTCGGCGGCGACGGTGTCGGCCTCGTCCACGTTGACCTTGGCGATCTGCAACTGGCCGTCGAGTTCGCCGGCGAGTTCCTCCAAGATGGGGGCGATGGCCTTGCAGGGGCCGCACCACGGGGCCCAAAAATCCACGAGGAGGGGCATGGCGGCGCCGGCGACGGCGGACTTGAAGGTGTCGTTGTTCAGATTGGCGATTTTTTCAGACATGGGAGGGCGTGGTTAAAGGCAGGATTGCCGGAAATGGTGCGGTTGCAAGCCGGGGCGGGGTCTTCGCCGCTCAGTTGGGAGTGGCGCGATGCACGATCTCGGCGAGTTCGCGGGGCTCGACTTGATGCAGTTGTTTGCCGCGGCTCTTCAATTCCTCAAAGGTCTTGATCACGGTCTCGGTCATCCGTCCGTGGGTTTCGTCGGAGCCTCCGACGATGGCAAACTGCTCGCCCGTGGTGATGCGCTTGTGTCCGTCCTGATTGTCGAGGCCGACGCCCAGGAGGCCGGCTTTGGGTGTGGTTTTGCGCTTCTTGCTCACGCGGTTACCGTGTCGCTGGTTGCGGGAGTTTCAAGCGGGTTTTCCTCGACGGCGCTGCAGATGATGTCGGTGAAAGCTTCGTCCTGCCGGAGGGCAAGCTTCCTGAGGCGGGTGAGTTCCAGCACCGCGAGGAAGGTCGCGACCAGCATGCGCAGCGTCACCTTGCCAGGGAACAAATCGGAAAAGATGAACGACTTTTCCGTCTGGATGCGGTTGAGCAGGTATTCCATCTGGTCCGCCACGGTGACCTGCTCATCTTGGATTTCCCCGACGACGAGCTTTTCGGCCAGCCGGCGGAGGACGAGGTTGAAGGCATTCCAGAGATCGATGCGGTCCACGGCTTTCAACGGCCGGTCGGCATTGTCGCTCAGCGAGGAGACATGGCGCTCCATGAGGTCGTGCCGGAGGGTGATCAGCTCGCCGAGCTGGGCGGAGGCTTCCTTGAATTTTTTGTATTGGAGCAACTGGTGCACGAGTTCCCAGCGAGGATCCACCTGGTCGTCGTCCCCTTCGACGCCCGTGGCGTGCATGCCCTTTGGCAGCAACATGCGGCTTTTGATCTCCATGAGCGTGGCCGCCATCACGAAAAATTCGCCCGCCACCTCCAGGTCCAACTGCTGCATGGTGTGCAGCGCGTCGATGTATTGCTTGGTTACCGAAACGATGGGGATGTCGTAGATATCCAGCTCGCTCTTGCGGATGAGAAAGAGGAGCAGGTCGAGCGGGCCTTCGAAGACCTGCAGCTTGATACGGTAGTCGGAATCAGGAACCACGGGGCGATGCTTGCGGGCGGCGGATGCCGGGCAATGGAAAAATCAGCGCCGGCGCAACCGCGCCACGTAAAAGCCGTCGGTGTCATTTTGCGCGGGCAGGATGAGCAGGCCGGTGCCGTCCCAAATGCATCCGAAACGCGCGGCCGGCTCCTGCACGACAAAGTCCGGGTTTTCCGCAAGAAACTGCTCCACGACGCCGGTGTTTTCCGTGTGCGCCAACGAGCAGGTCGCATAGATCAGGTGCCCGCCGGGCCGGACCAAGCGGGCATATTGGCCAAGGAGGGCGTGCTGGCGGGAGGCCTGCAGGGCGAGCGTGGCCGGGGAAGTGCTCCATTTCAAATGCGGGGAGCGTCGCCAGGTGCCGGAGCCGCTGCAGGGCGCGTCCACCAGCACGCCGTCGTAGGACTCGGTGGGTTGCGTCGTAAGGATGCGCAGTTGGCCGAGTCCGGCCCGGTCCGCGCGCCGGCCGAGCTCGGCCAAGGCGGCGGGCCGGATATCGTGGGCATCCACGCGGGCGTCCGGACCGAGCATCCGGGCCAGTTGGAGTGTTTTGCCGCCGGCGCCGGCGCAGGCATCCAACCAATGGTCGGCGGTGGAGAGCCCGGCGCTCTCAAGGATGAGCTGCGAGCCGAGGTCTTGGATTTCAAAGCGTCCCTCGGCATAGGCCGTGGTCTTGGTGACATCGGCTTCGGTCTGCAGTTCCCAAGCGGTTGGCAACGGACCGGAGGCACGCCATGTCCAGCCGTGTTGGGCGAACTCGGCCGCGACCGTTTCCGGCTGGTCGGTCTGGAGACGCAGCCAAAGCGGGGCCCGGCGGTGCAACGCATCGATTTCGTCATCAGCCAACACGGCCGGGCATTCCGCCTGCACCCAATCGGGAAGCAGTGCGGCGGTGCTGCACTGCAGGTGGGCGGCCTTTCCCGCCACGCTGTCGGGGCAAGGCGGCCATGCGGAATTCAGCGCGGCGCGGTAAGCGATCGTGGCCGGAGTCTCCGCGGCCAACCAAGCGGTGACATCGGCGGCGCGCTCGGGATCGCTTTGCAGCAGCGGCTCAATCCAGGGCAGATAGCGTGAGACCGTGTATAGCAGCTCGCGGTAGAGCCGGCGGTCGCGGGAGCCGAAAGATCGTTCCCGCGCGAGCAATTGCTGCACCTGCCGGGGAAAGCCCGGATTTCCCCGCCACCGGGTGCGCAGGGCGGCGGCGAGTCGCAGGAAGGTCTGGCGCTGGCTGCCGGTCACGTTCATGGCTGGACAGATACCCGCCGCACGGGGTCAGAAGCCCAGCACTTCCACACGCAGGCTGAGACCAAAGCTGCTTTCACGGCGGGGGCCGTCGTAGAAAGTCGCGAGATATTCAATGATCCAGGTGTTGTGCAGGTTTTGCCTGAGGCCGAAGGCCTGCTCGTTGAAGCGGCGCTGACGGGCATCGTAGTGAAACCGGGCGACGGTTTCGTAAGCTTCGTTGAGCCGCAGCCGCGGACTGACGACATACTCCTCGATCTGTCCGCGCAGATAATGGCTCGAGAAGCGGAGCGCCCAAGCGTCGCCGTCGCGGAGAGTCAGGCCGGTGTTGAACTCCTGCAAGGTGTGCTGCTGCGTGGAAAATGACTGGTAGAGTTCAAACTCCAGCCACGGGGCCGGAGTGAGATTGAGGCCGGCGTGGATCGAGGAGAGGCGGCGCTCGCCGGCGGGGCGATCGTCGAGCCGCAGGTCGGCGGCAAGATTGAAGGCAAGCAGATCGCGTGAACCATAAACGGCGTCGCGTGTTTGGAGGGTGTTGTCCACGCCGAGGCGGAGGGTGTGCATGGGGCCGAGATCATCGACATGGCGGATGTCACCGAGCCCCAGCGTCGGCAGGTAGGTCATGAACGTGCGCCGGTCGATGGGCGGGATAAAGGCGCGCCCGCGCTCCGCATTCGGCACGTAACGGTAGGAAAAGCGGGGGGTCACCAGATGGCGCAGGCCGTCGATCTTCCAAATCTCATTCTTGTAATCAAACACGGCGCTGCCGCGCAGCTCGCCATCGAGGCCGATTTCGCCGAGCGCGCGGGTGTAGTCGCCGCGCCCGCCGGTGCCCCGGGCATAGTGCGTGAGGCGTCCGCCGAGCACGGGAGCGAAGCTCAACCACGGGCGCGGCGCCAAGCTGCCTTGCACGGCGTAATATGCGTCAAAACGGTCGCTGCGTAGCGTCGGACCGCCGCCCGGGGGGCTTTCTTGCAAAGCGGCGAAGCTGCCCCGGAAGCGATGGTAGAGGCCGGGGGCGAGCGCCTGCGGCAGAAGCTCAAAGCTGATCTCCGGCAGGCGCTCCTGCACGCGGTGATAGGAGTTCGGCTGCACGCGCAGGAACAGCGAGCTGAACGCATTGGTCCCGGTGTGGATGGCCTCGAGGTAGCTGTCGGGTTCCTGAACCGCATAAAACTCCTGCGGCCGGAAATCGCGGAGGATCTCGGAGTCGCGCCAATAGTTGAGCTGGGCGGTGAGTTTTAACTGCTCGGTGAATTCCTGGGCGTGCCACCATTGCACATAGGCCCGCTGGGCCGGCACGGCGCGCCCGAGCACATCGGTGAACCGGTCACCGCGGTCGTTGATGAAGCCGGATTTAAGGTCGCCGTGGATGGTCCGGCCGGCGCGGTCGAGTTCGTAGTGGGCGGAAGGGCCCGCCATCAGGCCGCGTTTGGTGTAGAGCCCGAGCGAGGCTCCCAGCCGGGTGTCTTCGCTGAAAGGGAAATGCATGCCGGCTTCGCCAAACAGGCCGAGCGAGGAACGGTAGCCGGCGGAAAGCGACACATAGGAGATGAAGGGCAAATTGAGCCGATGGGAAACCCGCGGCAGGCTTATGGGCTGGATCGAGCCGACGCCCAGCCGTGCTTGGGTGGCGCTGATGCGGCCGTCGGCCTCGTAAGTGAGTTCGGCGGCCTTGAGCGTGGGTTGATAGGGTCCGGGCTCACGGATGGAGGCGGTTGCATCCGTGATCACGACCCGGTCCGGTGTGCCTCCGGCCGAGCGGCCGGAGAGGTAGTAAGGATGGGTGCCAAGCCGCGGGCGGGTGAGGGTAAAAGTGCGGTCGGTGCGCCGGTAAGTGATGTGGTCGGCAAGGATGCGCTGGGCACCGCGCGTGAACCGCACGGCACCGGTGGCGACGACAGATCCGGCGGTCGCCTGATAGCGGATTTCATCGGCCTCGATCAGCACTTCACCATCGGTGAAGCGCGCCTCGCCGGTCATGATCACCTCGCCGGTGCGATCATCGTAGCCGGTGGTCCGGGCCGACAGCTCCGAAGACGCCGCGCCGGCGGGCGCAGCCGCGAGCAGGGCTGGCGTGAGCAAAAACAGCAGTTTTAGGCAAAGGCGGATCAAGCAGCGCGCAGCAAAGGCCGGGGGCAAAGGGCAGGCAAGCTCCCATGCGATGTGGTCTGGCATACTTTTCGCTTTCAGGCGCCGAATTCGCGCCGCAAGGTAGTCACGACCATGGCAACACCAAATCCCAAGCGCACCGCCTCCGCCCTGAGCGAACTGGCGCGATTGCGCCATGCTGTGCGCGAGCTGGGCCAGGCGCTCGGGCAGGTAATCACGCGGTTGGAAGGAGTGGAGGCGTTTGAGACGGTGGAGCGGCTGCGCGGGCTGGCCAAGGCTACCCGGGCGGGGGACCCCGTCGCGGCCGGCAAACTGGCCGCGCAGGTGGCGCAGCTTACGCCCGCCGAGGCGCAGACGCAGGCGATGGCGTTCACGCTCTATTTTGAACTCGTCAATCTCGCCGAGGAGAATTTCCGGATCATGTTGCTGCGCCGCCGGCGCAACCAGCCGGATGGTCATGGCCGTCCGGCGCTGCGCGAATCCATCGAGGCTGCGGTGCAGCAGCTCAAGGCCCGGGGGGTAAAACCCGGGGCGATGCAAGCGCTGGTTGACCGTATGCGGATCGAGCTGGTCTTCACGGCCCATCCGACGGAATCGAAGCGACGCACGTTGCTCACCAAGCTCCAGCGACTGGCCGAGGTGCTGCGCCAGCGCACGCATCCCGAACTGGCGGCGGACCCGGCCATGCTTGATCCGGAGACAGTGGAGCGGGAGATCGTTTCGCTCTGGCTGACCGACCGCAGCCGCGTGGCCCGGCCCGAGGTCGAGGATGAGGCCCGCACGGGACTCTGGTATCACGACACCGTGCTGTATGCGACTCTGCCGCGCCTGCAGGCGGACTTGGAAGCATCGCTGGCCCGGCATTATCCGGGGGTGAAGGCGCCCGGACGCTGGCTTACCTTTGGCTCGTGGATGGGCGGTGACCGGGATGGAAATCCCAATGTCACCGCCGCGGTCACTGCCGAGGTGCTGCGATTGCACCGCCGGTTGGCGATTGAAAAAATGCGGCTGGCGGCCCGCGACCTTGCCCGGTCGCTGACCGTGAGCGACCGACGCGACAACGTGGTGCCGGCCTTGAAGCGGGGCCTGCGCGAAAAGCTGCACCTGACGCAGCATTTGGAAGACTTGCAGCGCCGATATCCGCACGAGCCCTACCGGTTGCTGCTGGGGGTGCTGCGGGAAAGACTGCGCCAAGCGGTGGAAGAAACCAGAGGCCCGGATTTTCTTGCCGCCGAAGGCAGGGCGGGGCCGGCATTCAGCGCCCAGACCGTGGCGGAAACTTTTGACGCGATTCACAACAGCCTGGCGGCCGGCCGCGGCGAGATGTTGGTGCGCGGTGAGCTGCGCGACGCACGGCGGCAGATCGAGGTCTTTGGCCTGCACACCGCCCGGCTCGATTTGCGCCAGCACTCGGCGCTGCATGAGGAGGCGGTCGCCGCATTGCTGGACCGCCGCGATTATCCCAAATTGCCCGAAGGCGAAAAAGTGGCGTTGTTGCTGGAGGCGACTCCGAAGCTTGCACCGCTGAGCGCCGAAGCGTTGCAGGCCCTGCCGGCGACAGCCCGGACCGTATTGGAGCCCTTGGCTTTGGTTTGTCGGGCGCAGGAACAGATCGGCCGGGAGGCGCTGGGGATTTATGTGATCAGCATGACCGCGGCGGTGTCCGACCTGCTGGAGGCGGAGCTGCTCATGACCGCGACCCAAGCGGACCTGCCGGTGGCACCGTTGTTTGAAACGCTGGATGACCTGCGGCGGGCGCCGGCAATCCTGAAGGAGTATTTTTCCCTGCCGGGTAGGAAGCCGGCGCACCAGCATGTCATGTTGGGGTATTCCGACAGCAACAAGGACTGCGGCTACCTGACCGCGAACTGGGCCTTATATCAGGCGCAGGATGAAATCGCCCGGGTTGGCCGGACCGAGGGCGTGCGGATGACCCTGTTTCACGGCCGTGGCGGCAGCATCGCCCGCGGAGGCGGCCCCGCGGCAAAGGCCATCCTGGCCCAGCCGGTCGGCTTGGCCGACGGGGGCATCCGGGTGACCGAGCAGGGCGAGGTGTTGTCCACCCGCTATCATGATCCCGATCTGGCCCACCGTATTCTGGAGCAGATGGCCTATGGCGTCATGCTGGGTATCCATGCGACGGAAACTCCAGTGTCGTTGCCGGAGGATTGGTCCGCAGCGATGGAGACGATGGCGAAGGCCGGCTACGAGGCCTACGCGGCCCTCGTGCACAAGGATCCGGAGTTTCTCGAATTCTGGCGGCAGGCCACACCCATCGATGAGATCGGCAACCTGAAGCTGGGTTCGCGGCCAACGTATCGCCGGGCGACCACGAGCGTCGAGGATCTGCGGGCCATCCCGTGGGTCTTTTCGTGGATGCAGAGCCGGTTTAATTTTCCCGGCTGGTTTGGCCTTGGCAGCGGGTTGCAGGCGGTGCTGGCGCGCGGCGCGGCCGGCCGGCGATTGTTGCGCACGATGCACCGGGAGTGGACTTTTTTCCAGACTCTGATCGACAACGCACAATTGACCATGCGCAAGGCCGACATGGGCATCGCCACGCTCTATGCCGGACTCGTGCCGGAGGCCCGGATTCGCAAACGCATCCATGGGATCCTGCTGGATGAGTTTGCCCGCACCGAGCGCGCCATCCTCGCGATTACGGGCGAGCGCAAGTTGCTGGGGCGCGAGCCGGTCCTGCTGAAATCGGTGGAGCTGCGCAATCCCTACATCGACCCGCTGAACTACATCCAGGTCGAGATGCTGCGCCGGCTGCGCGGCGGCCGTTTGACGGAAGCAGAGACGGTGGAGGCGCGGGCGGTGGTGGAGCTGACGATCAGCGGCATCTCAGGCGGTTTGAAAAATACGGGCTAGACCCCGCCAACGCGCCCACCCACGGTGACAGCCAGCTTGGTCATCACGCCATCAGAACTCGACGCCCTGCTGCACGCCCGGCACGCCGCTCCGCATGCCGTGCTCGGCATGCACCCCTGCGTGAAGGGAGGTCAACGCGGCCTCGTCGTGCGGGCCTTGGTGCGCGAGGCGGTGCGTTGCGCGGTGGTCGATGCGGGCCGGCGCGAAGCCTGGGCAATGACCCGGCTGGATGAGGCCGGCATGTTCGAGGTGTTTATTCCCCGTCGGCGAAAGGTGTTTCGTTATCTGTTGCGCGTCCAGCACCGGGGCGGGGAACTGCGGCAGTTTTTTGACCCCTATGCTTTCTTGCCGACGCTCGGGGCGCAGGACCTGTATCTGTTCAACGAAGGCACCGAACACCGCATCTACGAAAAGCTCGGCGCGCATCTGCGCACGGTGGACGGCGTGGACGGGGTGGCGTTTGCCGTCTGGGCCCCAAATGCCTCGCAGGTTTCGGTGGCGGGGAATTTCAACCACTGGGACGGGCGCTACCATCCGATGCGCTCCCTGGGTGCTTCCGGTGTCTGGGAATTGTTTGTGCCCGGACTCCAGGAGGGTGAACTCTACAAGTTCCTGGTCCGTGATCAATCCGGCACGGTGCATGCGAAGACCGATCCCTACGGGACGCACTTTGAGGGTCCGCCGAACAATGCCTCCATCGTGTGCAATCCGCGCAAGCACGTCTGGCAGGACGGTGCTTGGCTGCGGCGACGTGCGGAACAGGCCGGACAACCGGACCGGCCGATGTCGATCTATGAAGTCCATCTGGGATCCTGGCGACGCAAGCCCGAGGATGGGGACCGACCGCTGAGCTACCGCGAACTGGCGCCCATGCTGGGGGATTACGTGACGGAGCTGGGTTTCACCCATGTCGAGATCATGCCGGTGGCGGAGCATCCTTTTGACGGCTCGTGGGGCTACCAAGTGACCGGTTTTTACGCGCCGACGCACCGCTTCGGAACTCCGGAAGATTTTGCCTGGTTTGTGGATCACCTGCACCAGCGCGGCATCGGCGTGATCCTCGACTGGGTGCCGGC
>DDRC01000072.1:34380-34605 GCA_002342985.1 Flavobacteriales bacterium UBA2426
ATCCTCGACTGGGTGCCGGCGCATTTTCCGCGCGACAGTTTTGCACTCGCCCAGTTCGATGGCACGCATCTTTACGAACATGCCGATCCCCGCAAGGGCGCGCACATGGACTGGGGCACCCTCATCTTCAACTACGGCCGCCATGAGGTCCGCAATTTCCTCACCGCCAACGCCCTCTTCTGGTGCGACCGCTACCACATCGACGGCCTCCGCGTCGACGCCGTC
>DDRC01000072.1:34765-35005 GCA_002342985.1 Flavobacteriales bacterium UBA2426
CGCTTCCATGCTCTACCTCGATTACTCCCGCAAGGAAGGGGAGTGGATACCGAACCGCCATGGCGGCCGTGAGAACCTCGAGGCGATCGACTTCCTGCGAGAAACGAACGAGCTGGTGCACCGTTATCATCCCGGCGTGGTTACCATTGCGGAGGAATCCACGTCGTTTCCCGGCGTGACCCGACCGGTGGCGGAAGGCGGACTGGGCTTCGACTGCAAATGGAACATGGGCTGGATGCA
>DDRC01000072.1:35176-35306 GCA_002342985.1 Flavobacteriales bacterium UBA2426
TGGGCTGGATGCACGACACCCTGCGCTATTTCACCAAGGAGCCGGTTTACCGTCAGTGGCACCAGAGCGACCTGACCTTCGGGATGCTTTACCAATATGCGGAGAAATTTGTGACCGTATTCTCCCACGA
>DDRC01000072.1:35627-35858 GCA_002342985.1 Flavobacteriales bacterium UBA2426
TATGTCGCCGAGCCGGTGCTGGGAACCAACGATTTCAACGCGCAGGGCTTTGAGTGGATCAATTGTGAGGACGCCGCGGCCAATGTGGTGGCGTATCTGCGGCGTGATGCGGCGAGCCGCGAGTGGTTTGCCGTGGTGGGGCATTTTTCCGCGGCCACCCGGCACGACTATCGCATCGGCGTGCCGCGTGCGGGCCGCTGGGTCGAGGTGATCAACTCCAACAGCGAATTC
>DDRC01000072.1:35998-36363 GCA_002342985.1 Flavobacteriales bacterium UBA2426
GATCAACTCCAACAGCGAATTCTACGGCGGCAACGGGCAGGGCAACGCCGGCGGGCTGGAAACCGAAACGGTGCCGATGCACGGGCGGGAGCAATCAATCCGGCTGACCTTGCCGCCGCTCTCGACGCTTATCTTCAAGTGGTCGGCCGACCGCTGATGGGGCCGGCTCAAACGGTGGGCGGGGTGTTGGCCAGGCGGTGGACGATGAACGTCTCCATCGGGCCGACGTTCTTGATGTCCACCCGCCCGACGGGCTCGAACCGGAATTTGCCTTCCAGCGCGCGTTTGAGCCGTCCGCTGATCTGGATTTTCCCGGGCTGGCCGTGCGACTCCATGCGGGCGGCGATGTTCACCGTGTCGCCCCA
>DDRC01000228.1:0-475 GCA_002342985.1 Flavobacteriales bacterium UBA2426
CGAGCCCGGCGCCTGGGCCGACCTGCTGCTGGTGAACGGCGACCCGCTCCACGACCTGGAGCTCCTGGCCGATCCCGCGCGCAACCTCACCGTGATCATCAAGGACGGCAAGGTGGTGAAGGACATCCGGTAGGCGCTCACAGGGCTTCCAACGCAGCCAGATACTTGTCGATGTAAATGTCGATGCTGCGTGCCTTGTACTGCATCACGTACCGCGGGTGCTCCAGTGCGATGATCCTCTCGAAGAGCCCGAGCCGTTCGTTCAGCTTGCTGAAGTAGGCGGCGTTCTTGCCGGTGCCGATGATGAGCACGAGGTCGGTGCGCATGCCGCAGCCCACCAACGTGCGCAGCCAGTGCTCCACGAAGGGCGTTACGGCCATCTCCAGCGCCTTGTCGTCGTAGTAGTTCAGGTTGATGGCCGTGCCGTTGGGGCCGTCCTTCACGAAGCCCAGCGGGCAGATGGCATGCACGTAGA
>DDRC01000228.1:636-893 GCA_002342985.1 Flavobacteriales bacterium UBA2426
CGCTCCGCCGGCCGCGCGCACCATGCGGTAGAAGAAGTCGCTGCTGGGCTCGTGCGTCCGCAGGCCATGCACCGGTATGCCAAGGTCGCTCTCGCAGCGCTTGGTGTCGGTGAAGGAGAGGCCCGTGCTGCCTGCGCCCAGCCTGCCGGGGTTGATGCCCAGCATCAGCGTGCGCGGGCGGTCGTCGCTGTAATACTTGCGGTGGAAGGCGGTGACGATGCGCTTCACCTCGGCGGCATGCGGCCCGTTGAAGGGGA
>DDRC01000228.1:1039-1558 GCA_002342985.1 Flavobacteriales bacterium UBA2426
CTCGGCGGCATGCGGCGCGTTGAAGGGGTCGAGCACGCCCACGCCCGGCGGCAGCTCCGCATCGGCCAGGGAAAAGGACAGCACGTGGCGCAGCAGGCGGTGGGCGAGCATGGGCGCGAAGTTCGGCCCGCTGCGGCATTACCTTGGGGCCATGCGCATGGCGTGGACCGCCGGTTGCTTCGGCTTCGCCCTTGCGGCAGGCGCCCAGAGCGGCGAGCACCCCTTCCTGGAGTCGTACGACCTCACCGTGCAGGAGGGGCGCGTGCTGGTGCAATGGGTGATGCAGGGCGGCGCCACCTGCGACGGCAGCGCGGTGGAGCGCTCCACCGACGGCGAGCGATTCGAGACGGTGCACCGCCTTGAGGGGCTCTGCGGCGACCCAGCTGTTCCGGTGCCCTACAGCTGGGCCGATGCCGACCCGCCGGAGCTGAGCACCCTGCACTACCGCATCGCGTTCGCGGCGGAGGGGCGCAGCTCGGTGAAGCGCGTGCGCTTCGACCAGCTCAACCGCAGCACGCA
>DDRC01000228.1:1947-2687 GCA_002342985.1 Flavobacteriales bacterium UBA2426
GGGCAGCGCTTCGATGCGCGCGTGGTGAAGGAGTGATCCGTAAAGCAGCGGGGCCTCCTCGCGGAAGCCCCGTCACCGCCCGAGGGTCCGTTCGGGCTGTCGGCACAGGAAGCCGGTTATTCGCAGTGGATGAGAAGCATCTCCTCCACGGATCGGTCGCCGAGGTCATGGGCTTGGTGCAGGGCGGCGCAGGCCTCCTGCTTGCGGTCCATGCGGAAGAGGACGAGGGCGCGCTGCACATGCGCCTGGTCGAGCGTGGGGTCGAGCTCTACGGCGCGGTCCAGGTCGGCCAGGGCCTCGTCGTGCTGGTGCATGGCGGCGAGGGCGATGCCCCGGTCGCACCAGCCGAAGGCGTTGTAGGGGGCGATGGCGATGAGGCGGTCGTAGAGGGCCCGCGCCTCCGCATAGTCGCGGCGGCCCATGGCGAAATGGCCCAGGTGCAGCAGGGCATGCTCGGCGGCGGGGCCCGTGGGGCGGGCAGCCAGCACGCGGCGCAGATCGGCGGTGGCGGCGAGGTCGGCGCCCTGGCGCGAGCGCACCTCGGCGCGGCGCAGCAGGCTGTGCGCGTCGAGCGGGTCGATGGCCAGGGCCTGGTCCAGGTCCTGCAGGGCCCCGTCCAGGTCGCCCATGCCGATGCGGTTCACGGCGCGGTAGTACCAGGCCTTCAGGTCGGCGGGCGCGGCGGCGACGGCCTTGGAGAAGGCCTGCTCAGCGGCGGTGTGGTCCTGCTGCCGCATGGC
>DDRC01000050.1 GCA_002342985.1 Flavobacteriales bacterium UBA2426
GCGCTACACCGAGTTCTACCAGGAGAACAAGGTCTTCCTCTCCGTCAACTACCGGCTCGTATCCATGGAGACCGGGGAGGTGCTGGTGAGCAAGACGCTCGACAAGCAGGCCGACGACCACATGTACTACGCCAACTACGACGGCAACCGTGAGGCCCTGCTCCCCGCGCTCAATGGGGCCGTCGATCCCAACGATCGCGCCCGCAGGGAGCTGCGCACCCTGCTCAATGCGCCGCGCACCATCAAGTCCACCGCCACCATGGGCAGTGAACTGGTCCGGACGGCCTCCTCCCAGCTGGCATCCACCATCCAGGCCGAGCTCAACAGCCGTCTACCATGATGCGGGCTGCCTTCGTCGCGGTACTCGCCCTCCTGGGCGCATGCAAGGGTCGCGAGGCCGCTCAGTCTGCGGTGACGCCGCCACCACCGATCCAGGCGGAGCCGCCCGCCTGGGTCCGGTCGCGGCCCGTGAACGGCGCCTACTACATCGGCATCGGGCTTGGCAGCAAGGCTCGCCCCGATGCGCAGGAAACGGCGCGCAAGAACGCCCTGAACGAACTGGCGAGCGAGATCAGCGTGAAGGTGGAGGGCAACAGCCTGCTGTACACCGCCGATGGTCGCAGCCGGTTCGATGAGTCCTTCACCAGCACCATCCGCACCACCACCCAGGAGCAGATCGAGGGCTATGAGCTGGTGGATACGTGGGAAAGCCCCACCGAATACTGGTCGTACTACCGCCTTGCGAAGGCGGAGCACGCCCGCATCAAGGCTGAGCGCAAGGCCATGGCCATCGCCAATGCGGTGGACCTGTTCAAGCGCGCCCGGGCCGGCGCGGATGCCGGGGACCTGCGAATGGCGATCGACCTTGACCTGCGTGCGCTGATCGCCATGAAGGCGTACTGGGGAGAGAACGATCTGGTGGACCTGGATGGCCGCCAGGTGCCGCTCGTGAACGAGGTCTTCGGCCATCTGCAGGCGCTTACCTCGGGCATCCGGTTCAGCCTCCTGCCGGAACGCTGCGACCTGAACTATGCCAACGGCTTCCGGCGCGAGATGCTCATCTCGGCCAGCTACGGCAGCAACGGACGGGTCCGTGACCTGGCCCAGCTGCCCGTCCGCATCTCCTATGCCGGCCAGGACGGTCCGGTCACCGAGCTGAAGAACACGGATGCCGACGGCCGGGTCCGCAGCACGGTCCAGCGCGTGGCCGTTTCGGCCAATGGCAATGACCTGGTGGTGCGTCCGGATATGGACGCCTTGGTGAGCAAGGAGCTGGAGCCTGCTCTGGTGAAGGCGCTTGTGGGGAGCCTTACGGTACCCGAGGCGCGCGCCACCATCGACCTGCGCCTGCCCCGGATCTTCATGCGTGCCTCGGAGACCAACCTCGGCGCCCCCGTCGGTGATGCGGGCATTGCGGTGGTCCTGCGCGAGGAGCTCACCCGTGCCGGATTCCGCATCGTCGACCGCGAGGCCGATGCCGAGCTGCTGCTGCAGCTCACATGCTCCACCCGGAGCGGAGGCGAGGCCAACGGCTTCCATACCGCCTTCCTCGACGCCACCTATGCATTCCGCGATCGCCGCACCCAGGACGTGGTCCATGAGGGCGCCCGGCAAGGGGTTAAGGGCATCCAGCTGAGCATGGAGAAAGCCGGGCTCGACGCCTACAAGAAGGCCGGGCAGGAGGTGCGGAAGGAGATCGTTCCGGGCATCCTGGGAGCCTTCCAGTGAGCGCCATGGCATAGTTTGGCACGCGATCGGCAAAGCACGAAACAACCAAGACCCTCCTCCAACAACACCAACGCCACCGCCGGGCCTCGGCGCATGACCATGAAAACGACCAACCTCCAACGCACCGCCACGTTCGCGCTCACCGCCCTTCTGCTGGTCGGTGGGATGACCGCCTGCAAGAGCAAGAAGAAGCAGGCTGAGGCGGCCAAGCAGAATCCGCCGGAGGGCGAGACCGAAGTGAAGGTGCTGTGCTCCGGCCCTGAATTCTTCACCGACAACAAGGTGTTCCGGGCCAACGCGCTGGGCGAGAGCATGGATCAGGCAACGGCCAAGAAGAAGGCCATGAGCAACGCCCGGGCCGACCTGGCCGCGGCCATCAACACGCGCGTGAAGGCCGTGGTCGACAACTACGTGAACAGCCGTGAGATGCAGAACCGCGAGGAGGTGGGCGAACGCTACGAGGCCCTGGCCCGCGAGGTTGTCGATCAGCAGCTGACCGGCACCAAGACCATCTGTGAGAAGATGATGAAGGTGAATGCCACCGGCAACTACAAGTGCTACGTGGCCATCGAGCTCAGCGCCCAGGAACTGCTCTCAGCCTACAATGAGCGCCTCAGCAGCGACGAGCGCCTCCGCGTGGACTACGACTATGAGAAGTTCAAGGAGACCTTCGAGAAGGAGATGGAGAAGATGAACCGCTGATTCCCTGCACCGATCACCGGAAGCCCCTCCCCTGCGGAGGGGCTTCTTCGTTCGTCATGACGACCTTTGCGCCATGTCGCGCAGACTGATCATGGCGGGGGCGGCGCTGATGGCCTTGGCGGTCCTCCTTGGTGCGTTCGGTGCCCACGGCCTCAAGGCACGGCTCGGTCCGGAGGCGTTGGGCCAATGGCAGACGGGCGTGGATTACCAGTTCTACCATGCTCTTGGATTGCTGCTCGTAGGGGTGCTGGGCAGTGTGATTCCCGCGCCCCGAGGCCGAGTGGTGGCCTGGCTCTTCGCCGGTGGCGTCGCCTTGTTCAGCGGTTCTCTTTATCTGTTGAGCACCAGGGGTTTGACCGGATGGCCGGCCATCGGTGCCGTGGTCGGTCCGCTGACACCGATCGGGGGGCTGCTCTTCGTGGCGGGCTGGTGCGTCCTGTTCATAACCGCGTTAAGGCAACATGATGCCCGTTAGCCGTCGCGCTGAGCATCCCCCTACTTTTGCCGACCAATTCCAACCCTTAGGAACATGAACGATTTCGGTCTTAAGCCGAAGAACGCGGACCTGTCGTCGATCGGCTTGGCGCGCGTTGGCGATGTCTACTGGAACCTGGAGCCCGCCGAACTGGTGGAGCATGTGATCGTGAACGGTCAGGGAGTGCTGGCCGATAGCGGTGCGCTCGCAATCGAGACCGGGGAATTCACCGGCCGCAGCCCCAAGGACAAGTTCACCGTGAAGGACGCCAAGACCGAGGGCACCGTGTGGTGGGGCGATGTGAACATCCCGCTTCCGACCGAGGCCTTCGACAAGCTCCACGAGAAGATGAGCGCCTACCTCCAAGGGCGTGATGTGTATGTGAAGGATGCCTACGCCTGCGCCGACCCCACGTACCGCCTTAGCCTTCGGGTGGTGGCAGAGCAGCCCGCCAGCGCCATGTTCGCCGGCAACATGTTCCTGCGCCCCACGCATGCGCAGCTGGAGGAGTTCACCCCGGAGTGGCACATCATCGTCGCCCCGGGATTCCGGGCCAATGGTCCGGTCGACGGAGTGAGGCAGCACAACTTCGCTGCCATCGACTTCACCCGCAGGATGATCCTCATCGGCGGCACCGGGTATACCGGTGAGATCAAGAAGGGCATCTTCACCGTACTGAACTACGTGCTTCCCCAGGATCGGGGCGTGCTCAGCATGCACTGCAGCGCCAACATCGGCAAGGACGGCGATACGGCGGTATTCTTCGGCCTGAGCGGCACCGGGAAGACCACCCTCAGCGCCGATCCGGAGCGCCGGCTCATCGGCGACGACGAGCATGGCTGGAGCGACATGGGCGTCTTCAACTTCGAGGGCGGCTGCTATGCCAAGTGCATCGATCTCAGCGCCGAGAAGGAGCCGCAGATCTGGAACGCGATC
>DDRC01000020.1:0-315 GCA_002342985.1 Flavobacteriales bacterium UBA2426
GAGCGCCTGGAGCGCGAGTTCAACATGACGGTGATCACCACCGTGCCCAACGTGGGCTACCTGGTGACCAAGACCAATGGCGATGTGCTGGAGGTGCACAACCCCAGCGAGCTGCCCGAGGTGATGCACATCGAACGGATCGAGGAGCCCTACATCAAGGCGCAGGTGATCACCAAGTCCGAGTACACCGGGGCCATCATGACGCTCTGCATCGAGAAGCGCGGCATCCTGATCGGCCAGAACTACCTCACCACGGACCGCGTGGAGCTCACCTTCGAGCTTCCGCTGGGCGAGGTGGTCTTCGACTTCTACGAC
>DDRC01000020.1:489-743 GCA_002342985.1 Flavobacteriales bacterium UBA2426
GAGGTGGTCTTCGACTTCTACGACAAGCTGAAGAGCATCTCACGCGGGTATGCGTCATTCGACTACCATCCGATCGGCCGCAAGGAGAGCGACCTGATCAAGCTCGACATCCTGCTGAACGGCGAGAAGGTCGATGCCCTCAGCGCGCTGATCCACCGCGACCATGCGCACGAGCTGGGCAAGAAGATGTGCGCCAAGCTGAAGGAGCTGCTGCCCCGCCAACAGTTCGACATCCCCATCCAGGCCGCCATCGG
>DDRC01000020.1:890-20346 GCA_002342985.1 Flavobacteriales bacterium UBA2426
CAAGTGCTATGGCGGCGACATCACCCGCAAGCGGAAGCTGCTGGAGAAACAGAAGGAAGGCAAGAAGCGGATGCGGCAGATCGGCACCGTGGAGGTGCCCCAGCAAGCCTTCCTGGCCGTCCTCAAGCTGGATTGATCGGTGCGCGTCGCGGCAGGATGCGTGCAGGGTTGCCCACCGCCACGCTGTTGGCCGGGACATCCTTCACCACCACGGCGCCGGCGCCGATGGCCACGTCATCACCGATGGTGATGGGGCCGATGATCACCGCATTGGCACCGATGTCCACGCGGTCGCCGAATTGCGGCGCGCGGCTGTAGCGGCCGTCCGGCAACCGCTTGTTGCCGATGGTGGTGCTGTTGCGCACGGTGCAGCCGGCGCCGAACACGGTGCCGTCATTCACCACCAATGCCTGCCCGTGGTCGATGCGGAATCCTGCGCCGATCCGGGTCTTCCACGGCAGCTCGATGCACAGCAGCCATTCCACGCCCACGCGGTAGAGGAGGAAGTACCAGAAGAAAAGGACCGCCACCGCCGGGTTCTGCCGCAGCAGGTGCGCCGTGCGGAAAAGGAGCATCACCACGCGGCCCTTGGGGTTGCCCTTGTTCGCGGCCCAGTCCTGGAGGATGTTCCATTTGCCCATCATCACACGCGCTTCCCTGCCAAAGGTGAGATGTACTGGTTGAACAGGAGCTTGAGGTACTGCGGAACGTAGAGCGCCACGCGCACCAGCTGGCCCAGGAGCATGCCCCCGGGTCCCAGGCCGATGTCACGGCTCACGCGACGCCCCTCGGCCAGCACCTTCTTCAGCGGTATCCGCATACTGGCCCCCCCCGCCGTGAAGTTGGCCAGCGGCTCCGGCAGGTAGAGGAACTGGCCGCTCGATTCCATCCAGGCCTGAACCGTCCACTTGTGGTCGCCGCTCACCCGCAGTGCAGCATCGAACGGGCGGCCCTTGTAGTAGCTGCGCCGCACGAAGAAGCTGGGATGGTTCAGCACCATCTCCCAGTATTTCAGCAGGAAGCCGCTCTGCCGCGCGCGCTTCACCTTCCTGTGCCCGTTTGGATAGTGGATCCAGATGTCGCCGTGCACGATGTTGGTCGCCGGACGGTCCTTCGCGGCCTCCATCGCGCGCGCCACGGCCTCCGGCTCGTACCAGTCATCGGCGTTGATCAGCGCCACCCACTCGCCGGTGGCCAGCGCCACACCCTTGTTCATGGCATCGTAGATGCCCTTGTCGCGCTCGCTCACCCATAGGTCCACCCGGTCCTCGTAGCGGCGCAGCAGCTCGAGGGTGCCATCCGTGCTGCCGCCGTCCACCACGATGTACTCGATGAATGGGTAGGATTGGCCCAGCACGCTCTGGATGGTCCGCTCAAGGGTGAAGGCGCCATTGAATACCACGGTCACGATGCTCACCACGGGCTTGCCGGCCTTGGCCGATGGATGGAGGCCCCGTTCCCGGCGGCCGCCGCGCAATGTGCTCATGGCCGGCAAAGCTGGGGGATCGCCACTGCCGCGCCGACGTGATGGCGCACTCGGCATGAACGGATCTTTCAACAGGCGGGACTGTAACTTTCCGTTCGCTGCGCCGTCGCATCATCATCACCGGGTCCCTCGCCGATGACCGTCGCCGAATACAACGCTGCCGTTGATGCCTATGCCGATGGGCTCTATCGCTTCGCGTTGAAGCACCTGCGCGATGAGGATCTGGCCAAGGATGTGGTGCAGGAGAGCTTCACCCGGCTGTGGGCCAGGGTGGATCAGGTGGAAGGCGCCAAAGCGAAGAGCTACCTCTTCACCACGGCGCACCATGTCATGGTGGACGAGGTGAGGAAAGGAAGCCGAACGAGGCCCATGGAAGCGCATCACGAGGCGATCCGGCACACCAGCCCATCGCAGCCGGACCTGAAGAGGGTCTTGGAGGAGGCCTTGGCCACGCTGCCCGCCATCCAGCGCAGCGTAGTGCTCCTCCGCGACCTGGAGGGCTACGCCTACGAGGAGATCGCGGAGCTGACCGGCCTGAACCTCTCACAGGTGAAGGTGTACATCTACCGCGGCCGCACGGCGCTCAAGGCCTACATCGGACAGCTCGACCTGGTGGTATGAAGCAGCGGATCGACCATACCAACTACGAGGCCTGGCTGCTCGACCGCCAGGAGGGACGGCTCACGCCAGCGCAGGAGCACGAACTGCTGGTGTTCTTATTGGCGCATCCGGAACTGGATCAGGGCTCCGAAGAGTGGCCCACGCTGGACGCTGCTGCGGACAGCCTGCACGGCGAGGAGAAAGAAGCCCTCAAGCGCACGCTGCCTCCCACGGGTGCGATTAGCCGCGCTACCCTCGAGGACTACCTTGTGGCACGGCTGGAAGGTGATCTCACCCCGGCTCAGGAAGAGGCATTGGAGCAGCACCTGATGGCACACCCCGAGGACGCACGCCTGGCACGCCTCGTAGCGGCCACCAAGCTGGTGCCGGGCTATGAGGCATTTCCGGGGCGGGATTCCCTGGTCCGCGAGCTTCCCCCCAAGGGAGCGGTCGGCCGCCACACGCTTGAGGACCATCTGGTAGCCCGCCTCGAAGGGGACCTGGACCCGGGCCAGGAGTCCGCGCTTTCCGCCTTCCTGGAGCAGGACGAGGATGCTGCCCGGGAATGGCTGCTGTTGCAGCGCACGCGCATCGCACCAGAGGCAATCGTCTATCCGGACAAGTCCTCGCTGAAGCGCGAGGCCCGGGTGGTGAGCCTTTTCAGCGTACGACCCTTGGTCCGGTGGGCTGCAGCCGCTGCCGTGCTGGCCGCTATGGTCACGGCCTGGTGGCAAGTGCAGGAGCCGAAGCAGAAGCTCGCAGCCGGACCATCGGTGAGTACATCGATACCACCAATTACCCCGCCCTCGGCTCGCCGGCAGCAGCGCTCGGCTCCCATCGCGGCTCAACCCAAGGCCGGGCAGGAGGACTCTCAGGCGTTGGGCACGGCGGCATCGCCCCATCCTGAGCCCGGTACTGCGCCTGCCAGCAGGTCCGAGCGCCCCAAGGCCGTGCCGGAGCCCTCGCCGGAACCTGCGCCGATGATTGCCCAGGAAGAGCCTGCGCCGATAGGACTTCGCGAAGAGACGCGGCCGATGGGTCAGGAAGCGCTGGCCCACGAGGGGCCCATTGCTGGACCCTCCCAGGCGATCCGCCTCCCCCGGCCCACACAGCCGGAGGCCCTTCCGCTAGGCCAGGCCTTGGCCGCTACGCTGCGGGAGCGTGTGCTGGAGCAGCCGAGCGAGGCCGGTCGCCCCCTTGATGCCGACGATGCCATTGCTGCGGTGGACAAGGGTCTGCGCACGCTTGGCGGGGACCGCGCCGGCCTGCAGGTGGCACGCGATGCAGGTGGCCGCAGCCGCAGCTTCAACCTGCGCCTCGGCCGCAACCTGGCGATCAGCGCACGCCGCTGAGATCGGACTTATCCCTTCCATGCCGGAGCCCGTTCGGGCCGGTCACTCGCTCAACCGCTCATCATGGGCTGCGTACCGCTCATCACGCAGCGGGCGTAAATCTGTAACGATGGCTGCTCCGGCCACGTCCCATGCACAACGAACAACCACCACCGCCATGAAAACGCCGATCACCCGCTACCTGCTCGTTCTGGCCTCCGTGCTCACCATGGGCTATGCGCGTGCCGCCGAGCCCGTCGTCCGCCCTGTCGCCCGCACCGAGGCATCCGCTCTCGACCGCTCGCTGGAGCGCGCCCTGAGCCGCCACATGACCTTCCCCTGGCTCGCGCAGGGGGATATGACCGGGAAGGTCTACGTGAGCTTCAACATCGATACCGAGGGCAAGGTGCAGGTGCTCAGCTGCTCCAGCGCCAACGAGCGCCTCAAGGACTATGTGCTGCGCAAGCTGGCCCGCGTGGATATCGGAGACAACCCCGATGGCATCTGGCGGACCACGCACCTGGTGATCGATTTCCATCCGGAAGCCAAGGGCTGAGCGATCGCCTGCCGGTGAGGAGGCCCCCGCGGGAGCGGGGGCCTCGCTTTTTCACCGGATGGCTGTAACAAGCAACCCCGGGCGCCGTCCCATGGGAACAGAGACAATCGCCATGAAAGCCATCATCAGTGCCGCCGCTGCCCTCCTCCTGGGCAGCGCCCCGGTCATCGCCCAGGCAGACACCACCCGCGCGTCCGGCCAGCAGGAGTCGGCCGTACGCATCGAGTACAACAGCAAGGAAGGGATCGGGGTGCAGGTGGAGTCCGGCGATACCACCCGGAAGGACGGCGGATTCACCATCGAGACCAAGAACAAGATCATCACCATCACCAGCACGCCCAGGCCCTGGGCTTCCGAGAGCGACAGCATCGCTGAATTGCTAAGGGACAAGCGCCGTCAGCGCCGCCGTGACTTCACCTACTGGACCGGGCTCGACATCGGAGCCAACTTCCTGGTGGGCCCGGATGGGGACGCCGATCTGGATGCGACAGCGGACTTCATGCAGCTCGATCACGGCCGCTCCCGGTTCTTCGCCATGAACCTGCTCGAGCGCAAGGTGGAGTTCGGGAGCCATCACGCCGGGCTCTACACCGGGCTTGGGTGGGAGTTCGTCAACTACCGGCTGAAGAGCAATGCGATCCTGGCCTATGAGGGCGACTCGGTGTTCGGTGTGCCGTTGGAGCAGCCCCGGTTGGACAAGAACAAGCTCCGCCAGATGGGCATTCGCGTGCCGTTGATGCTGGAATTCAACACCCGCCGGGCGCCCCTGCCAACGGCCGATGACGTGCGGGCCATGCGGTCCGATACCACGGGCACTGTGCGCAAGCGATTCTCCTACGACCGGTCGCGCAATGTGCACCTGGCCTTCGGCGTGGTGGGCAGCTGGTACTTCGATACGATGTACAAGCAGCGGTACGAGGTGGATGGCGACATGGTGCAGGACAGGGACAAGGGCGACTACAACCTGCTGCCCTACCGGCTGGCCGCCGCTTTGCGATTGGGCTACGGAGCGCTCAACCTCTTCGCCGAGTACTCGCTGACGCCGCTCTTCCGTGAAGGGCAGGGCCCGGATCTCACGCCGGTCACCGTGGGAATCACGCTCGTGGGGTTCAACTAGCCATGCACGGCGGGCCTCAGGGCCGCCCAGCAGCGCTACGAGGGGTTGGACCCCGGCCGCGGGGGCGGGCTTCAAGCGATGCCTGCCTGCCGCGGCCGCGGCGTGGAGCCGGTCGGCTACATTTGCGGGCCTTCCCAAACGCACGCACCGCATGGGCCGCATCTTCGAGAAACGAAAGCACAAGATCTTCGCGCGCAACGCGAAGCTGAGCAAGCTCTTCACGCGCATCGGCAAGGAGATCGCCATGGCCGTGAAGGCAGGTGGCCCGAATCCGGAGGCGAATTCGCGGCTGAAGGTGGCCATCCAGAACGCACGGGGCATGAACATGCCCAAGGACAACATCGACCGGGCCATCAAACGGGCCCAAGGGGGCGAGGAGGCCGATTACCAGGAGAGCACATACGAGGGCTATGCGCCGGGCGGTGTGGCGGTCTTCGTGGATGCCGCGACGAACAACGTCAACCGCACCGTCGGCAATGTGCGCAGCTATTTCAGCAAGTGCGGCGCCAACCTGGGCACCAGCGGGTCGCTCTCCCACATCTTCGAGCGCAAGGCCGAGTTCGTGATCGATGCGGCCGCGCTCAAGGGGCGCGATGCCGATGAGTTCGAGATGGAGGTGATCGACGCCGGCGCCGATGATGTGCTCCGTGATGAGGAGGGCTTCACCATCTACGCGCCGTTCCAATCCTTCGGCGCCATGCAGCAGAAGCTGGAGCAGTTGGGCGTGGAGGCCAAGAGCGCCGAGCTCAAGCGCTTCCCCTTGGTCACCGCTCCGGCCGACATCGTCACGGCCCGTGCCGTGCTCAAGCTCGTCGATATGCTCAATGAGGATGACGACGTGAATGCCGTGTACCACAACATGGACCTCACCGAGGAGGTGGAGGCGGAGCTGGAGAAGGAGTGACCTGGTCGCGAGCCGGAGCTGACCGGCGCAAAGGCCGGAATGCTTTGCCGGCGCTGGTCCCCGTTAGCGCGCGATCCCTGGCCCCGAAAGGGCCCTGCCTCCTTTGCGCAGGGCAGGCGGCTCATGCATGAGCCCAAGAGCGGCCGAACGCCGCGAGCTCGGATTAACAGCACTTCACGGCGATGGCTCCGACCGGATGGACCGGATCGGCGCGGGAGGGGGATGCATCGCCAGGGCTCATCTCGGCGAACGGGTCGCCCGTTCCGAACGACTGGAGTGCAACGAGTTGCTTCATCCCGAGCAGGGTGCGGAAATCCTCTTCATGCTGCTCTCCCCGCAGCCGCTCAGCGTTTCGTGCTGCCCCGGGTTCACCTTCCCCGGAACCGGATCTGGTAACGCGTGCCGCGCTCGTCCCCGTGCACGGTCATGTGCCCGTTGAGCTGCTCCACCAGGCTTTCGATCAGCGAGGTGCCCAGCGAGCTGCCATCCGGCTGGAGCTTGTCGAGTGGGATGCCCGTGCCATCGTCCGCATAGAACAGGTCGAACGCCTCCCCATCGGCCCGGTGGATCGAAAGGGTGACGAGCCCCTCGCTGCGGCCGTGGAAAGCATGCTTGAAGGAGTTGGTGATGAGCTCGTTGAGCAGCAGGCCGAGCGGTACCATGGTGCTCAGCCCGAAGGCCAGGCCCTGGTCCACCTCGGTGCGCCAGCGGATGCGTCCGCCGACATCGTTGACCCGCACCAGGTCGGAGAAGAGCTCCTCGATATAGGTGCCCACCTCCACCATGGCCAGCTCATCGCCCTTATAGAGCTTCTCATGGATCAGCGCCATGGATGTGACACGGCTCTGGCTCTGGTCAAAAGCCTCCTGCAGGCGGTCATCGGTGAATGACGCGGCCTGCAGGCGCAACAGGCTGGCGATCACCTGCAGGTTGTTCTTCACCCGATGGTGCATCTCCTTGATCAGCACGCTGATCCGCTGGTTCGCCTCTTCCAGCTTCTCCTTCTCCGCCTTGAGGGCGCGCGCCTGCTCGTTGTCGCGGATGCGCGCGGCCTTCAGGTTCTCCTTCATGCGGGCGAGCGCGAGGCCCAGCTTGTCCTGTGCGCCGCGCACGTTCACAGGCACATCGTAGTCGCCTTTGCCGATGGCCTCGGCGCTGCGGGCCAGGGACCGCAGGTTGTCCACCATGCCGTTGAATGCATCGGCCATCTCGCCGATCTCATCCTTCCCGTTCACGGCCACTTTCACATCCACATCGCCCACCGCCATGGAGCGTGCGGCGCGCCCCACCTCGGCCACCGTGCTGCGCACCCCGCGCGTAATGAGGATGCCCATGATGGACACGGCGATGACCACCCCGGCCAGGGCCGCCAGCACGATGAGCAGGCGCACTTCCGCATCGCGCGAGTTGGCGGCCGTATTGCGGGTGATCAGGTCGAGCGACCGCACCTCCACCTCCCGGAGCTTCTCCAAGGCTTCGAGCGACAGCTCCCACCAGTCGCGCGGCGCGATTTCCAGATCGGGCGATCGGCGCTGCTTCACTGTTCCGATGAGCGAGCGCATGAGGTTCACGTCCTCACCTTGGAACACCGCGAGGTAGGTGCGGAGCACCTCGGGGGGCGCATCGCGCTCGAAGAGCAGCATGTTCGTTTCATAGGCGGACACCTGCTCGCTGAGGGCCGCCACCTCGTTGATGTCGATTGGCCGCGCGGCGTACCCGATCGTGAGCTTGTCGCGCAGGACGCTGAGGGCCTCCTTGGCGCTCAGCAGCCGCAGGTGGGCATAGAGGCGGTCCTTCGTACCGGGGTCGAGCTGCAGCTTGCCCGTACGGCCCAGCTCATTGAGCAGCGCCCGCTCCATGGCGCGGTAAGCGGAGCTCACGGAGGTGGCGTCGATCCGTCGGTCGCGGACGCGCTGCCGGAGGATGTGGAGCCCATCGAAGGGGCGGGAGCCCGAGACGGCCGCGCCGGCGGGCATGCCCGGCATCTCCAAGGTGCCCAGCGCGCCATCGGTGCGCGCGTATTGGAGCTCGAGCTTCATGGGCAGCACGTTCATGCCGCTCAGGTAGCCAACGGAAAGGGCGCTCTCGCGTTGGATCTCATGCACCACGTTGGCGTGCAGGCCCATGATGCGCCCTTGCTGGTTGATGTACTCCATCACATCCAGCCGCTTCAGGCTGCTGTCCACCTGCTTGCCGATGAGCAGCACCATGCCCAGCATGGGGATGCCCAGCGTCACCATGAACTTGGTGCGCACCGGCAGGTCGGCGAACCGCCACTTCATCGATCCCAAAGTACGCAGGAGAGCGGCATATGAAGGGCGTTCCGGTCCCGGCTACATTCGCGGCGTCCGCCATCCCCGCGGCACCATAGGACCATGAAGGAGCAGTTCGACGCATTGGAGGCACGGATCGCCAAGGCCCTGGAGGGCGGCGGCAAGGAGCGCATCGAAGCGCAGCACGGGAAGGGCAAGCTCACCGCGAGGGAGCGCGTGCACCTCCTCCTGGATGAAGGGAGCTTCCAGGAGATCGGCCAGCTGGTGACCCACCGCAGCACCAATTTCGGGCTGGACAAGCAGAAGTTCCTCGGAGATGGCGTGGTGACCGGCTATGGCACCATCGACGGGCGCCTGGTGTACGTGTTCTCGCAGGACTTCACCGTCCTGGGCGGCTCGCTGGCAGAGGCGCATGCCCAGAAGATCTGCCGCGTGATGGACCTGGCCATGCAGAACGGTGCCCCAGTGATCGGGCTCAACGACAGCGGCGGGGCGCGCATCCAGGAGGGCGTTGTTTCGCTGGGCGGCTATGCCGATATCTTCTTCCGCAACGTCAGGGCGAGCGGTGTCATCCCGCAGATCAGCGCCATCCTCGGCCCTTGCGCCGGTGGGGCCGTCTACAGTCCTGCCCTCACCGATTTCGTGCTCATGGCCGAGGGCACCAGCTACATGTTCGTCACCGGCCCCAATGTGGTGAAGACCGTTACGCACGAGGAAGTGAGCAGCGAGGACCTCGGCGGCGCAAGCACCCACGCCAGCAAGAGCGGCGTGGCCCATTTCACGGCCGCGAACGAGATCGAGGCCATCCGGCAGCTGCGCCAGCTGGTGGGCTACATCCCCAGCAACTGCGAGGAGGAGCCCCCCGTGCTGCCCTACACGCCGGGCGATGAGCTGCGGCCCGAGTTGGATGCGATTATCCCAGAGAACCCCAATCATCCCTACGACATCCGCCAGGTGATGAACGCCGTGATCGACCCGGACAGCAGCATGGAGGTGCACGCCGAGTACGCCCGCAACATGGTGATCGGCTTCGCCCGGGTGGGAGGCCGCACGGTGGGCTGCGTGGCCAACCAGCCCGCGGTGCTTGCCGGCGTGCTCGACATCGATGCCTCCATCAAGGCCGCCCGCTTCGTCCGCTTCTGCGATGCCTATAACATCCCCCTGCTCGTGTTCGTGGATGTTCCGGGCTTCCTGCCGGGAACCGACCAGGAGTGGCGCGGCATCATCAACCACGGCGCCAAGCTCCTCTATGCGTTCAGCGAGGCCACCGTACCCCGCATCACGGTCATCACGCGCAAGGCCTACGGCGGCGCGTACGATGTGATGAACAGCAAGCACATCGGCTGCGACATGAACTTCGCCTGGCCCAGTGCGGAGATCGCCGTCATGGGCGCCAAGGGCGCTGCCGAGATCATCTTCAAGGGCGAGATTGCCAAGGCCGATGACCCCGCAGCGAAGTGGCAGGAGAAGGAGTCCCAGTACAGGGAGCAGTTCGCCAACCCCTACGAGGCGGCCGCGCGCGGCTATGTGGACGAGGTGATCCGCCCATCGCAGACCCGCTTGAAGGTGATGGCCGCCCTGGACATGCTGCGCAACAAGGTGGACAAGCTCCCCCGCAAGAAGCACGGGAACATCCCGCTCTGACCCTGTGCGGACCGGGCGCAGCGCCGGTGCTGCGGTGGTTGAGCGCACCACGTGGATCGGCCCTGCCCCCGCTTCAGCCCAGCGCCACCGTTCATGGCCGGGGGCCTTAAGGCTCCTGCATGCTTCCATTGAAGCTGCACCGGATCACCCGTTCCCGCAGCGCGGGTGTAAGCGATGCCGCCCATCACGCTGAAGCGCTGCGTGCGCGACCGGCCCCTCTCCGGGGCTGGTAGCCAGGACGGGTGCCATGCCCTGGTCGTTAAGCCTTGTGAACGCGCCGAACGGGAGCCGGGGGGGCCGCGTTAACTTGCCACCTTATCTCACCTTCAAACCATGCTGCTGAAAATCGCTGCCACCGCTGCCATGGGCCTGCTGGCCGTTGCACCCCACGACCCCCTGCCCGATCTCCAGCTGGGCGCTGCCCTGCCCAAGGGCGAGCACGCCATGAAGGATGTCTCCGGCCGATCCATGGCGCTGAAGGACCTGGTCGGTTCCAAGGGCTTGCTGGTCATCTTCTCATGCAATACCTGTCCGTTCGTCGTGGGCTCCGAGGGCAGCGAGGGATGGGAGGGCCGCTATCCTGAGCTGGCGGCCTTCGCGCAGCGCTACGGCGTGGGCGTGGCCTTCGTGAACAGCAACGAGGCGAAGCGCGATGCCGGTGATTCATTCGCGGATATGCAGGCGCGCTACAAGGAAAAGGGCTACCGTGGCGCGTACCTGCTCGATGAGGGCCATGCCGTGGCCGACGCTTTCGGTGCGCGCACGACGCCCCATGTCTTCCTCTTCGACAAGGAGATGAAGCTCGTTTACAAGGGCGCCATCGATGACAACGTGGCAAAGGCTGCGGAGGTGAAGGAGAAGTGGCTGCACAATGCCATCGCGAACCTCGCGGAGGGCAAGGCCATCGATCCGGGCATCACCCGCAACATCGGCTGCAGCATCAAGCGCATGCCGCACAAGCACTGAGCACTGCTCTTCATGGATGCCCGCCCTGCGCCTGCGCAGGGCGGGCATCTTGTTTTCCACCGTGTCCGACGCCGCGGCCCGGGCGCGGCGCAGCGCGGCGGCTCCGGAGATCCGTTGATAATTCGGGCGCCCGGACCGGCTGTTGGGGGTTTCCTTTGCAGGAAAGGCATCCCCGATGAACGTCCTTCTGATCGGCAGCGGCGGCCGCGAGCATGCGCTCGCGTGGAAGATCGCGCAGAGCTCCCTCCTCGATGAGCTCTATGTGGCCCCCGGGAACCCCGGCACCGTGCGCCATGGCCGCAACGCGGAGATCGCCCTGCATGATCCGAAGGCCTTGCGGAGCTTCCTGCTCGAGAAGCGCATCCGGATCGTGGTGGTGGGGCCGGAGGCACCGCTGGTTGCCGGGCTGCACGACCGGATCGCCGCTGATTCCGAGCTGAAGGGGGTCACCGTAATCGGCCCCAAGGCAGAGGGCGCCCGGCTCGAAGGCAGCAAGGACTTCGCCAAGGAGTTCATGTTCCGTCACAACATCCCAACGGCCGCGCACCGCACCTTCGTGAAGGGACAGCTGCAGGAGGCGCTCGATCATCTCGACCGCGTGAATGCGCCCTATGTGGTGAAGGCCGATGGCCTGGCCGCGGGCAAGGGCGTGGTGATCACCAACGACAAGAAGGAGGCCGCGAAGGCCCTGCGCGAGATGCTGCAGCAGGGGCGCTTCGGCGAAGCCGGCGAGCGCGTGGTGATCGAGCAGCACCTCAAGGGCATCGAGTGCAGCGCCTTCCTCATCACCGATGGGGACTCATTCAAGATGCTGCCTGCCGCCAAGGACTACAAGCGCATCGGCCGCGGGGATACCGGCCCCAACACAGGCGGCATGGGTGCCGTATCGCCGGTGCCGTTCGCCGACAAGGAATTCATGCAGAAGGTGCACGATCGCATCGCCGCCCCAACGGTACGCGGCCTGAAGAAGGACGGCATCCCCTATTGCGGCTTCCTCTTCATGGGCCTGATGAACGTGGATGGCGAGCCGTACGTGATCGAATACAACGTGCGCTTGGGCGATCCCGAGACCCAGGCCATCCTGCCACGGCTGAAGAGCGACCTTCTCGACCTCTTCGAAGGCATCGCCACCGGCACCCTCAGCGAGCGGCATGTGGATGTGGATGACCGGACGGCGGTGAGCATCGTGCTGGCAGCGGAAGGCTACCCCGGGGAGCATGAGACCGGCATGGAGGTGGGGGGCTTGGAACTGGTACGCGACGCCTACGTGTTCCAGGCCGGCACGAAGCAGGTGGGCGAACGGCTGGTCACGAGCGGAGGCCGCATCATGGCCGTCACGGGCATGGGGAAGGACCTGGAGTCCGCCATCGCCTCGGCCTATCGCGCCGCAGCGGTAATCGCCTATGAAGGGAAGTACATGCGCGATGACATCGGGCATGACCTGGTGAAGCAGCCCGCCTCCAGGCCGGCTGCGCAGCCCCGCTGAATCAGGCCAGGGTATTGTCGGCCTTGGCCTTGCGGTTGTACCTGCCCTGCTGGTTGAGCCAGTACACCAGGCCCACGAAGAGCAGGCCGGAGATCATGTAGACGGGCGCCCAGCCGAGCGCGGTGATGAACGTGAAGGTCCACTCCAGGAAATGGCCGAGGCCGAACGCGAAGTCTTGCATGGCTTGGTCGCTTGAGGCGCGGCGAAGATAGGCCGGGGCTTCTGGAGCGGCCACCATGCCATCGCCGCAATCCGGTTCCGCGGCATCGCCCCGCTGCCGACCTTCGCGCACCCGCCATGCTTGCCGCATTCTTCCGTAGCAATCAGCCGGCCGTGCTGCTGGCGGCGCCAGTGGTGACCGCGCTGCTGTTCGCCCCGGCGTTCTGGCAGGCCCCGACGGTCTCCCAGCCGGTCATGCCGCTGGCTGCCCTCGTCGGCAGCTGGCTCACCGCCCCATGGTCGAGGACGCTGGCCGGGCTTGTCCTGGTAGCGCTGGTGGCAATCCAGCTCGCCGCATTGCTCAATGCTTTGGAGCTCCTGGATCGCCGCAATCACCTCGCCGTGGTCCTCTTGCCGGTGATCCTGGCCGGCCTGGGCGGGCTCGGCTGCTTCGATCCCGCCCTGCTGGGCATGCCGTTCGTGCTCATGGCCATGCGGCGTGGGTGGGCCATCACCAACACCGGCACGGCCTTGTCGCCATTGTTCGATGCTGGCCTGCTGCTCGGACTCGCCGCGCTATGTTACCTGCCTTATGCCTTTCTCTTGGCGGTCCTCTGGGCATCGGCCTCCGTGATCCGTCCCTTCGCTTGGCGGGAGTATGCGTTGCCGGTACTGGCCATGGTCCTGGTCTTCTACTTCGCTTGGGGGGTGCTCCGCTTGGCCGGTGAGCTGCCTTGGCGGCCCCTGCTCACCGTGATGCCGGACGATCCGCATCCCTTCGTGGCCGTGGGCGGGATCCGTCTCGCATTCATCGCTTTGCTGGCACTGCTGCTCCTGCTCGGCTTCGCGGCATTCTTCCGCAGCTATGCGCAGAGCGTGATGCGCGGGAAGAACCTGCGGTCGGCGCTCATGGCGCTGGCCTTGGCGCTGGCGGTGGTCATGGCGCTGCTCGCGCTGCTCAAGGGTGGGTTCCCCGCTGTGCTTCCCGCCGTGCCGGCAGCGGTCCTGGTCTCCTCCCTGCTGCTCAATCCCCGCCGAGCCTGGCTGGGCGAGGCGGCAGCCTGGAGCCTTGCGGTCCTGGCGCTCTGGATACGATGGGGCTGAACTTCCACGAACGGCTGCGCGCCGCATGCATCCTGCTGCTCATCGCGGGCTCAGGCCCCATCGCTGCGCAGACGATAACGGTGGTGGATGCCAGTTCGCTGCTGCCATTGGAAGGGGCGCACCTGACCAGCGACCTGCCGGGGACCGCCGCCACCACCGACGCCAAGGGCCGGGCCTCCATCGCAGGCTTCGCAGCAGCGCGTGCGATCCGCGTTGCGCACCTCGGCTACCTGCCGGCATCAATAGCCCCGGATGCGCAGGACGGCGCGATCGTGCGGCTGCAGCGCCAGGCCGTTGGGCTGGATGAGGTCGTCATCGCCGCCAACCGCTTCGAGGACCGCAGACGCGACGTGCCGGAGCAGGTGGATGCTATCGGGCGAGAGCGGATGGGCTTCCTGAACCAGCCGACCACGCCTGGCCTGCTGGAGAGCAGCGGCACGCTCTACGTGCAGCGCAGTCAGATGGGCGGTGGCAGTCCGGTGATCCGCGGCTTCGAGGCGAGCAGGGTCCTGCTCGTCGTGGACGGCGTAAGGCTCAACAACGCCATTTACCGCGCCGGCCATTTGCAGGATCTGATGACCGTGGACCAGAACGCCCTGGAGCGCATCGAGGTGATCAGCGGCCCGGGTTCGGTGGTGTACGGCAGCGATGCGCTGGGCGGGGTCATCCACCTCATCACCCGCCAACCCCGATTCCGCGATACCACGGGCACGGGCCTCCATGGTGCGGCGCTGCTGCGCCTGAGTTCCGCCAATGGGGAGCGCACCGGCAGTGCCACGCTGGAGCTGCGCAGAAGGCGCATCGCGTCGTTCACCAGCATCACAGCCAGTGGATTCGGCGATCTGCGCGCCGGCTCCGTGCGCGATCCCCGCTACGGTGACTGGGGCGTGAAGCCCTTCGTGGTGCGCACCATCGATGGCCGCGATTCCGTGTTCGCCAACCCCGACCACCGGGTGCTGGCCCCGACCGGCTATGAGCAGCTCGACATCCTGCAGAAGCTTCGGCTGCGGACCGGTGCGGTGATGCATACGGTGAACGCTCAGCTGAGCACGAGCAGCGCCATTCCCCGCTACGATCGACTGAGCGAGTACGCCGCAGACAGCTCGGGCCGGATCATCCCGGCCTACAGCGAGTGGTACTATGGGCCGCAGCAGCGGTTCCTGCTGGCCTACACCCTGGAGGCCCAGCGCGCACAGGGGGCCTTCGGCCGGATGCGCCTCACACCGTCCTACCAGGCCATCGCTCAGAGCCGGCACTCCCGGAGCTTCGGGAGCAGCCGCATCGGCCGCCGCTTCGAGCGGGTGCAGGTGCTGGGCCTGAGCGTCGACTTCGAGAAGCGACATGGCCGCCACCAGCTGCGCTACGGCGCTGAGGCGTATGCGAACAGCGTGGGATCCGAGGCGCATCGCGAGCACATCAGCACCGGGGAACGCACCTACCTCGGCACCCGCTATCCCAGCGGTGGCGCTGCGATGAGCAGCTTCGCCGCCTATGCCATCGATGCGGTGAGCTTGGGTGAGCACTGGGTGCTTACCGGCGGCTTGCGCGCAAGTCACGTCGGCCTGCAAGCCCGCTTCGATGACGACCAGGGCTACCGCTTCCTGCAAGGGCGGTTCACGCAGCGCAATGCGGCCCTCAACGGCCGCCTCGGAGCCGTATTCACCACCAGCACCGGCTGGCGTTTCACCGCCCTGCTGAGTTCGGGGTTCCGCGCGCCCAACGTGGATGACCTGGCCAAGGTCTTCGACAGCACGCCGGGCACGGTGGTCGTCCCTAATCCTGACCTGCGCCCGGAACGCACCGTCAATCTCGAGGCGGGTGCAGCCAGGACCATCGGCGAGCGGTTGCATGTGGAGGCGGTCGCCTTCCGCACCTGGTACATGGATGCGCTGGTGGTGGAGCCCTTTCGCTACAACGGCCTCGATAGCATCGACTATGACGGCACCTTGAGCCGCGTAACAGCCTTGACGAATGCCCGGCAGGCCTACTTGCTCGGCGCACAGGGCAGACTCTCGCTGGCCGTCACCAAGGCGCTGCTGCTCACTGCGGGGCTTACGCACACCTACGGCCGCGTGCGGACCGCAGGCGGACCCCGCCCCTTGGACCATGTGCCCCCAACCTATGGCCGGGCCGGCCTGCTCCTGCGCGGGAGCCGGCTGGAGGCGGAGGCCTATGCGCTCTTCAATGGCTGGAAGCGGCTTTCCGATACGGATGCCACCCCGGGGAGCGAGGACAACCTGCAGTATGCCACGCCCGATGGCACGCCCGCTTGGTGGACCATCAATGCCCGCTGCTCCTTCGCCCTCAGCAGCCGCCTCCAGCTGCAGGCCGCCATGGAGAACATCGCCGACCTTCATTACCGCACCTTTGCCAGCGGGGTGAGCGCACCAGGGCGCAATGCGCAGATCAGCCTGCGGGTGCACTGGTGAAGGCGGCGGGCTACCTTCGCCGCATGAAGTTCGGCGTCGTCACCTTCCCCGGCAGCAATTGCGATGAGGACATGATCCATGTGCTGGAAACGCTCTTCCAGCAGCCCGTGGAGCGCCTCTGGCACAAGGAGCACGACCTGAAGGGCGTGGACATGGTGGTGCTGCCCGGCGGATTCAGCTACGGCGACTACCTGCGCAGCGGCGCCATCGCGCGCTTCTCGCCCATCATGCAGGAGGTGGCCGCGCATGCCAGGAAGGGCGGGCTGGTGCTCGGTGTGTGCAATGGCTTCCAGGTGCTCTGTGAGGCGGGGCTGCTGCCCGGCGCGCTGCTGCACAACGCCGGACAGAAGTTCATCTCGAAGAATGTCTTCATCCGGCGCGGCACGGCCGATACCGCGCTCACCAACGCGGTGCCCGACAAGGCGCTGAAGATCCCCATCGCGCACGGCGAAGGCCGCTACCACGCGGATGCCGATACGCTGAAGGCACTGAAGGACAGCGACCGCATCCTCTTCCGCTATTGCGACGAGCAGGGCAAGGTGACCGAGGAGGCCAACCCCAACGGCAGCAAGGACAACATCGCCGGCGTGTGCAACAAGGGCCGCAACGTCTTCGGCATGATGCCGCACCCGGAGCGTGCCTGCGACGAGCGGCTGGGCAATACCGAAGGAAGGAGCCTGTTCGAGTCCTTGCTGAAAGCGGTTCCCGCCTGATCAAGGCACCAGGCTGCGCATCACGGGCCGCAGGCTCTTGGTCTTCCATAGGTCGATCGCTCCGGAGGCAGTACTGAGGCCGGTGCCTTTCCAGCCCGTGAATTCCTGTCCTTCGGAGGCACGCAGCTCGATCCGCATGGGCACGCCCTCGAAGCAGCGTACAGCATGCTTGCCTGGTGAGAGCGCGAGCCCTTCGAGCAGCAGTTGGCCTTGATCGGCGCGCGGCGCTTCGATAATGGTCTCGTGCAGGCGCCGCCTGGTGCTTTTAGCCAGGTGCGCGAAGAGGTGCGCAGGGCGTTGCGCTGCGAAGCCCTTCATCTCAGTGAGCGATGCTTCCGGCGTGGGCATGTCGAGCTGCAAGTCCCAGCGCTTGAAGTCGGCGGCGAGGTCGTCGGTATGCGCGTGATAGAGGCTGTCAGCGATGGCGGGGACCTGCAGGAATGCCGTTGCTTGCAGCGCGGTGATGCGCGCCAGCAAGCGCTGCTGCAATTCCGCATGCGCGAGCAGCTGCGGTACGAAGGGCGTTTCGGGCAGCGTGGCCAGCGACATGCGCTGCACGCTGTTCTCGTGCGGCGGCGCCCACAGGTCCATGTCGAAGAGCACCCAGCGCCAGCGGCCATCGCGCTCGCGCGGCCGGTAGCAGCGCACGTTCAGTTCATGATCGGCACGGCCCGTCCAGAGGTCGATGCACGCGAGGTCGATCAGGCTCCGCGTGTCGATCACCGCCTCGATGCTGTCGATGGAGGCGCCGCGCACCAGCAGGTCGCGCGACCGGAGGAAGTGGTCGTCCTTGCCGCTGCGCTCGGTGGCAGCCGGCCCTTCCAGTACATCGAGGGCTTCGGCGTTGCTGCGTTGCTTCAGCCATTCGGCATCCTTCGCGGGCATCCAGCGGTAGAGGCCCCAGTATGCGCCGTTGAGGTAGAGCGGCTTCGCCACGGAGGGCTGCACCAGCGCATGCAGGTTGAATCGCTGCACGAGCTGCTCCATCACCGTATTGCGCAGGAAGGCGTTGGGTGAGGCATCGGCGCGCAGGACGCCCTCCTGAACGCGTGTGCCGTCGCTGAAGGCGAAGCCGGCTGAAGGGCTGTCGTATCGGTTACGCGCGTGGAGCTTGAAGGAGCGCTTGCCCAGGCCCCGCGAGCCGCTTCCGAAAAGGCGGACGCCCACGGGCGTGGCCATGCTGTCGATGCGCGCGATGGCGCTGCGCTCCCAGGGCATGCCGTGCCGGGTGTGGTTCTGTGCCGCGCCAGGGTTGTAGATGCCGGTGCTGTCGCCCCACAGGTCCTGCGGATCCAGCGCGAGCGCGAAGCCTTCACCGGCATGGCCATTCGCCGGCACCAGGAGAACGGATTCTTCTCCAACGAGGCGATCATGCTGCAACGCGATGGCGCGAACAACATTTCCGGGCGTGACATCCACGGGTTCCACATAAAGGGTGGCAGCGCTTCCGCGCGGGTCGCTGCCGTCAACTGTGAAGCGCACTTCGCCTTCGGCCGTTGCGATCAAGCGGCCTTGGACATCGAGTGTGAGCTGCGGCGCGTTGCTGAAGCCATGCGCGATGTTGCTCGCCTTGTTCGCTGCGCCGGGTGTGGGCTGCGCGAAGAGGCTCCAGGCCTTCTGGCCATCAGGCGCACGGCCCATGCTGGTGTTGGCGCGCAGGGCCGGATAGGAGAAGAGGTCGGCGATCGTGAGCCCATCGGGCGCGATCAGCAGCACCGCGCCTCCTTGCTTCTCCAAGGTGAAGCCCAGGTGCTGCCCGCCGCGCTCCGGGTGCCCGTCGCACAGCAGGAGCAAATGGCCCTTGGCCTGAACCCGCAACGGCGCATCGATCACGTGCTGCCGGCCGTTGATGGCGATGCGCCAGTCCAGCAGGTCAATCGGGTTCGCGCTGGTGTTGAAGAGCTCGATCCAATCGGGCGTGCGGCCTTCGGCGTCTGCGTAGCAGCCGTGGTTGCTGGCGCAGAGCTCGTTGATCAGCAGGCCCTGGCCATGCGCGAGCATGGTGGACAACCCGAGTGAAGCGGCCAGAAGAATCCTCACGCGCCGAAAGTAGAGCGCTTGGTCTTGTGCCTCAGCGCACCTCCGCCCCCGGCCCGATCACCTCCTTCGGCTGCACGAACACCAGCTTGCCGGTGGCATCCTCGGCCATCAGCACCATGCCCTGGCTCTCCACCCCGCGCATCTTCCGGGGCTCGAGGTTGGCCACCAGCACCACCTGCTGTCCGGGCAGTTGCTCCGGCGCGTAGTGCATGGCGATGCCGCTGACCACGGTGCGCGGCTGCGCCTCGCTGATGTCGATGCTCAGCTTCAACAGCTTGTCGGCCTTCGGCACGCGCTCGGCCGCAACGATGGTGCCCACGCGGAGGTCGAGTTTCGCGAAGTCGTCGAAGGCAATGTTCGCATTAGCCACTGTGGCGGCATGAGCAGAACCAGGAGCAGGGGCAAGGGCAGAGGCAGGGGTTGTCTCGACCGGCGCATTCGCATGCAGGCGATCGATCTCCGGCTGGATCTCCGCGTCGGTGATGGGCTTGAAGAGGTGCTCGGGCTTGCCCAGCGTCTGACCTTCACCGATCAGGTCACTGCGGAAGGCCTCGTTCCACGGCAGCACACCGATGCCCAGCATCCGGCGCAGCTTCGTGGTGGTGTGCGGCAGGAAGGGCTCCAGCACGATGCTGAGCACCGCCGCGA
>DDRC01000020.1:20624-22031 GCA_002342985.1 Flavobacteriales bacterium UBA2426
GCGCGGGCCACGTTCATGGCGCTGCCCAACGCATCGCGCAGGCGGAAATGGTCGATGTGCCTTGCCACCTCCTCCACGCTGCCGTGCACCGCACTCCACAGCGCTACATCCATGTCGAGCTTCTCACCGGAGGCGGGCGCCTTGCCCTCGTAGTACTTGTGGCACAGCACGAACACGCGCTGCACGAAGTTGCCGATGATGGCCACGAGCTCGTTGTTGTTCTTGTCCTGGAAGTCCTTCCAGGTGAACTCGCTGTCCTTCTGCTCGGGGATGATGGTGGCCAGGCAGTAGCGCAGCTCGTCCTGCCGCCCGGGCCAGCGCTCCAGGTACTCGTGCAGCCACACGGCCCAGTTGCGGCTGGTGCTGATCTTCCGCCCTTCGAGGTTGAGGAACTCGTTGGCCGGCACGTTCTGCGGCAGCACGTAGCCGCCGTGCAGCTTCAGCAGGATCGGGAAGATGATGGCGTGGAAGACGATGTTGTCCTTGCCGATGAAGTGGATGAGCCTAGTATCGTCAGTCTTCCACCATTTCTCCCAATCGGTTGGCTGTCCCTGAGCCTGTCGAAGGGCAGCCCAGCGCTTGGTGGCGCTGATGTAGCCGATGGGCGCGTCGAGCCACACATAGAGCACCTTGCCTTCGGCACCGGGCAGTGGCACGGGCACGCCCCAGTCCAAGTCGCGCGTCATGGCCCGGGGACGCAGACCGTCTTTCAGCCAGCTGTTGCACTGGCCCAGCACGCTCGCCTTCCATTCCTTGGGGTCGTGGTGCTGCGCGCCATCGAGCATGCCGGTGTTGATCCAGGTGTCGACCCATTGCTGGGCCTCGTCCATCTTCAGGTACCAGTGCTGGGTGGGCTTCAGCACGGGCTTGGCGCCGCTGAGGGTGCTGCGCGGATCGATCAGATCCTTGGGGCTGAGGGCGCTGCCGCACTTCTCGCACTGGTCGCCGTAGGCATCGGGGTTGCCGCAGGTGGGGCAGGTGCCCATGATGTAGCGGTCGGCAAGGAACTGCTTGGCTTCCTCATCGAAGTACTGCTGCTCCTCCTGCACGCTGAATGCGCCGTTCTCCAGCAGCTTCAGGAAGAAACCCTGCGAGGTCTCGCGGTGCAGCTCGCTGCTGGTGCGGTCGTAGATGTCGAAGTGGATGCCGAAGTCCTGGAAGGCATGGCCCATCAGCGCGTGGTAGGTGTCCACGATGGCGCGGGGCGTGGTGCCCTCCTTCATCGCGCGGATGGTGATGGCCGCGCCATGCTCGTCGCTGCCGCAGATGAAGAGCACCTCCTTGCCGCGCTGGCGCAGGTTGCGCACGTAGATGTCGGCGGGCAGGTAGGCCCCGGCGATGTGGCCGATGTGCAGCGGCCCGTTGGCGTAGGGAAGGGCGGCGGTAACGGTATGGCGGGGGGGGGGG
>DDRC01000020.1:22153-24267 GCA_002342985.1 Flavobacteriales bacterium UBA2426
ACTTCACAGGGCGGGCGCTTCGGACCGCGAAAGTACCGGGTATCAACAGTTGGTGGTTGTCAGTTGGAGCCGCCGCTACCACAAGATCGTCGGAGCCCGCAGGCACATTCGCAGCACCGCATCCATGTCCGTGCTCATGCCGCCCCCCCTGCGCCCCGGCGACACCATCGCCATCGTCCCCACTGCGCGCGCCATCACCACGGAGGAGCTGCGCGACGGCATCGCGCTCGCCGAGGGCTGGGGCCTTAGGGTGAAGCTGGGCGCGGGCATCGGACGCAAGCGTTTCCAGCAGGCCGGCACCGCCGAGGAGCGCGCCGCCGATCTCCAAGCCGCGCTGGATGACCCCGCCGTCCGCGCCATCTGGTGCGCCCGCGGCGGCTACGGCACCGTGCACCTGCTGGACCACCTCGATCTTTCGGCGCTGCGCCGCGACCCCAAATGGATCGTGGGTTTCAGCGACATCACCGTGCTGCATAATGCCCTGCACAACATCGGCATCGCCAGCCTGCACGCGCAGATGCCCTTCAACATCGGGGCGAAGACAGAGGCCACGCGGGAGACGCTGCGGGCCGCGCTGTTCGGGGAGATGTTCCAAGTGGTGGCCACGAGCTTCGGGCCACGGGCCACGGGCTTGAGCGGGGACGCCAAGCCCGTGGCCGACAGCCCATGGCCCACAGCCCGCGTCGGCCAGTGCGAAGGCGTATTGATCGGTGGCAACCTCTCCCTGCTCTACGCCCTGCGCGGCACGCCCTACGACATCGACCCGCGTGGCAAGATCCTGTTCATCGAGGACCTCGACGAGCTGCTCTACCACATGGACCGCATGCTGCAGAACCTGCGGTTGGCGGGCTGGTTCAAGGGGCTGGCCGGGCTGATTGTGGGCGCCATGAGCGACATGCGCGACAAGAACCCGGACGATCCCTTTGGGAAGACCGCTGAGCGGATCATCGCCGATGCCGTGGGCGATTCCGCCTACCCCGTCTGCTTCGGCTTCCCCGCCGGCCACATCGACGACAACAGGGCGCTCATCTTCGGGCAGCAGGCGCGGCTCACCGTTGAGCCGGAGGGCGCGATGCTCACCTACAGCCAAGGGCATACCATCTGATCGTCAGGCGATTGAACCGCCCGCTCAGGCAGGCGATGGGCCGGTAGCAGGCAGGTCGACCCGAAGGGCCGACCTGCCTGCTACCGGTTCCGCAGTGCGGGTGCGCTGCGCGTCAGTTCCGCTCGAACTTGTTGAAGCCCGCTGGAATCTCGAACAGGGCCGGCTTCTGCACGGCCTTGGTGACCTGCTTCACCTCCAGGCGGCTCACCTCGGCCCCATCCAGCTTGTGCTCCACGCCCAGCATGGGGAATACGCCCTTGGCATCCTTGATCTGCAGGAAGAACACCGCCTGCTCGTCCTTGCGGTTCAGTGTCTCGAGCAGGGGGATGAAGAAGTTGAATTCGTCCGCTGCCACCCAGTAGGTGATCACGCGGTCCTCCTTGGTGCTCTTCACCACCCACTTCTCGCACTTGTAGCCGGCGATGTCCTTCAGGTCGGAGGTTTTCTGCACCTGCGTCTCCACGTCCTTGGGCAGGCGCATGTTGGGCACATCCATGTACAGCTTGCGCTCGGGGCTCAGGGCGGTCACGGTCTTGTCGTGGGTATCCACCAGCATGATGCCCTGCACCTCGCCGCGGGCGCTCACCTCCTCGATGCGGACATGCTCGCCTTTCACGTAGTACTTGTAGGTGGTCACCACCGGCCCGGTGGTCTTGGTGAACTCAATGACCCCCTCGAAGGCCTGGGCGCTCAGGGAGTTGCCCATCCCTGGAAAGGCCAGGGCGGCGAGGAGGAGGAGGCGTTGGGGGAGGAGCATGGGCAATCGGTTTTCCGGCTGAAGAGCGGCGCGGCCGTGGTCGTTGAAGTGCTCGGTCGGGCGGATGTTGCCCAATTTTAGGGCCTTCAACGGGGCGGTGGCTGCATGGTTACGCACCTTTTCTCTACAGATGGCCGAGCATAACCGCACCGGCGCCGAGGGTGAGCAACTGGCGTGCCGTTACCTGGAGGAGCGCGGCTTCGAGGTGCTGGAGCGCAACTGGACCCACGGCAAGCTGGAGATCGACATCGT
>DDRC01000020.1:24490-25356 GCA_002342985.1 Flavobacteriales bacterium UBA2426
GCCAATGCCTATATCCTGGCCACCGGGTGCGACCTTGCGGCCCGATTCGACATCGTGAGCGTGATCTTGCACCCCTCGGGGAAGCCCTACATCCACCACATCCCCGACGCGTTCTATCCCACCAACCATGACAAGCCGTTCTAATCCCGGCCGCGGCCGCCAGCGCAGCAGCAAGCCATCGCCCAAGCCGAAAGCCGACGAGCGCCCCGGCGCCCGGGCCGATGGCACGCCCCATTCCAAGCGCTTCGGCAAAAGGCCGCCCAAGGCCGTGCGTGAAGGAGGAAGCACGGAGCGTCCGAAGCGAACGGACGAACGGCGGTTCGAGGGGGGGCGCAAGGCCGCGGCTCCATCCGGCCGGGACGATCGCCCGGCTACGCGGCGTGCAGACCGGGAGGGCGGTGAACGCAAGCCGCCCTACAGGAAGCCGGGGCCCGGCAAGGGCGGTGCGAAGGAGCGTTCCGGCGGCTACCGGGGAAGGCCCAAGCCCGAGCCGCGCGGAGAGGATGATGGCAGCATCCGCCTGAATCGCTACCTCGCCATGAGCGGCGTAGCCAGCCGACGCGATGCCGATGCGCTCATCAAGGCCGGCGTGGTCACCGTGAACGGCCAGGTGGTGACCGAGCTGGGCACCAAAGTGAAGCCCACCGACAAGGTGCACTACGGCGGCCAGCGCCTCAGCCGCGAGACCAAGCGCTACGTGCTTCTGAACAAGCCCAAGGACTTCCTCACCACCACCGAGGACCCGCGCGATCGTCGCACGGTTATGGCCTTGGTGGAGCAGGCCTGCGCAGAGCGCATCTACCCGGTGGGCCGCCTGGACCGCAACACCACCGGCCTGCTGCTGCTCACCAACGACGGCGACCTGG
>DDRC01000222.1:0-177 GCA_002342985.1 Flavobacteriales bacterium UBA2426
CCACGCCCGCGCATGAAGTTGCCGCGGAAATCGCCGTAGAAAGCGCCTCCCCGCTTGCGGCTGTCGTAGCGCACCCAGTGGCCGTTCCAAGGATAGATGCGGCGCTCCACCACCCGCTCGTCGACGGTGTTGCCGATGATTCCGTATGCTGCGTACTCCCACTCCGCCTCAGTCGGC
>DDRC01000222.1:331-677 GCA_002342985.1 Flavobacteriales bacterium UBA2426
GCGGTAGCGCGGCAGCAGCACGCCATCCTCCATCTTGATGTTCCGCGTGTCCTTGTTCGGATTGAAGTCGGTCACGCCGTCCACCTTCTTGCCGCTCTCGTACTGGCCGGCCAGGTAGGCATCCGTGGTGAAGTGGTCCTCGTTGATCTGGTTGGTGTAATGCTCGAACAGGCCTTCGCGGATCAGGATGATCTCGTTCACGCGGTCCGTCCTCCAGGCGCAGTAGTCGTTGGCCTGCAGCCAGTTGATTCCCACCACGGGATAGTCCCGGTAGGCCGGGTGGCGCAGGTAGTACTCCACATAGGGCTCGTTGAAGGCCAGCTTGCTCCGCCACACCAGCGTATCC
>DDRC01000222.1:876-17521 GCA_002342985.1 Flavobacteriales bacterium UBA2426
AGCGATCGAGCCAGTAGAGGTACTCGAGCCAATAGAAATTGGTGACCTCCGCCTCATCCATATAGAAGGATGAGACGGTGACGGTGCGCGGGATCATGTCCCACTCGTGCCTCAGGTCGTCGGTGACGCGGCCCATGGTGAACTGCCCGCCCTCCACGAGGATGAGCCCCGGGCCGTTCTCCTGCTCCTCGAAGCTGGCCTTCTCGAAGCCGCCGTTCTTGGAGTCGTTGTAGTTCCAGCCGGTGGCGCCGCTTTTCTCGAACTGGCAGCTCGAGAGGAAAGCCGCACCCATCAGCAGGACCCCTGTCTTCCTTGCAAGGCTCATGGCAATGGTGGTTTCGTGGTTCCTGGGAGGGATCAGAACGTCGGGCAGGCCACGACGCGGAACCTCCGCTTCTTGGGTTTGCAGTTGAACTGGATCTGCATGCTCACCTCGTGCGACCCTGCGGTGCGCGTGGTGAGCTTGCTGGTGGTGAGGTCGTAGCTGTAACCGAACTTGAACTTGTCGGTGTGGAATCCGATGAGGGCGATGAAGGAGTCCCGCGTACGGTACCAGACGCCGGCGGTGATGGGGCCGTGGTCGATGTACAGGCCGAGGTTCAACTGACGGAACGCGGCCTGCTGCTGGTATAGTACGTTGGGGGAGATCCGGGTCCTGGCCTCGCCGTACTTGCCCTTCATGCCCAGCGGGATGGCCGCACCGGCATGGCCGGTGATCTTCATGGGCAACCGGCTCGTGCCTACGATAAGGGATTCATTGGGCTGGGTGAGGTGGTGCACCGCCACGCCCACGAAATAGATGTCGGTGTAGCCGAGGAGCCCGGCGCTGAAGTCGGCGTTGCCCACCTTTCCGCCCCGGGGGACATCATTCGTGTTGTAGATGAAGCCGCGCCGCGGGTCGATCTGATCGCCGAAGGTGAGCTTGCTCCAGTCCAGCGACTTCTGGAAGTAGGTGGCCTGGAAGCCGAACTTCATGGAGAACTTGCGTGAAATGGCCTGCTGGTACGAATAGATGCCACTCACCGTGGTGGTGTTCAGCGTGCCTTTGCCGGCCTGGTCGTTGGTGACCAGCAGCCCCAAGCCGCCCATCAATCCATCCACATGCTGGTCATAGCTCGCACTGGTGGTGACGAAGGTGCCTGTGAGGGCCGGCCACTGGTTGCGGTAATTGAGGACCACACGTGGGCACCGCGCGGTACCGGCGAATGCCGGGTTGAGGTAGAGCGGATTGGCGTAGAATTGGGTGAACTGGGGGTCTTGCGCCATAGCGCTAAGGCCGCCCAACACCACCATTGCGAACACCAGGCCCGCACGCCCAATGGTCCTTGTCATCATGCTCTCGTTGCGATCTAGGCTAACTGCAAGCGCCAATTATACGGAGCCGCCCCGGAACGGTTCTCAAGCGACTGGCAATAATGCCGAACAAGCCCCGTTGACACCGTGTTCCGAAACGCAAGGGTCGAAGGTAGTATTTTCGATCCGAACTGTTGAAAACCTGTTGATTGCCGGTGATGAGCCCTTCCCTGAAGACCCTGACCGCTGCCATTTTCATCCCCCTCGCGCTGAACGTGCATGCGCAAAGGGATCTCTCCCGGTCCCTCGCGTGGCCCTCAGCCGGACCGGAAGCCCGCGGCCGCATCGGGGAACCGGCGACGAAGCAAGCCACACAGGCCGCCGAGGCCCTCGCCTTCAGGGGCGCCGCCATCGACCCGGACCGGGGCGGTCTGCCTGTCCACACCGAAGTGCTGGAACTGCAAGGCGGCGTCAGCCAAGCCACGCTCCGGCTGGCCGATGCGCAGTACATCGGCATCACGGCCGATGAGCGCAGCGCATGGCCTGGGCTGGATACCATCGGCGCCGAGCCGGAGGTGCATACGCACCTTTCCTGGCACCGCAAGCAGCCCCACCTGCTCATCACCCTGGTCCCCTTCCGCAGGAATCCAGCGAACGGGAGCATCGAGAAGCTGACCTCCTTCCGGTATGAGTTGGCGGAGACCTTCGGAGGCCCCAGGGGCCGGCCGAAGATGAACTACCCCGAGCATTCGAGGCTGGCGGAAGGGGATTGGTTCCGCTTCACCGTGGCACGCGACGGGGTGTACCGGCTCACCTATGATTTCCTGCGGTCATTGGGCCTGCCGGGGTCGGAATGGGCCAGTGACCGCATCAACATCTATGGCAACCACCATGGCCTGCTGCCATTCGTGAACAGCGTGGTGGTGCCCACGGACCTGCTGCCCAATGCCATTGAAGTGGTCGACGGCGGAGACGGCGTCTTCGGCCCGGGCGACCATCTCCTCTTCTACGCATCAGGACCGACGCGCTGGGAGCAGGCTTCCGGCCTCTTCCGGCATACAAAGCACGTCTATACCGACTCGGCTTCCTACTTCGTGGGGCTGGATGCGGATGCGCCGGTGCGCATCCAGACCGTGGCCCAGAGCAGCCTGCCCGCCACGCGCACCATCACCCGGTTCAACGACCGGCAGGTGATCGACCGCGACCTCACGAACCTGATCAAGTCCGGACGCACTTGGTATGGCGAGGTCTACGACCTTGTGACCACCTATGGATACAGCTTCGAGACACCTTTCCTGGTGCCCACCGAGCCGATCACGCTGGAGGTGAACGGCGCGGCGCGGACCTTCAATTCGGGCGTGGTGCAGAACACCAGCTCCTTCACCGTCTCCTCGGGCAGCGCATTCTCAGGCACCATCACGGTGAACGGCATCGCCAACAGCTATACCGGGCCCACAGCGCGCAACTTCAACCAGACGTTCACCTGGAATGCCGCAGGGAACAGCGTTCCGGTGTCCATCACCTTCAACAAGTTCGACCCGGTGACCTCCGTAGGCTGGCTGAACTACCTGCGCCTCAACTGCACGCGCGAGCTGCGCATGTTCGGCGACCAGCTCATGTTCCGGTCGCTGGAGTCCGCCGGGCCCGGCGAGGTCTCCGAGTTCGTCATCGACAATGCCCAGACCGTGCAGCGGATCTGGGACATCACCGACCCCCTTAATCCCGGCCGCGTCGACTATGCCGCATCGGGGAACCAGAAGACGTTCCGGATGGGCACCGATACCCTCCGCCAGTTCATCGCCTTCCGCGATGCCAACTACCTCTCCCCCACCGCCGTGGGCCGCGTAACTCCGCAGGACCTGCATGCCACGGAACTGCCTACGGACCTGGTGATCGTGTGCCCGCCCGTGTTCCAGGCGCAGGCCCAGCGGCTTGCCGAGCGGCGCGCCAGCGAAGGGCTCTCGGTGCGCATCGTATCGCCGCAGCAGGTCTTCAACGAGTTCAGCAGCGGCATGCGCGACGCTTCGGCGATCAAGCGGTACATGCGGATGCTCTACGACCGGGCCGGTGCCGACCCCGACCTGATGCCGCGCTACCTCCTGCTCTTCGGCGATGGCTCCTACAACAACATCTCGCTCACGCCGAGCAACCAGAACTACATCCCCACCTACCAGACCGAGGACAGCGTCGACCCCTCGCGCTCGTACACGTCGGACGACTTCTTCGGCCTCCTGGATGAAGGGGATGGCGAGTACACAGGCGACCTGGTGGACATCGGCGTGGGCCGCCTGGTGGTGCACAGCGCCGAGCAGGCCCGGCAGGTGGTGGACAAGATCCTGAACTACGACCGCCTGGGCGTGAGCACGGCGAGCGGCGGCAGCTGCACGGTCACCGGCGATGGCGGCATCCCGGATTGGCGGACCCACGTGCTCTTCGTGAGCGACGACCAGACCGGTGACGGCTTCGAGGGCATCATCCACATGGACCAGAGCGATTCGCTGGCCCGCCGCGTGGAGCGGGAATACCCGCACCTGAACGTGGACAAGATCTACATGGACGCCTACCAGCAGATCTCAACACCGGGCGGGCAGCGCTATCCGCAAGCCAGCTCGGAGCTGCGCGACAAGGTGCAGAAGGGCGCCCTCCTGGTGAATTACGTGGGGCACGGGGGCGAAGTGGGCTGGGCCCATGAGCGGCTGCTGGACAACACCACGATCCTGGACTGGACGAACAAGGACCGCCTGCCGCTCTTCATGACCGCCACCTGCGAGTTCACCCGGTGGGATGACCCCGGCCGCACCTCGGCAGGCGAGTACGTGCTGCTCAATCCGAACGGCGGCGGCGTGGGCCTCATGTCCACCTCGCGCCTGGCCTACTCCAGCCAGAACTTCATGCTGGCCAACGACTTCTTCGACCATGTCTTCGAGACCGTGGATGAGGCGGGCCGGGAGGCGCGCATCGGCGATACCTACCGGCGCACGAAGAAGGCCATCACCACCCAGCAGCCCACGCTCCGCAACCACCGGAACTTCGTGCTGGTGGGCGATCCGAGCATGCGGCTGGCGCTGCCGCGTGCCACCCTGCGGATCGCCGCGATCACCGATACGCTCGGGCAGCCGGTCGATACCCTGAAGGCCCTCAGCGTGGTGCGCGTCACGGGCTTCGTCGATGACGGCAGCGGCCAGCCCATGCTGGAGTTCAACGGGGTGGTGGTGCCCACCGTCTACGACAAGGCCAGCGTGCAGAACACCCTGGCCAACGACGGCGGCGGCGCCTTCACCTTCCGCATCCGGAAGAGCGTGATCTACCGCGGCCGGGCCACCGTCACCAACGGCAGCTTCAGCTTCACCTTCGTGGTGCCGAAGGACATCAACTACCAAGTGGGGCCCGGGCGCATCGCTTGCTATGCGGAATCGGCCATGTTGAACGCCAGCGGCTACACGAATAGCCCCAAGGTGGGCGACACGGCCGATGACGTCGCCCTGGACGATCAGGGGCCGCGGATCGACCTGTTCCTGAACGACGACCGGTTCGTGCGCGGGGGCATCACCAACGAGACCCCGCTGCTCTTCGCCCGTCTGTTCGATGAGAACGGCATCAATACCGTGGGCTCGAGCATCGGCCACGACCTGCTGGCCACCTTGGACGAGAACACCGAGCAGGCCATCGTGCTCAACGACCTCTACGAGGCCGACCTGGACACCTACAAGAGCGGCCAGGTGCGGTACCGCTTCGGTCGCCTTGCCGAAGGCAGCCACACGCTGCGCCTGAAGGCCTGGGATGCGCACAACAATTCATCGGAGTCCACCACCGAATTCGTGGTGGCGAGCAGCGCCGAGCTCGCCTTGGAGCATGTGCTGAACTACCCCAACCCCTTCACCACCAGCACCCAGTTCTTCTTCGAGCACAATCGCCCATGCGCCACGCTCGATGCCCAGATCCAGGTGTTCACCGTGGCCGGTCGGCTGGTGAAGACCATCAACGAGCGCCTGACCTGCGATGGGTTCCGGAGCGAGCCCCTGGCGTGGGACGGCAGGGACGACTTCGGCGACAAGCTCGGCCGCGGGGTCTATGTGTACCGCCTTTCCGTCACCGCACCCGATGGCGCGAACGCGGAGAAATTCGAGAAGCTCGTCATCCTCCGTTAAGGCCGCCGACGCCCCGCAGCGGCCGTATATTCGCAGCCCTTTACCCCACCCCTCTCCGGAATGATCCAGCGGTTGTCCCCTTCGCGCACCCATGCCGCCATCGCCCTCACCATGGCGGCCGTTCCCGCCATGGCGCAGGTGAACACGGGGTGCATCAACCAGCTCACGGGGCAGGACTGCCGCAAGGGCGTCCTCAACACCATCACCACCGCGGTGCCCTTCCTGATGATCTCGGTGGACAGCAGGGCCGGGGGCATGGGGGATGCCGGCGTTGCGGTGTCGCCGGATGCGAACGCCATCCACTGGAATCCATCGAAGCTGGCCTTCGCCGACCAGGACGGCGAGTTCATGATGAGCTACAGCCCCTGGCTGCGCAACCTGGTGCCGGACATGAGCCTCGCCTATCTGGCGGGTTACAAGCGGCTGGCCAACAAGCGCAGCGCCATCGGCGCCAGCCTGCGCTACTTCAACCTGGGCAGCATCACCTTCACCGACATCAACGGCTCCACCATCCGCGACTTCAAGCCGGCCGAGTTCGCGCTGGATGTGGCCTTCGCCCAGCAGTTCGGCGAGAACTTCTCCGGTGGCATCGCCATCCGGTACATCAACAGCAACCTCACGGGCGGGATCAGCGTGCAGGGCGCCAACTCGAAGGCCGGGCAGAGCGTGGCCGCAGACGTCTCCTTCTTCTACCGCAAGCCGGAGATGCGGCTGGGCGACAAGGATGCCACCTTCGCCTTCGGCCTGAACATCTCCAATGTGGGGGCGAAGATGTCCTACACCTCCTCGGCCAACCAGGACTTCATCCCCATCAACCTGCGCCTGGGGCCCTCCTTCACGCTCGACCTGGACGAGTACAACAGCCTCACGCTGAACATCGATGCGAACAAGCTGCTGGTGCCCACCCCGCCCGTATACGACCCCAGCGGCGCCATCGACCCGGTGACCAATGAGCGCGCCGTGGTCAGCGGCCGCAACCCCAACGTGGGCGTGGCCGAGGGCATCTTCGGCAGCTTCAGCGACGCCCCCGGCGTGGTGACCGTCGACCCCAGCGACAGCAGCTTCACCATCCTCTCGGGCAGCAAGTTCCGCGAGGAGATGCAGGAGATCAATTTCGGCGGCGGCCTGGAGTACTGGTATGCCAAGCAATTCGCCTTCCGCACCGGCTATTTCTACGAGAACTTCAACAAGGGCAACCGGCAGTACTTCACCTTGGGCCTGGGCCTGCGTTACAGCAAGTTCGCGCTGGACATGAGCTACCTCATCGCCAACACGCAGCGCAGCCCCCTGGCCAACACGCTGCGCTTCACGCTCGGCTTCCGCTTCGACGGCAAGGGCGAGAAGAAGAAGACCGAGTGATGGCGGAGCCGGGCACGCCCACCTTCCGCATCGGACTGGGCTATGACATCCATCGGCTGGCCGAGGGCCGGGAGCTGTGGCTCGGAGGCATCCGCCTCGAGCACCACGTCGGATTGGATGGCCATTCGGACGCCGATGTGCTGCTGCACGCCGTGTGCGATGCCCTGCTGGGGGCCATCGGGCTGGGCGACATCGGGCAGCATTTCCCCAATACCGACCCGGCCTGGAAGGGCGCGGACAGCAAGCGGCTCCTCGGGGCCGTGGTGGGCATGCTGCATGCGCGCGGCTGGCGGGTGGGCAACGTGGACTGCACCCTGGTGATGGAGCGGCCGAAGATCCTGCCGCATGTGCCTGCCATGCGCGCCGCGATGGCCCCGTTGCTGGGCATTGCCGAGGACGCCGTGAGCGTGAAGGCCACCACCAACGAACGCGTCGGGTTCGTGGGCCGGGAGGAGGGCGCTTGCGCCTATGCCGTGGCCCTGGTGCACCGCGCTGGCTGAGCGCGGCGTGCGCGCGGCTGGGTAGATTCGCCGCATGCGCATCCTCATCACCGGCTCGAACGGGCTGCTCGGCCAGAAGCTCGTAGCGGCGCTCCGCAACGACCCCGGAACGGAACTCATCGCCACGAGCCGCGGTGCCGACCGGACGCCCGTACCGCTCGGCGACCGCTACCGGGCGATGGACATCACCGTCCGCGCCGAAGTGGACCGCGTCTTCGACGCCGTTCGTCCAGAGGCGGTGATCCATGCTGCAGCCATGACGAACGTGGATGCGTGCGAGACCGATCCTGAGGCGTGCCGCCTGCAGAACGTGACCGCCACGCAGCACCTGGTGGATGCGGCGAAGCGCCACGGCAGCCATTTCATCTTCCTGAGCACCGACTTCATCTTCGATGGCCTCGATGGGCCGTACCGCGAGGAGGACGCGGCCGCTCCGCTGAGCGTCTACGGGCACAGCAAACTCGAGGGCGAGCGCATCGTGATGGGCGCGGGCCTTGCGAAGTGGGCCATTGCGCGCACCATCATCGTCTTCGGCGTGGCGCCCGGCCTGAGCCGGGGCAATGTGGTGCTCTGGGCCAAGGGCGCGCTTGAGAAGGGCCAGCCGATCAAGGTGGTGGACGATCAATGGCGCATGCCCACACTGGCCGAGGACCTGGCCGATGGCTGCATCCGCATCGCCAAGCGCGGCGCCACCGGCATCTACAACCTGAGCGGTCCGGATGGCATGAGCATACTTGAGCTCGTTACGCGGGTAGGCCGCTTCTTCAACCTGGACACCTCTTTGGTGACACCGGTGAAGAGCGATGCGCTGGGCCAGCCCGCCAAGCGGCCTCCACGAACGGGCTTCGTGCTCGACAAGGCGCGCCGCGACCTCGGCTACGCACCGCACGGATTCGAGGATGGCCTGGCGGTGGTGCGCGACCAGCTGAAGTGACGCCGGCTACGGCTTGCTTCTTCTCAGGGCGCGGCTATCTTGGCCAGCCTATCCCAACCGATGGCGGCACAACAGAAGGAATCCTGGGGAACCCGCGTGGGCCTCATCCTGGCCATGGCGGGCAACGCCGTGGGCCTTGGCAACTTCCTGCGCTTCCCCGTGCAGGCGGTGAACAACGGGGGCGGCGCCTTCATCATCCCCTATCTGGTGTGCTTCCTGCTCATGGGCATCCCGCTGCTGTGGATCGAATGGAGCATGGGGCGCTTCGGCGGGAAGCACCGCAACCACAGCACGCCGTTCATCCTCGATACGATGACGAAGCGGGCCTTCTGGAAATACTTCGGTGTGTTCGGCATCTTCACCAACATCGCCGTGGCGGCCTATTACTGCTACATCGAGAGCTGGACCATGAGCTACGTGTGGCACAGCATCGCCGGCACCTTCAATGGCCTGAGCCAGGCCCAGGTGGCGCAGTTCTTCACCGATTACGTGGACATCGGGATCACGCACTCGGGCATCCCCTACGAGGCGGTGGTCTTCTACGTGCTCTGCCTGCTGCTCAACACGTGGATCCTCTCGCGCGGGCTAGCCGGCGTTGAGCGGGCGGCCAAGATCGGCATGCCCCTGCTCATCCTTTTCGGGGTCTTCCTGGCGCTGCGCGGCGTCACCCTGGGCACCAGCGGCGCCTCGGCGGAGGTGCCCGATGCCAGTGCCTGGGATGGCCTCAATTTCCTGTGGACGCCGCAGTTCAGCAGCCTGAGCGACCCGAAGGTGTGGCTGGCGGCCGCGGGGCAGATCTTCTTCACGCTCAGCGTGGGCATGGGCACCATCCATTGCTACGCCGCCTACGTGAAGAGCAAGGACGACATCGCGCTGAATGCGGTGAGCGCAGGCTTCATGAACGAGTTCGTGGAAGTGGTGCTGGGCAGCCTCATCGTCATCCCCATTGCGGCCGGCTACCTGGGCCTCGACTGGGTGAAGGAGAACGCGGGCTTCGGCATGGCCTTCCAGACCATGCCCTTCCTCTTCGAGAAATGGGGGCCCTTCCTGAGCATGGCGGCAGGCGTCATGTGGTTCGGCCTGCTCTTCTTCGCCGGCATCACCTCCTCACTGGCCATGGGCACGCCCTGGATGGGCTTCATGCGCGATGAGTTCGGCTGGGGCCGTACGAAGGGCGCGTGGAGCTTCGGCCTCATCGTGCTGCTGCTCGGGCTGCCCACGGTGCTGTTCTTCCAGGAGGGCGTCTTCGGCGAGTACGACTATTGGGCCGGCACGGTGAGCCTGGTGGTGTTCGCGCTGGCGGAGACGGTGCTCTTCGCCTGGGTGTTCGGCATGGACCGGGGCTGGAAGGAACTGATGTCGGGGTCCGACCTGAAGGTGCCCCCGTTCTACCGCTTCATCATCAAATACATCACCCCCGCCATGCTGCTGGTGGTGTTCCTGGCGTCGGTGTTCACCCCGGCCGGCAACGAATGGTCAGCAGCCCTCAGCAGCCTCTTCAGCGGCAACGGCTGGCCGCTCGACAACGGGTCCATCATCAAGACCATCGCCAACTCGGGATTGCACGAGCAGCTGGCCGCAGCCACCGATGCCGGCGAGATCCAGCGGCTGAACGACCGGCTCTTCTACACCAACCTGGCACGCGTGATGCTCCTGCTCACCTTCACCGGGCTGGCCGTGCTCGTCTACGTGGCCAGCCTGCGCCGCCTCCGAACCGCCAAATACGCCCGTGCATGAACAGCGATGCACTCTTCCTCATGGTGGCGACGCAGCTCACGGTGATCGCCATCACCGGCTATTTCTTCGTGCGCGTGCTGATGACGCCGCCCAAGAAGGAGCCGGACAGCTATTCGGAGAACGACGAGGCGGACCGCTAGCCCATCGCCATGGCACGCCCGCCCGAACGGCAGCGCGAGCGCAGCTCCTTCTCGCGCAGGCCACTGCGGGAGCAGTTGAAAAGCCTGTTCCTGCTGCACACGGCAGAGCGCCGGGGGAATGCGGCGCTGATCATCATCCTCCTGGCGGTCTGCGGCGCCTATGCGCATCAGCGCTGGTTCCATGAACCCGATACGCGCGCGCTCGATCCCATCCGGGCGCAGCTGGATGCCTGGCTGGCCGGACGGGATTCGGTGAGCGCACCGGCGGCGGAAGTCCCGGAACTGTTCCTGTTCGACCCGAACGAACTGGACCGCCCGGGGTGGCGTCGCCTGGGCCTGAGCGACCGCCAGATCGATGGCATCGAGCGCTGGCGCAGCAAGGGCGGCCGCTTCCGCACCAAGGCTGACCTTGGGCGCATGTACAGCCTGCGGCCGGCGCAGTTCGAGCAGCTCCGCCCATACATCGACCTGCCCGACAGCCTTCCCCGGAAGGGACGCGCAGGGAACGGAGCGCAGGAGCGCGCACCAGTGGGCGCAGGGAGCACCGACCAGGAGCCACGGGCAGCGGCCATCGGGCCTGAAGGGACAGCCCTGCGGGACCTTCGCCCGGAAAGAGGCGGCCTGCGCCGAAAGCTGGAGGTGAATTCAGCTGACACCGCTGCACTCATCGCGTTGCCCGGCATCGGACCCGCATTCGCGCGCGGCATCGTCAAGTACCGGGAGCGGCTCGGCGGCTACCACTCGCTCGACCAGCTCGCAGAGGTCTATGTGCTCAAGGACAAGCCCGATGCCGTGCTCCGGCTGAAGGAGCTCCTGGTGGCCGACACGCTGATGATCCGGCGCATACCGCTCAATTCCTGCACCGTGGAGGAACTCGCCGCCCATCCCTACGTGACCTGGAAGCTCGCCAAGCCGATCGTGGCCTACCGCCAGCACCACGGGCCCTTCAGGAACGTGGACGGCCTGCGCGCCATTCCCCTGATCGACGAGGCCCTCTGCCGTAAACTTGCGCCCTACCTGACGCTGGAGTGACCCCGCTGCGCAATCAATTGGAAGCCGCCATCCGTGCGGTACCCGATTTCCCCAAGCCGGGCATCCTGTTCCGTGACATCACGCCGGTGCTGGAGAACCCGCTGCTCTGCAAGGCGGTCACCGAGGGCTTCCGCGAGCAGCTGATCGACACGCCCATCGATGCCATCGCAGGCATCGAGAGCCGGGGCTTCCTCTTCGGCATGCCGCTCGCGCTTGCGCTGGGCGTCCCCTTCCTCACGGTGCGGAAGAAGGGCAAGCTGCCGTGGAAGACCGTGAGCCACAAGTACGACCTGGAGTACGGCAGCGCCGAGGTGGAGATGCACGTGGGCAGCGTCCGCCCCGGCATGCGCGTGCTGGTGCACGACGACCTGCTCGCGACCGGCGGCACCGCTGCCGCCGCCGCTGAGCTGGTGCGCATGCAGGGGGGCAGCGTGGCGGGCTTCTCCTTCCTGATCGAACTGTCCTTCCTCAACGGGCTCCGGAAGCTCGAACCTTACAACGCCAAGGTGGTTACCTTGATGACCTACTGACCCCATGGAATTCGCAACGACCGAGAGCCAATCGATGATCGCGCAGGCCGTGCGCGATCTCTGCGAGCGCGAACTGCGGCCCCACGTGATGGCGTGGGACGAGGCGCAGCACATGCCCATCAGCCTGTTCAAGGAGCACTTCGGCCCGGCCGGGATGCTGGGCGTGCTGGTGCCCGAAGCCTACGGCGGCGCCGGACTGGGCTATTTCGAGTACATCGCCACCATCGTGGAGACGGCCCGCATCTGCGGGAGCGTAGGCCTGAGCGTGGCCGCGCACAACAGCCTCTGCACGGGCCACATCCTGGCATTCGGCAACGAGGAGCAGAAGCGCAAGTGGCTGCCCAAGCTGGCCACCGGCCAGTGGCTAGGCGGATGGGCGCTCACCGAGCCCAACACGGGCAGCGATGCCATGCGCATGAAGTGCACGGCGCGCAAGGAAGGGAGCGAATGGGTGCTGAACGGCACCAAGTGCTGGATCACGCACGGCATCAGCAGCGACGTCGTCGTCGCCATCGTGCGCACGGGCGACCTGCTCGACAGCAAGGGCATGACCGCCTTCGTCATCGAGCGCGGCACGCCGGGGCTGAAGGCGGGCAAGAAGGAGAACAAGCTGGGCATGCGCGCCAGCGAGACGGCCGAGGTGATCTTCGAGGAGTGCCGCGTGCCGGAAGAGAACATCCTGGGCAGCGTGGGCGAAGGCTTCCAGCAGGCCATGAAGATCCTCGACGGCGGGCGCATCAGCATCGCCGCGCTCAGCCTGGGCATCGCCAAGGGCGCCTACGACGCCAGCGTGAAATACGCCAAGGAGCGCGAGCAATTCGGCCAGCCCATCGCCAACTTCCAGGCCATCGCCTTCAAGCTGGCGGACATGGCCACGCGGATCGAAGCCGCTGAACTGCTCACCCTGCAGGCTGCGGACCTGAAGAACCGCGGCAGGAAGATGACCAAGGAGAGCGCCATGGCCAAGTACTACGCCAGCGAGGTGGCGGTGTGGGCCAGCAACGAAGCGGTGCAGATCTTCGGCGGGTACGGCTACACCAAGGACTTCCCCGTGGAGAAGTTCTACCGCGACAGCAAGCTGTGCACCATCGGCGAGGGGACCAGCGAGATCCAGAAGCTCGTGATCAGCCGGAACGTGCTCAAGGGCTGACCGCACCCACCGCCATGCGCCCTATCCGGAGCCGCGGCCTGATCCGGCGCCTGCGGAACGCTTCTGCGGCGGCGGTGGCGATTCCCCTCCCAGCGATCGCCCAGGACTACTTCCAGCAGCGCGTCGACTACGTGATCGAGGCCCGGCTCGACGATGAGCGGCATGTGCTGCATGCGCACGAGACCTTCGTGTACACGAACCGTGCGCCGGTGGCGCTCGACACCCTCTGGATCCACCTGTGGCCCAACGCCTACCGCGACCGCAGCACCGCGCTCTGCCAGCAGCTCGACCGCCTCGGCGACCTCTCCCTGCATTTCGCGGAAGCCGGGGATCGCGGATGGATCGACAGCCTGGATTTCCGGGTCGGCGACACGCCCGTGGCGTGGGGGCTCCATCCCCGCCATGCCGATATCGGCTGGATCGTGCTGCCGATGCCGCTGCAGACCGGGTCGACCGTAACCGTCAGCACCCCGTTCCGCGTGAAGATCCCGGACAGCCGGTTCTCGCGCCTGGGCCACACCGGCCAGGCCTATCACCTCACGCAGTGGTATCCGAAGCCGGCCGTGTACGACCGCGACGGGTGGCACGCCATGCCCTACCTCACCCAAGGGGAGTTCTACGGCGAGTTCGGCAGCTACGATGTCACCATCACCCTGCCGGACAATTATGTGGTAGGCGCCACGGGATCGCTGCAGACCGCTGAAGAGCGCGACCGGATGGACCGCATGGCCTCCCCGGATTGGCAGTACCCGGAACCCATCCTGGATCCCCGCACCGGCAAGCCGCAGCTCAACCGGTTCCCGGCCTCCTCCGCGCAGATGAAGACCCTGCGCTACGTGCAGGACGATGTGCACGATTTCGCCTGGTTCGCCGACAAGCGCTTCATCGTGCGCAAGGGCAGCGTAGCGCTGCCCCGCAGCGGCCGCACCGTCACCACCTGGGCCCTCTTCACGCCCAAGAACGCGGTGGACTGGGCCGATGCCATCACCTACGTCAATGAGAGCGTGCGGCTCTACAGCCAATGGGTGGGCGATTACCCCTATGCTTCCTGCACCGCATTGGATGGCACCATCAGCGCGGGGGGCGGCATGGAATATCCCATGGTCACCATCATCGGCGAAGCGAGCGGGGCCGCCCTGGATGAGGTGATTGCGCACGAGGTGGGCCACAATTGGTTCTACGGGATACTCGGCAGCAATGAGCGCGACCACGCCTGGATGGATGAGGGGCTGAACAGCTTCCTCGAGCTCCGGTACATGCGGACACGCTACACCGGCCGGGAGTCCATCATCGCCGAGGGCATCCCCGGCTTCCTGCTGGGCGGGCGCAAAGTGGGCCAGCGCGAGGCGCTCGAGCTGGGCTATCGCCTGAATGCCCGTCGCAACCTGGACCAGCCGCTCTGCCTGCACAGCGACGCGTTCACCTCTTCGAACTACGGCACCGGCGTGTACATGAAGACGGCGCTGGCCTTCGACCACCTGATGGCCTACCTCGGTGAGGAGGCCATGGACAAATGCCTGCTCGCCTACTTCGAGGAGTGGAAGTTCAAGCACCCGCGGCCGGAGGATCTGCGGAAGGTGTTCGAGCGGGAGAGCGGCAAGGACCTCGGATGGGTGTTCTTAGACCTGATTGCGTCAGATCGGAAATGGGATTTGAAAGGCGAGCTCGAGCGCGATGGGCAATCGTGGTCAGCAAGATCAACCGGGCATGCGATCCTTCCCATTCCGGTCTCCGGGTACAGTGGGGGCGACTCATTGGGAACCGTTTGGACAGAACCATACGGATTACTCGATGCGACCGTGAAACTTCCTTGGCCAGATGTGGACCGCATCCGCATCGATGCCGGCAACCGCACCCTCGACATCGACCGCCGCAACAACACCGTGCGCGCGCACGGCCTGTTCAGGCGCCGCGCCGCTCTCCGCTTCCGTCCGCTCTTCGGCCTTGAGCAGGACGATGCGCGAACCGTCTATTATGCGCCCGTGCCGGCCTGGAACGGGCACGATGGCTGGCAGGTCGGCGTGGTGGCGCACAACATGGGCTTTCCGCCCAAGCGCACCGAGTGGGTGCTGGCTCCGCTGCAGGCACTCGGCAGCGAGCGCATCGTGGGGGCGGCCCGCATCGAGCACCATTTCGACCGCATCCGGTCCAGCGTCCTCCAGAACATCCACCTCGGCCTCAGCCTGCGCTCGGCCAGCACCCTGCACGACCACCGTGCGTCCGCCTGGTACGAGAAGGTGGCAGCCAGCATCCGATTCGACCTGAGGCGCGATCCACTGACGAAGCCCTGGAGCCATAGCATCGCCTTGCGCGGCGTGCGGCTCTACAGCGCCGCGGAGGTGGTCGGCACCGACGGTGCGCTATACGCCTATCGCACCTGGGATGATTACCTGGAGCTGCGCCAAACCGCGACGGATACGCGCAAGCTGCACCCCACTGCGATCACCACCGCGCTCACCGCCGGGGAGGATTGGCTGCGCGGGAGCCTCGAGGCGGAGCAGGCCTTCGCCTACAACGCGCGCAACAAGCAGGTGCGGCTGCGCGCCTTCGCCGGCACCTTCCTCATCCAGCCCGAAGCCCTTGCTCCGCTCGAGGCCTGGCGCCTGAGCTGGGGGCCGCAGGACATGCTCTTCGACCACGCCTATTTCGAGCGCGGCGCCCGCGAACGCTTCTTCAGCCGGCAGTTCATCAAACAGCAGGGCGCCTTCAAGACGCCCATGCTCCAGGGCGGCAGCGGCAGCTGGCTGGTGGCCGTCAATGCCGAGATCGACTTCCCCTTCAAGTTCCCGCTCGCCGCCTTCGCCAGCGCAGGCTGGGCCCCGGTCACCACCGTCACGTCCGAAGGCCGCAGCGAAGGCACCGCCGGCTATGCGGAAGCCGGTATCGGCATGCCCCTGGTGAAGGACATGCTGGAGGTGTGGGTCCCGCTCTACGTCTCCGGCCGCATCGCGGATGAGGAGGCCTTCCTGCGCCGCGGCATCGGCGACCGCATCCGCTTCGTGCTGGCCCTGCACCAGCTGGACCCCACGCGGATCATGCGCCGCATCCGGCCCTAGCCCGCCCACGGGCCATGGCTGCCCGACTTGCACGACCTTCGCAGCGCATGCAGGCCGGCCAGCGCATCCACTTCCTCAGCGACTTCCACCTCGGGGTCCCTGATGCAGCGAGCAGCCTGGAGCGCGAGAAGCGCATCTGCGCCTTCCTGGATGAGGCGGCCAAGGATGCCGCGGAGATCCACCTGCTCGGGGACCTGTTCGACTTCTGGTTCGAGTGGAGGAAGGCCGTGCCGCGCGGGCATGTGCGGCTGCTGGGCAAGATGGCCGAGCTCACCGACCGCGGCATCCCCGTGCACCTCCACATCGGCAACCACGACATGTGGATCTTCGACTATGTGCCGACGGAGACGGGGGGGATCGTGCACCGCGAGCCCATCGTGCGCGAGTGGAACGGCAAGCGCTTCCTGATCGGCCACGGCGATGGCCTGGGCCCGGGCGACCACGGCTACAAGCTGATCAAGGCCGTGTTCCGCAACCCCGTGTGCCAGTGGCTCTTCGCACGGCTGCATCCCAACTTCGCCATCGCCATGGCCGAATTCTGGAGCGGCCAGAGCCGGAAGAAGAGCTATGCCAACGACCGCAAGTGGCTGGGCGCCGAACAGGAGTGGCTGGTGCAGCATTGCCGCGAGGTGCTGAGGACCGAGCGCTTCGACTACATGGTCTTCGGCCACCGCCACCTCCCCATCGACATGGAGATCGCTCCAGGGTCTCGCTACGTGAACCTCGGCGATTGGATCAGCTACTTCACCTACGCCACCTTCGATGG
>DDRC01000222.1:17804-35594 GCA_002342985.1 Flavobacteriales bacterium UBA2426
CGGCTGCTGTAGCCGTACTCGTTGTCGTACCAGCCCATCACCTTCACCATGTTGCCCACCACGCTGGTGAGCTGCGCATCGAAGATGCAGCTGTGCGGATCGCCCACGATGTCCACGCTCACGATGGGGTCCTCCGTGTAGCGCAGTATGCCCTTGAGCCTGCCCTCCGCGAGCGACCTGAAGTAGGCGTTGATCTCGTCGGCTGACTTGAGGTCCTTCACGCGGCAGGTGATGTCGGTGATGGAGCCATCGGGCACGGGCACGCGGATGCCGCCACCGCCCAGGCGGCCATCGAGCTCGGGGAAGATGCGTGTGATGGCCTTGGCCGCACCGGTGGTGGTGGGCACCATGCTCACCGTGGCGGCGCGCGCCCGGCGCAGGTCCTTGTGCGGCGCATCATGCAGGCGCTGGTCGCCGGTGAAGCTGTGCACGGTGGTGATGAAGCCGTCCTCGATGCCGCAGAGCTCCTGGATGCCCAGGATCATGGGCGCGGCGCAGTTGGTGGTGCAGCTCGCGTTGCTGATGATGGGCTCGTCGCCCTTCAGGATGCGGTCGTTCACGCCCAGCACCACGCTGGGGATTTCGGCATCCTTGGCAGGCGCGGAGAGGATCACGCGCTTCGCGCCGGCGCTCAGGTGCGCACCGGCTGATGCGCGGGTGAGGAAGTGGCCCGTGCTCTCGATGACCGCATCGATGCCGAGCGCCTTCCACGGCAGTGCGGAGGGATCCTTCGCTGCAAAGGCCTTCACGCTTCGCCTGCCCAGATGAAGGTGCTCCTCATCATGGCCGACGTCCCCAGGATAGACGCCGTGCACCGAATCGTACTTGAACAGGTGGGCGAGCGTGCGGTTGTCCGTGAGGTCGTTCACGGCCACCAGCTCCACATCGTTCCGCTGCAGGAGCAGGCGCGCGGTGACACGTCCGATGCGGCCGAATCCGTTGATGGCGATCCTCATGGGTTTGGTGCTTGTGTGGTCGGATCAGGGTTGTCAGGGCACGGTTGTCCGCTGTCGGCTGTCGGTCGGCTGACGGACAGCCGACAACGGTCCACGGACAACCCCATCTCAGAACATGTGCTTCTCCGCGTGGTAGCTGCTGCGAACCAATGGTCCGCTCTCCACATAGCGGAAGCCCTTGGCCAGCCCGATCTCCTTGAACCGGGCGAAGCGGTCAGGGTGTACGAACTCCGCCACGGGCAGATGCTCCTTGGTGGGCTGCAGGTACTGCCCCAGGGTGAGGATGTCCACGCCCACGCTGCGCAGGTCGTCCATGGCCTCGAGCACCTCCTGCTCGCTCTCGCCGAGCCCGAGCATGATGCCGCTCTTGGTGCGCAGACCGGCGCGCTTGGCGCGCATGAGCACCTCGAGGCTGCGGTCGTACTTGGCCTGGATGCGCACCTCCTTGGTGAGGCGGCGCACGGTCTCCAGGTTGTGGCTGAGGATCTCGGGCGCGGCATCGAGCACCACCTGCAGGTTCTCCCATTTCCCTTGGAAGTCGGGGATCAGGGTCTCCATGGTGGTGCCCGGGCTGCGGCGGCGGATGGCGCGTATGGTCCTGGCCCAGATGTCGCTGCCGCCATCCTTCAGGTCGTCGCGGTCCACGCTGGTGATCACGCAGTGCTTCACGCCCATCAGCTCCACGCTGCGGGCCACGCGCGCGGGCTCGAAGGGGTCCACGGCCTCGGGCCGGCCGGTGGCCACGGCACAGAAGCCGCAGCTGCGGGTGCACACGTTGCCCAGGATCATGAAGGTGGCGGTGCCGGCGCCCCAGCATTCGCCCATGTTGGGGCAGTTCCCGCTCTGGCAGATGGTGTGGAGCTTGTGCTCGCCCACGATGCCGGCCACCTTGCGGTAATTCTCGCCGGTGGGGAGCTTCACGCGCAGCCAATCCGGCTTCCGCACGCGCTCAACGGGTTCCGCGATGGTCTCTTCGCTCATTGCACGTACTTCTTGCCGAACTGGATGGCGATATAGAACTCCAGGAAGAACTGCTTGTTCTCCACCCCCTCCAGTTCCGCCATGATGGGCACCGTGACCGGGAAGGCATCCATGGTGGCGCCCACCTCGATGGCCTTGATGCCGGTGGTGTGCCCGGAATACTCGAAGTTGAGCGCAGCCCGGCCGAAGACGCCGGGGCGCAGGCTCGTCTCGGCCAGCCCGTTGAGCCATGATGCCCGGCCATAGATGTTCTGCACATTGTGCACGGCCGCATCGTACCGCTCGATGACGAAGGTCTCGTAGGGGATGTTGTCAGGCTTGCCGATCTCCAGATACACCGGCTTGAGGAACCCGATGGAAGGGCCGATGCCCCAGAGGTAATTGAGCTCGACGCCCGAGCGCCGGATCTTGTCGGTGATCTGCACTTTGCGGCCGTAAGTGGGGCGCAGTATCACGAAGGCGTTCGCCTTGCCGTAGAAGTAGCCCCGGGAGTCCTCGTAGTAGGGGTTGAAGCTCTTCACCTCCTTGGGGTGCTTCATGCTTACCACCTCCACGCTCAGCAACCGGCGGTCCGTTGCGGTTCGGTACTTCGCATGGTGGAAGTGGGCGCCCCAGCCGTCGCCGTGGAGCATGAATCCGCCGTAGATCTCCCTGCGGAAGGGCACGCGGGTCTCCTCGTAGATGGTCTGCTGCGCCAGCGCAGGGCATGCCGTCACCAGCAGGAAGGCGAGCAGAGCGGACCGGAACGGCATGGGTGAACAAAGCTAAGCCATCGGCGACCGGTGCACCTACCTTGGCACCGACCCGCCCGACCATGGATACCGCCATCATCACCCACCTCGGCGAACTGCGGACCGAGGCCCTGCACGTGCGCAGCGGACAGCGTTTCGTCACCGACGCCCCGGTGGACAACAAGGGCCGGGGCGAGGCCTTTTCCCCCACGGACCTCCTGGCCACCGCCCTGGCCACCTGCATGCTCACCACGATGGACATCGTGGCCCGCGACAACGGGATCGAGCTGACGGGCATGACGGCCCACGTGGTGAAGCACATGGCCTCAGGCCCCCGGAGGGTGCAGCGGGTGGAGGTGCGCATCGCCCTCGATGGCGCGCGGCTGAGCCCCGCCGACCGCGCGCTCATGGAGCGCACCGCGCACGGCTGCCCGGTGGCGATGAGCGTGCACCCCGACCTGGTGCAGGAGGTGAGCTTCACCTATCGCTGAAAACAGGTAAGCCCGGACCGATGGTCCGGGCTTCGATCTCCGACGGGGATAGGCGCCGCTCAGCAGGCCTTTTCGGCGGGCACCTTGGCCACCTTGCCATAAGCCGGGCAGGAGTGGGTGCTGCCGCAGGAGGCGAGCAGCATGCCGCCCACCGCGATCACCGCCAATACAAGAAGCGCCTTTTTCATCGTTGCGTGGTTTGTGTCCGGTGATTAGGACCTTTGAACGCCTGTCTTGCGGTCAAATTTAGCCCCTCGAACGGACGAGCCGTGGAAATGTTTCAACAAGCAGGCCTGTAATCCGTGAATTCCTCCACCCTGCCTGATAACGCCGAGCGCCGCCCGAATATTGGCGAGGGCTGGTACCGTGCGCTGGAGGGCGAGTTCAACGCGCCCTACTTCAGCGAGTTGAAGGCCTTCCTGGAAGCGGAACTGCGCCAGTACGCGGTGTTTCCGCGCGGCCGCGACATCTTCAACGCCTTCAACTCCACGCCTTTCGAAGCCGTGAAGGTGGTGATCCTGGGCCAGGACCCTTACCACGGCCCCGGACAAGCCCACGGCCTCTGCTTCTCGGTGCCCAAGGGCATCGCCCCGCCGCCTTCGCTGCAGAACATCTTCGCCGAGCTCGAACGCGACCTGGGACTGGGGAGGCCACCCCACGGCGACCTCTCCTCCTGGGCCGGCCAGGGCGTGCTGCTGCTCAATGCCACCCTCACGGTGCGGGCCGACCAAGCCGGATCGCACCAGGGCCGCGGATGGGAGCGCTTCACGGACGCCGCCATCCAGCGGCTTTCGGAGCGGCAGGAGGGCATCGTCTTCCTGCTCTGGGGCCGCTTCGCGCAGCAGAAGGAGGGCCTGATCGACCATGAGCGGCACTATGTGCTGAAGGCCCCCCACCCCTCTCCCCTTTCCGCCCACCGGGGCTTCATCGGCTGCGGCCACTTCAGTCAGGCCAACGAGCTCCTGGCGGCGCAGGGCAAAGCGACGATCGATTGGCGGCTGCCATGAACGCGATCCGCGCCGCCGCCTTGATCACCGGCCTTGCGGCTGCGGGGGCGTGCGCGGGACAGCGCCACAGGCTCCTCATCACCGGCGCTGATGCGCTGCCCGCCCGCTGGTCGCGGCCCATGGACCTGCCCTCGGCGGAGCGCGTGCCGGCGGCGGCCTCCGGCTTCCTCGCCTTCCTCCATGGCCAGGGCTACCTGGAGGCCAGCCTCGACACCTGCATCCGCAGCGGCGACACCACGCGCTGCGCCTTGGTGCCCGGTCGCGCCTACCGCTGGGCGCAGCTCAGCGGCACGGGGATCCCGGTGGAGATCGCGAGCCAGAGCCGGTTCAGGGAGAAGCTCTACGCGGGCCGGCCGGTGAGCCCGGCCGCGACCCGGCGCCTGCTGGAGGACCTGCTGCGCCTCTGCGAGGACAACGGCCACCCCTTCGCTTGGGTGCGACTCGACAGCCTGCGGCACGATGCGGACGGGCTGCGGGCCACCGTGCGGCTCGACCGCGGACGCGCCGTGCGGTTCGATAGCGTGGTGGTGCGCGGCACGGCGCGCACCAGCATGCGCTACCTGCAGACCCACCTCGGCATCCGCCCGGGCGATGCCTACAACGAGAGCCTGGTGCGCGGCGTGGAGCGCCGGCTGCGCGAGCTGCCGTTCGTGACCCAGCGGCAGCGCCCCTATGTGCAATTCAACGAGGACCAGACGAAGCTCTACCTCTTCCTCGATGCGAAGAAGGCCAGCTCCGTGAACGGCATCCTGGGCGTGCAGCCCGACCCGGTGACGGGCAACGTGAAGCTCACGGGCGACCTGGACCTCCGCCTGCGCAACGCCCTGCGGCGGGGCGAGGCCATCGACCTCAACTGGCGCAGCCTGGCCGATGCGACGCAGGACCTCCGGGTGCGCTTCAACCTGCCCTTCGCGCTGAATACGCCGATCGGAACCGATGCCAGCCTGAAGCTCTTCAAGCGCGACAGCACCTTCCTGGAAGTGACCGCCCGCGGCGCCCTCGAGTACCTCCTGCTGCGCGGCGACAAGGTGAGCGCCTTCGTCAACAGCAAGAGCAGCGAACGGCTGGGGCGCGACCTGATCGCCGCTGCGGGCCTGGCCGATGTGCGCGTGCTCTCCTACGGCCTGGGCCTCTCGCGCGAGCGATTCGATTACCGGTTCAATCCGCGCAGCGGGCACAGCGTGCGCGTGGAGGGTTCCGTAGGGCGCAAGCGCACCACCACGGCGGTGATCGGCGACGCCGCACCGCCGCCCGAGGTGCGCACCGTGCAATACGAGCTGGAGGGCTCGGCCGTGGCGCACCTGCCCATCCGGCGGCGCAGCACGCTGCGGTTCGCCGCGCAAGGCGGCTGGATGGTGAACGACGACCTGTACCGCAATGAGCTGTACCGGATCGGCGGCCTGAAAACGCTGCGCGGGGCTGACGAGGCCTCCATCTTCTGCTCGGCCTTCGCCGTGGGCACCGTGGAGTACCGCTTCGTCTACGAGGAGAACTCCAACTTCTTCGTGTTCGTGGACCAGGCCTGGTGGGAGGATGCCACGCGCGGCACCCTGCTCACCGACACCCCGCGCGGCTTCGGCATCGGCACCACCTTCGAGACCAAGGCGGGGCTCTTCGGCCTCACCTATGCCCTGGGCCAGCAGTTCAGCAACCCCATCCTCCTCCGTGGAGGCAAGGTCCACTTCGGCTTCACCAGCCTGTTCTGAGCGGCGCGAAGGCGGCCCTCAGGCCATGCCCACCCGGCGCAGGTGCGCGAGGTGCGAGCGCAATGCGCTCCGCATGGTGGGGAATTCGCGGTACTCGATGCCGAATTCGGCGCACACCTGGCGCAGGCGGACGCTCAGCGCAGGATAGTGCACATGGCTGATCCGCGGGAAGAGGTGGTGCTCGATCTGGAAGTTGAGGCCCCCGAAGAGCCAGTTCCACACCCTGTTGCGCGTGGCGAAATTGGCGGTGGTCTCCACCTGGTGCACCGCCCACTCCGCCTCGATGCGGTGCCCGTCCCCCTCGGGGTGCACGAACTCCGCATGCTCCACCACGTGGGCGAGCTGGAAGACCACGCTGATGACGATGCCGGCGACGAAGACCATGACGCCATAGCCGGCGAGCACGGGCAGCACCCCGACCTGCCACATGGGGAGGACCAGGAACAGCCCGATGTAGAAGACCTTGGAGGCCCAGAAGACGATGTGGTCCTTGGCCTTCATGGGGCGCAGCGGCGTGCCGTCGGCCACCTTGCCGCTGAAGTACTTGCGCAGGTCGTTGTAGAAGATCCAGAAGAGGTAGGTGGTGCCGTAGAGCAGCAGGCTGTACAGATGCTGGAACCGGTGGAACCAGTAGCGCTTCTGGCCGGGGTGCACCCGGATCCACGGCTTGATGTCGATGTCATCGTCCATCCCCTCCACATTGGTGAAGGTGTGGTGGTTCTCGTTGTGCTTGAGCTTCCACAGGTAGGCATTGCCGCCGAGGAAGTTGAGGCTGTGCGCCATCAGCTCGTTCACCCACTTGCGCCGGCTGTAGCTGCCGTGTGCGCCATCGTGCATCACGTTGAAGCCGATGCTGGCCACCACGAGCCCCATGAGCGCGCAGAGGCCGAGCGCCAGCCACGGGGAGGCCGGGGTGAAGAACACGAGCACCACATACAGGGCGGCCAGTGCCGCCCCCAGGATGCCGGTCTTCAGGTACAGCCTGTAGTCGCCGGTCTTGCTGATGTTGTTCTCCTTGAAGTAGGCCTCGGTGACTTCCCGGAGGCGTTGGAAGAAGACCGGAGCGGTCCTCGCGAATGTCGTCTGTGCCATGTTCGCTGCAAAGGTACCGCTCGGCGGATTCGGCCGCAGGGGGCCATTCGATCTTCTTCACGATCCGGTGGCAACCGCCACGTACCGATCCCGGGGCCGCCCCGTTGCATCCTTCGGTTCCTTTGCATCCATGCCGCGTGCCCGCCTCATCGCCCTGCTGCCCGCGGCAGCGCTGGTCCTGCTCGGGCTGGGCTTGAAATGGTGGGCGCGCACGGCGACGGCGGAGGACCTCGGCTTCCTGATCCGCCCGGCGGCCTGGCTGGTGGGTGCGCTGGCCGGCGATGCGCCCATGGCCACCGCCGCCGGCATGGAGCTCCGCGGCCTGGGCATCGTCATCGACCGCTCGTGCGCGGGCATGGGCTTCCTGGTCACCGCACTCCTCAGCTTCGGGCTGATCGCCGCGCGCACCGCCGCCTCCGCCGGACCGGGCCGGTTGGCCGCCCTCGGGCTTGCGCTGGCGGCCTATCCGCTCACGGTGGCGGTCAATGCCGGCCGCATCCTCACCCTGTGCGGCTTCCAGGGCCTGGGTTTCGGGCTGCCGCCCCGGCTGCATGAGGGCATCGGCGCCGTCTTCTTCCTCACCGCACTGGTCATCGCCTCCGTCACCGTCAACCGCCTCCTCGTGCATCGGCCCCGTTCCTGAACCATGCGCACAACGCTCCACCCCGCCGGCATCCTCCTGGCTCACACGCTGCCGGCCGCAGCGCTCGCGGTGCTCTATGCCGATGCCCTCGCCGTTGCCAGGCCCCTGCTGGATGCGGAGAGCCTGGAGGCGTGGCGCATGATGGCCTTCGGGCTGGCGGCACCCGCCCTTGCGGCCACGCTCTATGCCGCATGGGCATGGTGGAGAGGAACCGCGGTGAGCGCCCTCTACGGTGCACTCGCCTTCGTTGCCTACGTGCCCTTGCTGCTCCTCTTCGGCGAGCGCATGGATCACCTGTTCCCCAGCGAGGTTCCGCGCTGGATGCTGCCGGAGGATGCCCCGTTCTATGCCTTCCGCCTGCTCGCGGTGCCGCTGGTGCATGCGCTGTTCGTGCTGGTGCGGACCTCGCTCCCCGATGGCGCGGCGCAGCGCCCCTGGCGCGACCTGCTGCTGGCGGCCGCCATCCCCATCGCGGTCTTCCTCGGCTTCCAGCTCATTGCACCGTTCCGCGCCGCCGGGCCCTTCGAGGGCCATGCGTGGGCGGTGGTCGGCGCCGCGCTGGTGATCGGCTTCCTCTTCCTCCTGCTCCGCGGGGTGCTCGCGCTGGTGATGCGCCATGGCGATCGGCAGGGCCTCGCCATCGCGGTGCGCGCGCTGGTGGCGCTGGTGCTCCCCCTGCTCGGCCTTGCGCTCAACGAAGGGCGCTTCCCGGCCTTCTTCAGCCACATCCATCGGCCCTTCGGCGACCTCTCCCATCCGGGTTTCTGGCTGGCGGCCCTGCTGAATGCCGGGGCGGTGCTGTGGCCCTCGAGCACGCAGCCCGCGGTGCGGCTCATCCAATTCGCGCTGCGCAGCGCCGGCTTCAGCTACGTGCTCTACTTCTTCGTGCTCTTCCTCCCCCTGCTGCCGCTGAGCGTCCTGGCCATCCTCTTCTTCGGCATAGGGCTCCTGCTGCTGGCCCCGCTCCTGCTCTTCGCGGTGCAGGCACGGATGCTCATCGCCGATGCCCGCTTCCTGCTCGCGCACCATCAGCCGCTGAAGCTGGCCGCGGTGTTCGCCGCAGCCCTGGGCGCGCTGCCCGCCGTGGTCACGATCGCCTTCCTTCAGCACCGCACGGCGCTGCATGGCGCGCTGCGCCACGTGTTCGAGGCCGACCCCTCCATGCCGGTGCGGCCCATCGATGCGGAACGCCTGGCCCACGTGCTGGACCGGGTGGAGGCCAACCGCTCGGGCGGCAGCTGGAGCCGCACCCACACGCCCTTCCTCACCCCGTTCTACAACCGCATCGTCCTCGGCAGCCTCACCCTGAGCGAAGAGCGGGCGGCCATCCTCCGCCGCGTGTTCCTCGACGCACGGCCTGCACCGCCGCCCACTCGCCGGACCCTGCCGTCCGGCGCCAATACCGCGCTGGCGGATGCGCGGGTGGAAAGCCGCTACGAGGAGGGGCAGCAGGCATGGCGCTCCTTGGTGCACCTCGGCATCCGCAATACCGGCGCGGGGCAGGAGGAATACACCACCGCCATCCGCCTGCCGGCCGGTGCCTGGGTGACCGGCCATTACCTGGTGATCGAGGGCGACACCGTGCCGGGCCTCCTGGCCGAGCGGCGCGCCGCGCAATGGGTGTACAACAGCATCGTGGACGTGCGCCGCGACCCCAGCCTGCTGCGGCATACGGCACCCGATTGCCTGGAACTGCGCGTCTTCCCCGTGGAGGCCGGCCAGCGCCGGGCCTCCGGCATCGCGGTGCTGCACAAGGAGCCCATCGCGCTGAGCATCGGCGACACCTTGCTGGCGCTGGGCGACACCAGCCATGCCGCGCTGCCGGCGGATTCCGCCGCGCGTGCGCCGGGCGCCGCCTACCTCACGGCGGCGGCGAAGCGGGCCCTGCCCTTGGTGCAGCGCTCCCCGCACGTGCACCTGATCGTGGACGGCACCGAAGGCCAGCGCGGCCGCCGCCCCGAGGTGATCGAGCGGCTGCAGGCCTTCGTCCGTGCGGAGGGCCTTGACACCGCCCGCGTCACGCTGCACATCGCCGATGCCTACGGCACCAGCCTGCCCTATGAGAAGGCGGCGCTGCGCGCTTTCAGCCACCACGCCGGGCGGGGCGGCTGCTTCACCGACCGCATCATCCGCCGCATCCTCGTGGGCGCCTGCCTGCAGCCGGGGGCCGAGGCGCCCGTGATCGTGCTGGCGCCGAGCGTGCCGCCGCACGACCCCGCCAGCCTGGGCGTGCTGCTGGAGGACCTGTCGGCCGCGGCCGCGTGCCTGCCCGAAGGGGACCGCTTCCACGTGCTGGGCGGGTCCGGTTACCTGAGCGAGCGCCGCTTGCACGATCCGCTCCGGCAGGTGAACACCGAGCCGACCGGCATCACCGTGCCGCCGGTGCACGCCTGGCCCGATGCGCAGCGCCCGCTCGGCTACCTCCCGGCATCGCCCGGCGGCGGCGTGCTGCTCGACCTGCCGCATGCGGGCCGGCTGAACGAGGCGCTACCCACCCCGTGGCAGCAGGGGCTGTGGATGCACGCCCGCTGGCAGGCGCACCTGCTGCGCTCCGCACAGCTGCCCGTGGCGGCCCGCGAGCTGGTGGGCGCCAGTTTCCGTGCGCAGGTGCTGCTGCCCGTGACGGCCTGGATCTGCCTGGAGAACGAGGCGCAGCGCAATGCCCTGCTGAAGAAGCAGGAGGAGCTGCTGAACGGCGCGGCCTCGCTCGATGCGGCGAACGAAGCGCTCACCCCCATGAGCGAGCCGGGTGCGGGCTGGATGCTCATCGCCTTGCTGGCAGCAGCAGCGGCGATCCTGTTCCGACGGGCGCGGTAGCGCATGGATCTCCCCGCGCGCATGCCGGCCCGAGCCGCTCTCAACGAAGCGCGTTGTATGCGAAGCGCATGATGCAGCCCTTGGCCATGCCCTTCTTGTCGCCCTCTGAGGAAATGAGCAGGTCACCGTTGGTGAGGAAGGCGAGGCCCTCGGGCTTGAAGTAGACCTCGGCAGGCAGCGGATGCACGGCCGTCTCCGTGCCATCGAAGACGACCAGGAGGCGATCGCTCGCGGAGAGCACATAGAGGGCCTGCGTGATCGGGTGGATGCCCGCGGCGGAGGGCTGGAAGTGCAGCCCAGGACCCGCCATCGCGGGGCTGATGCGCGCAAGGGCCTGCGCCACACCCGCGCTGCTGAGGGTCCGCACCACCTGTACGCGGCCATTGCGGCCGATGCGCTGCACCTGCCGGTCCTCTGCGGGACCGGTCACGGGCGCATCCTTGCTCACGATGTGCGCCTCGCCGGTGGCCGCATCGAGGTAGAGCCCCTCCTGGTTGAGCGATGCCAGCGCGGGCATCTGCTCGTGGATCACCGTCCGACCCCGACGATCCAGGTACACCAGATGGCCATCGCTGCGCAGCACAACGATGGTATCGCCGTGCACGGCGATGTCCTCGAAATCGCCCACGTCGGTGAAACGCAGCACATCGGTGATGCGCCCATCGCGCAGGTCGTAGGTGAACACGGCGCCCAGCTCATCCTGCACGCAGAGCACGCTACCATCGTCCGCCATCGCGATGCCCGAGACCTCGCGAAGCAGGTCCGGCAGTTCATGCACGGTATCCGGGTCCAGCAGGTCATACCCGAGGCGGGGAAGGTCCTGTCCGCGCAGGCTGAACAAGCTCCACTTGTCCGAGACGAGCAGCGCTGTTGGCTTGTACTTGCGGCCCGTGGTGGTGAAGTAGAGGTTCTGCTCCACGCCATCCAGCATGATCTCCACCTTCAGGAAGCTGGTATCCACGGCGGCCACCAATCCGATCTCGTCCAAGGCCCATCCCGCATGGTGCTTGGCGATTGCCTTCTCGATCCGCTCCATCACGGCGGCATCGGGCCGCACCTCACGCTCCAGGTAGGTCACCCGCCCGTTGCTGATCCCGGCCTCCACCAATTCGGCTCCGCAGAGGTATTCCACTTCCACCAGGCCGGACCCGGAGCGTTCGATGCTGAGGATATCGGCGGCGGGGCATTGCTCGCGCACCAGGTCGGCAATGCCGCGGTCATCGGTCACCTGGGCCATCGACGGCACCGAGAGGCCGAATGCCAGGACACAACCCGCGAGCAGCTGATGGAGGGGTGAGGGGATGGGATTCATGCACGCAAAGGCATGATCCGAATCGGGGATCATTCTGGAATGCGAATCCCCATTTCCTTCCCACATCCGCCCGGTAGCTTTGACTCCATGAAGATCCTGGTGGTGGAGGATGAGCCCGGCCTGGCCGATGTGATCGCCCGGTCGCTGGAGCGCGAGCACCATGTGGTGGAGCTCGCTTGCGACCACCGGACCGCCCGGCTGAAGCTCGCCGACCACAGCTACGACCTGATCTTGCTGGACATCATGCTGCCCGGCGGCAGTGGCTTCGACCTGCTGCGCGGCATGAAGGCCGCTGGCGCAGGGGGCAACGTGATCATCATCTCCGCCAAGGACTCCCTCGATGACAAGCTCACCGGACTCGACCTCGGGGCGGACGACTACCTCACCAAGCCCTTCCACATTGCCGAGCTGAACGCCCGCGTGCGCTCCGTGCTGCGCCGGAAGGCCCTCGGTGGAAACAGCACCATCAGCGCCGCCAACCTGCGCATGGACCCCGACGCGCGCAGCGTGCAGGTGGATGACGCCGAGCTCACCTTGAACCGCAAGGAGTTCGACACGCTGCTGCACCTGATGCTGAACAAGGACCGCCTCGTCTCCCGCGGCTCCCTGGCCGAACACGTGTGGGGCGACCATGCCGATGCCGGTGACGACCTCGACTTCATCTACTCGCAGATCAAGAACCTGCGCAGGAAGCTGAAGCAGAGCGGCGCCGCGCTGGAGATCCAGGCGGTGTACGGCATCGGCTACAAACTGGTGGAGGCATGAGGCTGCTGAACCGCTCGCTGCTGCACCTCTCCGTCGTGCTGCTGCTCGTGCTGGCGGCCTGGGCCGTGGCCTTCTTCTTCATCGTGCGCCATGCCGTGGTGGACAGCATAGACGAAGGGCTGGAGGACCAGGAGGAAATCATCCGCCACCGGCTGGAACAGGACAGCACCCTGCTGCGGATCCACGACCTCGGCCTCCACGGCTTCGCCTTCGCGCCGGTGGCGCAGAAAGTGAAGACCAGCTACCGCGACACCGTGCTCTTCGTCCCCAGCGAGGGGAAGCAGGAGCCCGTGCGGCTGCTCACCAAGTCCTTCCCCTACAACGGCGGCTATCAGCAATTGCGCATCTACACCAGCACGGTGGAGGAGGACGACCTGATCGAGGACATCCTTGCGGCGCTCATCGGCCTCTACATCACCCTGCTGCTCACCATCATCATCGTGAACAACGTGGTGCTGCGGCGCGTGTGGCGGCCCTTCCATGCGATCCTCGACCAGCTCAAGGGCTTCCGTCTCGGATCGGGCCGCTCGCTGGCCGATGTGCCCACGGAGGTCAGCGAGTTCAGGGAACTGAAGGCGGCCGCCAGCGCGCTCGTCCGCCACGCCATGGACACCTACGAGAACCAGCGGGCCTTCACCGAGAACGCAGCGCATGAGCTGCAGACGCCCTTGGCCATCGCCATCAACAGGCTGGAGCTCCTGGCCGAACGCCCTGCGAGCGAGGAGGAGCGCATGGCCGCCGTGGGCGAGGTGATCGCCTCCCTGGAGCGCTTGACGCGATTGAACAAGTCCCTGCTGCTGCTCGCCCGCATCGAGAACCGGCAATTTCCCGATGAACAGCCCATCTCCTTCACCGCGCTGCTGCGGGATGTGGCGGAGGAGTTCGCCGATCTAGCGGCGCATCGCCAGGTGGAACTGGGCGTGCAGGCCGATGGCGACCTGGTGCGCTCCATGGACCCCGGCCTCGCGCGCATCCTGCTCAACAACCTCGTGAAGAACGCCATCATGCACAATGTGCCAGGCGGCACGGTGAAGGCCCAGGTCGATGCCACGGGCCTCACCATCCGCAACACGGCTGCATCAGGGCCATTGGATCCCGCGCGCATCTTCGGCCGCTTCCACAAGGAGACCACCGCCGACGGAGGAACAGGCCTGGGGCTCGCCATCGCGAACGCCATCGCGCAACTGTACGGCCTGCGCATCACCTACGCGTTCGATGACGGGCATGTGATGCGCCTGGAAGCCACGGCCTGAAGCATCCTTCCCAATTCCTTCCCGATCGCCTGCTTCCTTTTGGTGCATCAAACACCTTGCACCATGAAGCACACCCGCCGATCGGCCCGCACGCTGGGCCTCGCCATCGCCGGCGCCGCCTTGATCAGCACCGCCGCCAAGGCCCAGGACCTGCAGCCATCGCAGGTGCCCGCGCCCGTGCTGAGCGCCTTCACCATGGCCTTCCCGAACGCCATGGACGTGGATTGGGACCTCAAGGGCACGCAATACAAGGTGGAGTTCGAGACCGGCCTGCTCTTCACCGACCACGAGGCGTGGTACGATGGCAGCGGCAAGCTGCTGCGGCATGAGGAGGAGACCTCCGCGAGCGACCTGCCTGCCGGGGTGGCAAGCACCATCGCCACGGAGTTCCCCGGCTACCGCATGGATGACGTGGACCGCATCACGATTGACGGCACCGTCTCGTACGTCGTTGAACTGAAGCAGAAAGGCCAGCCGAAGTGGAAAGTGGCCTATGACAGCTCCGGCAAGCAGCTGCAGCGAGGCCAGTACTGAGGGATCCTGAGGCGGCATGGATCAGGCCATCCGCTGGCGCGCACGCCATCGCTTCTGGAAGAGCAGGCCCGGCCGTGTGTTGCTGCGCTCCAGCACCGCCCTGGTCGCGGTGGGGCTCCTCCTCGCCTGCACGGCTCACGGCAGCGGGAACCGCATCTCCGTCAACCCGAGCAGCGCGAAGTGCTCCTGCAATTCAGCGGAGCGCTCACCGCCGCGCGCGGCATGGTGCAGCAACGAGAGCCCGTGCGGCCCCTTTGCGCGCAAGAGATGCGGGAACGCTGCAAGCTGCGACTTCACCACGGCGGTTTGCCCCAGCATGGTGAGCACGAAGATGTTGGGCCGGGCACCGCGCGCCAGCAGGAACTCCGCCACCTCGCGGCTGCCCACATGGCCGGCGGCTTCCAAGGCGGTCTCGAAGTCGCCGCCGCCCCAGTCGTAGCACGCGTTCAGCAACCCGGGCTGCTCGTCGAGCATGCGCTTCACGGCATCGAACTCCCCATGGCCCACGCGCACGAACTCCTTCACCAGCTCGTCCGGCAAGCGCGGGGGCTTGTCGTTGCCGGCGAGGTTCTGGGCGTGCAGGGGTAGCGCCCCCACGAGCGGCAAGCCGAGGGCGGTAGTGGCGAGGAAGTGCCTTCGATCCATGTTCGTTCGGTTACTCGTGCCGCAAGGCCTTCACCGGATCCGTCTGCGCCGCCCTTATCGCCCGGAAGCTCACCGTGAAGGATGCGATGAGCAGCACCACCAGTCCCGCACCGAGGAACACCAGCGGCTCGATGTGCGTGCGGAAGGCGAAGTTCTCCAGCCAGCGGCCCACGCCGAACCACGCGAGCGGCACCGCCACCAGCGCACCCACGAGCACCAGCAGGAGGAAATCGCGGGTGACCTCCCAGGTGATGCGCAGCGTGTCGGCGCCCATCACCTTGCGGATGCCGATCTCGCGCGTGCGCTTCTCGGCCGTCCAGCTGGCGAGCGCGAAGAGGCCAAGGCAGGCGATGAAGACCGCGAGCAGGGAGAAGATGCCGACGAGCTGCGCCAGGCGGCCCTGCGCCTCGTACTGCATGTTGAGCTGATCGTCGAGGAACTGGTACTCGAAGGGGAAGTTGGTGGTGCGCGCGTTCCATTCCTTGCGCGCGGCCTCGATCACGGGCCTGGGGTCGCCGCCCTCGGTGCGGATGTAGATGTACCGGAGCCACTGCGTAATGTCATTGGTCATGTCGAACACGAATGGGGCGACGGCCTTGAAGAGCGGATCGAAGGCGAAGTCCTTCGCCACGCCGATCACGCGCTCCTCGCCATGCGGCGTGTCCATGCGCTCGCCGATGGCCTTGGCGGGATCATCGGGGTACAGCTGCCGGGCGAAGGTCTCGTTGATCACCACGCTCAGGGAATCATCGCCGGGGAAGTCGCGGCTGAACCAGCGACCGGCGAGCAGCTCGATGTCCATGGCCCGCTGGAACTCGGGGTTCACGTAGAGCGCGGGCAGGTAGGTCCACTTGCCCTGCTCCATGGTGCCCCAGTTGAACTCGTGGGTGTTGTGCTTCTTGCCGAGGATGTCGTTGGCCCAGCTCACGGCCTTCACCCCGCTGATCTTCTTCAGCTCGGGGTAGACCGCCAGGTAGACATCCGCCATGGGCGCGCGCACGGGGATGAGCACCACCTGCTCCTTGGTGAATCCGAGGTCCACGGTGCGCAGGTGGTCGTGCTGGCGCTTCACGAAGACGGTGCCGATGATGAGCACCAGCGCGATGGCGAACTGCACCACCACCAGGGCTTTCCGCAGCGCCTGCCCGCGCGAGGTGCCGCCGCTGTTCCCCTTCAGCACCACCGCCGGCTGGAAGCTGCTGAGGAAGAAGGCCGGGTAGATGCCGCTGAGCAGGCCGAGCACCACCGCGAGGCCGAGCACGCCGGGCACCAGCATCGTCGGCAGCGGGATCATCTCACCCGCCAGCTCATTGAAGGCCGGCATCAGCAGCTTGATCAGCAGCAGGGCGATCAGCGCAGCGAGCATGCTCATGAGCACGCTCTCCAGCAGGAACTGGGCGATGAGCTGGCCGCGCGCCGCCCCCGCCGCTTTGCGCACGCCCACCTCGCGGGCCCGGTACGCGCTGCGCGCCGTGGCCAGGTTCATGAAGTTCACGGCGGCCAGCACCAGGATGAAGAAGCCGATGGCCCAGAGGATGTTCACGCTGCCCTTGTCGCCGTTCTGCCGCATCTCGAAGTCGAGCTTGCTGGTGAGGTGGATGTCCGCCAGCGGCTGCAGCTCGTGGCCGATCTGGTCCTTGAGGAAGTCGGGGTAGTATTTCTGGATGAAGGCCGGAAAGACGCGCTCCGCCTCCGCTTCGGTCACGCCCTCCTTCAGCCGCACGTAGGTCCAGCACGGGTTCCACACCCAATTGTTGCGCTCGATCTTCTTCCAGTACTGCAGGATGGTGTAGATGCTCACCAGCCCCTCGAAGCGGATGTGCGAGTTGCGCGGAAGCTCGCCCAGCACGCCCGTCACCTGCACATCCATGGCGTTGTCCCACTTCATCATCCGGCCCATGGGGTCGGCATCGCCGAAGTACTTCTTCGCCAGCTCCTGGCTGAGCACGATGCTGCCGGGCTTGGTGAGCGCCGTCCTCGGATCGCCCTGCACGAGCGGATAACCGAAGAGCTCGAACACGGTGCTGTCCACCAGGTACAGCCCGCTCTCGGTGAACATGCGGTCGGTGCTGAGGCTGTCGCCCACCTTCAGCGTGTGCTGCGGGTCCTGGAAATCGAACCAGCGGCAGTAGCGTTCCACCAGCTCCGGATGGTCGGCGTAGAGCGTGGGCCCCAGCCCGAAGACCATGCTGCTGCTGTGCTCGCCCTGCCCCTCCATCTCGATCTTGCCCACCACGCGGTACACGCGCTCATGATCGGGCACGAAACGGTCGAAGCTGCGCTGGTACTGCACGTAGAGCCCGATGAGCACGAAGCATGCGATGCCCGTGGCCAGGCCCAGCAGGTTGATGAGCGCGTAGCGCTTCTGCTTCCAGAGGTTGCGGAAGCCGGTGAGGAGGAGGTTCTGCAGCATGGGTGCGCCGAGGGGTGGACGCAAGGTGCTCCGACCTGCCCGCCGATGGGCGGATTCCGTGCGCTGGCGTTGCGTAGGTGACGGATGGTTGGCCCAACCTTTCAACCTACCGTCCCCAGCGCATACGCTGCTCTGCTGGTGCATGCCGCTCCTCACGCGGCCGTGGTGCAGCGGCACACCCACGCTCACCTTGGTTGAAACAACCTGCTCATGCAACGCACCCTACGCTTCATGCCCCGCATCGCCATCGCGCTCGTGTGCGCCATCGTCTTCCGCGGCCTGCCGCGCGCGCAAGGGCTCTCCACCGCCGAGCTGCTCGCCCCCGTGGGGAGCAGCTTCCACCACTACCAGATCGCAGACCTCTTCCCGTGGGACACCCTGCAAGGCCCGGGCGTGCTGTGGGATTATGCGTGGACCGCGGTCGACAGCACCGACGATGTGACC
>DDRC01000039.1:0-180 GCA_002342985.1 Flavobacteriales bacterium UBA2426
TGGGCCAGGAGTTCAGCGGCTACGTGCAACAGCTCGACAACGGCCTCCGCGCCGTGAACAACGCACTGGAGATGGTGCGTGAGCTGGCGCTCGGCGGCACCGCCGTGGGCACCGGCCTCAACGCGCCGAAGGGCTACAGCGTGCTGGTGGCGAAGAAGATCGCCGAGCTCACGGGCCTGC